>JAALKD010000013.1 GCA_011088215.1 Sphingomonadales bacterium | reverse complement strand
CCACAGCGCTTTCCTTTATGGAATCGATGAGGGCTTCAGTGTTGACGGCGCACCCGTCGCAACGCGTGCGATTGCGGTATTAGACGACGGAGAAACGGTCAAAGTAGCAGGCAAAAAAGGCACTCGGCTATTACTGGTCGCAGCCGCTCCCATCGGCGAACCGATCGCCCGGCAAGGCCCTTTCGTGATGAATACACGCGAAGAAATTAAAACGGCATTCGGCGACTGGAAAGAAGGACGATTTCTATAGGCTGGATCATGCGTGACAGCTTAAATTGTACCGATGTTTTGTCGTATCAAACCAACCAGAAAAACGGTGCAGCCTAGCCGCTATAATCCACCCCCGGCTGCGCCGTACAGGTTTTAACGGGGACCGGTTCACCATAAATCTCTATCTCGAAACAATCATCAAGCAACGAGCAATAACAAGCTTTGCCGGTTAACTCGAAACGTGCTTTGTTCAACTTTTGCCAAAAAGCTTCATTTTCGTCCGTGGCAACAAATGAAAAGGCTATTTTACTGTCACCTGCCGGTAAAATGCTCGGCGACGGCGAGCTGGTAATGATTGTTCCATATTCCGGCTTCATCTTCCCCTCATCATCCCGACGCGTCTCACCTTCATCAAGACAACATTTGGCGATGAGTTGGCTGACGCTGGACACAACTTCATTTTCATAAAAAAGCTGAAAACTAACCAGCCGTGCCGGCCCGACGCCGTCGTTATTTACTACTACATATATTCGTCGTTGTTCTTTCTCCAGGTCGTAATTGCCTGAGCTAATCTGAATATAGGGCCAGGTTTCCGCCTTAACCTGTGTCTCAGTGACAGTTGACTGAACATAAGTCGCGTAAAAAGACGCCGCTGATATCAACACGGCACAAACTGCCACCATCAAGTTGACATTATCCTTATCCAGCCATTTTTTCTGCTCAGCCATTGCCCAGCCCCCTCATATTAACGCAAAATGGATCGCAGGTGCCGCGCGGCAAAACTAAGTTTAGCTACACTAAGCGTACCTGACGACTTCAGCTCTTCAGCAAGCCTGCCCGAACGAATAAGCCGCGTGGCCTGTTTTTTCTCCCATGCTGAAACCGCTTGTCTTACTGTCTGTTTGCCTGCGGTTTCACAAACCTGTTGCACCAATTGACGCTGCTGGTCTGCAAGGTCCTCCAGGATGGAACGCACCGCCAGGGTCTCCCAGTGGTCATCAAGCGCGATACGGTCTGCCCGCTGGCGAAGCCAATCAAAATTCAGCAAGTCACCAAGCGCGAAGTGAATACCGGCTACATAGTCTACTGGCTTGCCGGTTTGTTCAGCCACCATGATAATATCGGGCCCCGAAGTCAGCACCTCAAAGGCACCAACAAAGGTGGCCAATTCGTGGCCAACACCGTCAGCTTTCAGGCCGTTGCGACGACTAAGGAAGGCATCCTGTGTCGGCTTGCTGAGCACCTCCAGTTTGACACCAAACAGCTTTTCAAAGGGTGTTTTAAACCGGTCAACCAGCTCGCTAACGTTGAAAGGTTTGTCCAAATTACGCAGAACCCAAAGCACTTGAGTTTTCAAGCTGTGCGACACCGAACGGTGCATGTCATATTGCACACTGGCGGACACCTTGTAATCGAGTGCGTTTATCGCGTCCCACTGTTTTTGCAGGCCAAATACTTCACGCACCATAACAAAGGCGGCAACAATATCTCCGACGCCGAGCCCGGTTTCCTCTTTAACTTCATAAACAAAGGTCAGGCCCGCCCAGTTTACAACTTCGTTGGAAAGAACAGTCGCAATAATCTCTCGGCGCAGCTGGTGGCTCGTAAGTTCTTCTGCAAACCTGTCTCGTAGCAAAGTGGGGAAACCCCATTCCAGTTCCGGCTGCATCATCGGGTCGTCAATTAGATCGCTTTTGATCACAGTATCGAACAATGACATTTTGGCATAAGCCATAAGGGTTGATATTTCGGGCCTCGTCAGGCCTTTTTCGTTGGACGCCATTTCGGCAAAACCCTCGTCAGAAGGCAAAAACTCAATCTCACGGTCAAGACCACCGTCGCGTTCCAACGCCTTAATCAAGCCTAAATGATACTGCCGCGCGCTAACCGCTTCCGCTTCTGCCAGCGAAATCGCCTGTGTTTGTAGATAGTTATCGGAAAGCACGATGTCCGAAACTTCATCGGTCATTTCCTCCAAAACAGCGTTGCGATCCTCCAGTTTCAACGTACCCTTAGCAATCGCATCGATCAGCAAAATTTTGATGTTCACTTCTTTGTCGGAACAATCCACGCCTGCGGAATTGTCAATAAAGTCTGTGTTCAAACGGCCACCGCACTTGGCATATTCGATACGCGCCTTCTGGGTCATGCCCAGATTACCGCCTTCGCCGACAACGCTGACCCGCAGCTGCTGGCCAGTTACCCGGAGCGCGTCATTGGCACGATCACCGGCTTGCTGGTCGGTTTCATCTGACGCCCGTACATAGGTACCAATACCGCCAAACCACAACAAGTCAGCTTCAGCTTTTAGTATGCGATTGATCAAATCATTGGGCGCGAGGCTTTTTTCCTCAATATCAAGCCATTCCCTGATCTGGGCACTCAACTTGATCGACTTGTCCGCGCGCGAGAAAATGCCGCCGCCTTTGGATATCAGTTTTTTGTCATAGTCCTCCCAGGACGAGCCCGGGGTATCAAACAAGCGCTTGCGTTCCTTCCAGGCTTTTGCGGTGTCACCAGGGTTGGGGTCGACAAATATATGCAGGTGATTGAAGGCAGCCTGAAGGCGAATTTTCTTCGACAGAAGCATACCATTGCCGAACACATCGCCCGACATATCGCCAACACCAATAACAGTAAATTCATCTTTTTGTACGTCAACCCCGCGCTCCCGGAACAGGCGCTGGACGCTGACCCAACCACCCTTTGCAGTAATGCCCATTTTTTTATGGTCATATCCTGCAGACCCACCCGAGGCAAAAGCATCCCCCAGCCAAAAGTCCCGGCCTTCCGATATGCCATTCGCAATATCAGAAAAAGTCGCTGTGCCCTTGTCGGCGGCGACCACCAGATAGGGGTCATTGCCGTCGCGCCTAACGGTTTGTTTGGGCGCAACCGTCTTGCTGCCCTTCAGGTTATCCGTAATAGACAGCAGGCTGGTGATAAACGACCGGTAGGACGAAACACCTTCCTTGATAAAGGCGTCTCTATCGCCGGCGGGCAATTGCTTTGGAAAAAATCCACCCTTGGACCCTTGCGGCACAATCACGGCATTTTTCACCTGTTGGGCCTTTACCAGACCCAAAACTTCGGTGCGGAAATCTTCCCGGCGGTCAGACCAGCGAAGGCCGCCCCGGGCAATAGGTCCGCCGCGCAAGTGAACACCTTCAACTTGCGGCGAATAAACCCATATTTCAGCGAACGGTCGTGGTAACGGAGCCTCTTCAATTTCGCGCGAGCGAATTTTGAAGGCCAGTGCCCGCTCATCAACCCGGTCAACAACACCGTCCTGGTAATAATTAGTGCGCTGTGTCGCGGTGATTACATTGACATAGGCACGCAGAATGCGGTCATGGTCAAGACTGCGTACCTTCTCAAGTGCTCGCGCAATCGCTGCAGCAATTTTTGCGGCCTCCGCTGCGCGGTCGCCTTTGAATTTAGGGTCAAACTGAGCGGCAAAAAGTTTGAACAACTGACTGCTAACCGCCCCGTGCTCAACCATAGTGTCTGCTATATAATCCGGCGTGTAACCGATACCCAACTGACGCAGATATTTACCGTAAGCCCGCACCACAACAATTTCGCTCCAAGTCATGGCAGAGGTAAGAACCAGCTTGTTAAAGCCGTCATTCTCACTGGCACCTAGCCACACTTTGGCAAACAAATCCTCAACCAGCATCTTGATGTCGGCAACGGTAAAACAATTTTCAGCGCCGCACTCCAGCGAGAAATCATGGATATAGCTGGCCGAACCACCGCCCATTTTATAGGAATGTTCGGACAACACACGTAAGCCCATATTTTCCAGAACCGGCATACAGTTCGATAGCGCGATCAGTTTAGAACCATGATAAATCTTTAGCCTGAAACGGCCATCGCCTTCAGCCAAGTGATTGTAAAAATCGACACGTAAGTCATCCTTACCGTCAATTTCCTCCAGCTTAATGACATCGTAAGCCGCTTGCGGCGGCGTAAAGAACTCGCGGTAAGCGGTAGTAAAGCGGGCTTTATAGGTATGATGCAAGCGGTTGCCATGCTCCTCGCCCAAATGATCTATCAACGACAAATGAAGCCGGTCATCCCAACCTTGGGCCGCCTCGACAATTTGCTGCTGAATATCTTCTTCTTCAACAACCGGAACATTGCCCGGTTTGGTACGAATGATGAAATGCCAGCGCGCCAACGGTTCTTCGCTTAATTTGGCGTAATAAACTGACATTTCGCCGTTATAGTTACGGCATAAAATTTCAGTGATCGCTGACCGCAGGCCAGAGTGGTAATTGTCGCGCGGCACATAAACCAGCGCTGATACGAACCGCTCGAACTGGTCAGGCCGAATGAAGGCGCGCGGACGCGGGCGCTCGGTCAGTTGCAGAACACCAAAGGCGGTTTCGAAAAGCCAGTCTTCGTTAACTTGAAATAGCTCGTCGCGCGGGAAATTCTCTAAAATATGAGTGAGCGCCTTACCTGCAAAAGACTTGTGGCCCAAACGTGCCCGCTTCTGAATATTGGCAACTTTACCGCGAACAAGTGGCACATCATGGGCAAACTGGCTGTAGGACAGCGATGTAAACAGTCCGACAAAGCGCCGCTCGCCAACCGCGTTACCCTCAGCATCAAAAATCTTCACGCCGATATAATCCAGATGCGACGGCCGGTGCACTGTGGATTTAACATTGGCTTTGGTGATAATCACCGGATCTGGTCGGGCGAGGAAATCCCGTATCTCTGGCGACATCGGGGTCAAACCATCTTTGTCCCGTAGAACATAACGGTCCGGGTCGCGCAAAATACCAAGCGCTGTACCATCTACATGGCTAAAATCAAAGGTCGCCGGATTATCATCGAAACGATATTCGCGAAAACCCAAGAAGGTAAAATGATCAGCGCCAAGCCAGCGTAAAAACTGGATTGTTTCGTCAACATCTGCCTCGGAAATCGGCGGGGGGTTAACGGTTAGCGAGGCAACTGTTTCATCAATTTTTGCTAGCATAGCGCGCCAGTCGGTTACTGCGTCGCGCACATCCTTGAGGGTTTTCTCCAGGGTTTCATGCAGTTCCTGCAACGCGACCTTGTCTGACTGCGCGTCAACCTCCATATACATGAAGCTCTCGCGTACTCGTACGGTACCCTTGCCACTTGACCGGTTTCCAGCGCTGTCGCGAGCGACATCGATAATCGGATGGTGCATCATGTGAATACGGTAATGCAACGTGGACGCCATACTGCCAGTGATCGAATCCACAAGGAACGGCATATCGTCATTCACAATTAATATGGCTGTATGCCTGGTTTGGTTGGAATCCGCAGATTCGGTACCGCGCGGCCCCATTACCTTGACCACCGCAGCACCTTTTTTCCGTGTCGCTGCCGCCTGCCAAAGTGCATACCCAGCTGCAAACAGTTCATCTGGTTCACGTGTTAGCAAATCAGCGGGGGCATCAGGTACAAAAAACTCTTCAAGAAATGTCGCCAATTCTTTCGCTGCTTTACCCTTTTCTTCCTTTTTGATCATATCGGCAAAGGAAGTGTTTAAGTATTTACATATAGATTTATTGCTCACAAAAAGCCCCTGTGTTTTGGCCCCAATATTTGGTCATAGCTAGTATACAATGGTTGGTCACTGCTAGTTTTCATCTTTCGAAGCAACCTGAATGATTGCCCTATCAACAATATGTTTTGGTGTCTGCACAGCTGACAAAAGCTCGGTGCTACCGTCACTGTTGCGGCGAACAAGCGCCAGTCCAAATTCCTGAGACAGCGAAACTTTTTCAAGTGAAACCGCTGCTATCTGCCGGGCTTTGGTTTGAGCATCTTCAAGTCGCACTTGCTGATTGCTGCTGCCCTTGCCTTGGCGCACGGCTCTTTCTTCCTGCACACAGCCTTTGATACCACCGGGGTGATTTTTCAAAAAATCAGCCAGCCCATCGGGCCCAACTTCATTACGTGCGGCGCAGGAAAGCGCAGCGGCATATTCGGTCAACCGTGTTTTGTCATAAGTCGCACCGAAGGTAAGCTTCAGTGCTGGTGTGTATGGTGCGCGCTGCTGCTGTCTCATGCCGTGGGAGCGCAAAAATTTCTTGTAGCTCGCCGGATCTCGCGCGGCGGCGATATGTAACCTGTAGGCCTGAGCAAGCGCCAAGTACAATCCTTCACGCGTGCCAATTCCGGGGTGCACAACAGTGCTGCCAGCATCGGCGCATTCAACAGCGAGCGTTGCCAAAGCCGCTATTTTATCTGCCGCTTCATTAGCACGAACCGCTGTAGACTTTGGATCAACAAGTGTCACCGTATCGGTTGTGCTTTTTCGCCGGTGGTTCACCACCACCATAATAAATTCGGCCAGCTCGCCGCGTGCGCTGAACGGCAATAGCGTGCCCCGGCATTCTACCGGCCCGTCAATAAATTCGAATTCAGCGGCTTCCTGCCTGCCGTCTGATAAAGCCAACCGCTGTTGCAAGGCCATAGAGAAGGCTGTCGCCGGCGATCCACTAAGCTGGCTTCCCGGCGACAAGATTTCACCAAAAAGAACCACCATTTCAGCGCCGCAGAAACGCACCATCATGTCGCCCCGGTGATATTCCAGCAGCAAACAATTTTGCTTGAACGGCGTCAGCCCTTCCGGCGTCAAATCTTCAAATTGCGGAAACTGACGACCAGCATTTAGCCCGTGCCAATAATCGAAAGCCCGCAAATGCATGCGTCTTTCCGGCGTGGCTTCTGGTTGGATCGGTCGGTCAATTTGACCACGCAGAACAAAGTCGTCTTCTGCCCGCACGGTAGATGCGTTCTTGTTGGGCTTGGGGCCCTTGTCTTTTTGGTCTTCGATGCTCATCGCATGAACTACAAAGGTTTGCTCTCGTCATTAACGCCGACGGGCATAGGCTGTCTCGCGCCGACTATGGCACCAGGCTAACCCTCCCGCAAGCCGATTCCCTCAGAATTAGACAACTTTATTGTGGATAAATAGTTAACGGGAAAAGTGAGACCGCGGGGCTTGACACTGGCGACCACAGGGGCAACCTTCATGAAGGGGGAAATTACAGCGTTGGCTCACGCCGCCAACCAGCAATAACAGTCGCATGGGAGAGTCGGCATATGCCAATCAAACAATGGAATAGTCTGACACAGATGTTCTTCGACCAGGCCAGTACGCTTGGGGACAAACCATTGCTTTTCTCCAAACACGCTGGCGAGTGGCGATCAATCAGCTGGACGCATGTAGCAGAGAAAGTTACCCAGCTTGGTGCCGCACTCAGGGCGATGGGTGTCGCAGCCGGGGACCGTGTGGTTGTGGTTAGCGAAAACCGCCCCGAATGGATGATTGCCGATTTCGCCGTTATGTCGATCGGCGCTGTTTCCGTGCCCACATACACCACCAACACGGTGCGGGACCACCTGCATATCATTGAAAATAGTGGTGCGAAGGCCGCCATTGTTTCCACCAAAAACCTGGCGCGCACTTTCCTTCGCGCGGCGCATCAGTGCGACGAACTTCAGCATTGTATTGTTATGCAGCCCTATACAGTTGAGCAGCAGCTGAATGTAACCATTTATAATTGGGACACAGTTATCAACGCGCAGGAAGCCGATGTGGCTGGGTTTCAGGCGCAGTGCGCAGACGTGACCCGCGATGATATCGCCTGTCTGATTTATACTAGCGGCACCGGCGGCGCGCCAAAGGGCGTGATGCTGCATCACGGATCATTGCTGCATAACTGCGACGGCGCTTCGGACATTATCGAACGTTTGGGACTGGACGGAAACGCCTTCCTGTCGTTCCTGCCGCTCAGTCACGCCTATGAGCACACAGCGGGCTTGTGCTGGCCGCTAACCCTCGGCGCAGAGATCTGGTATGCAGAAAGCATCGAAAAACTTGCCGCCAACATGGCCGAGGCCAAACCAACCATAATGGTTGTTGTGCCGCGACTGTTTGAAATGCTGCGCACCCGAATCACCCGCACAGTGCATAATGAAGGTGGCACAAAAGCCAGGATGTTTGACCGGGCAATTGCGCTTGGGGTCAAGCAGCTGCAACACAATCAACCCCTGACGCTGGTTGAGAAATTACAAGACTGGTTCCTGTCACTTACGGTGCGGCGAAAGGTGCAAAAACAGTTCGGCGGGCGGCTGAAGGCACTGGTATCGGGCGGCGCGCCCCTGTCACCGGATGTGGGCTATTTCTTCGCGGCACTTGGTCTACCACTTTTGCAGGGCTACGGACAAACCGAGGCTGGCCCAGTTGTTTCCGCGAATCCACCCTGGGCAACAAAAATGCATACTGTTGGTAAAATATTCAAGAATATCGATGCAAAGGTGGCCGACGACGGTGAAATTTTGCTCAAGGGCGAATTGGTGATGAAAGGCTATTGGCGCAACGAAAAAGCCACCAACGAGACCATCGTCGACGGATGGCTGCATACCGGCGACATCGGTCAAATCGACTAAGACGGTTATCTGGAACTAACCGACCGTAAGAAAGATATTATAGTCAATGACAAAGGCGACAATGTCTCGCCTCAGCGAGTGGAAGGCCTGTTGGCGCTGGAGGACGAAATCGCTCAAGCGATGATTTACGGCAATAGCCGGCCCCATATGGTAGCGCTGATTGTACCCGATGCGGAATGGCTGGTAAGTTGGGCCAAAGAGTGCGGAAAGTCAGCCGCGCGGCTGGAGAAGCTAGCAAACGACAAAGACCTGCATAAGGCAATAGATACGGCAGTTAGCCGTATTAACAAGCGCTTATCCAACATTGAAAAAGTACGAAAATTTGCTATCGCAACCGAAGCCTTCACCATCGAAAACGAGCAGATGACCCCGAGCCTGAAACTTCGACGCCATGTGGTCAAAGAAGTTTACAAAGACACGCTTGAGGGCATGTATTAAGCCAAGGCTAACGACAGAAAAAGGCCCGGATAGTTTCCAGGCCTTTTCCTATTTGTTGATGGTTTCTGTTTGCTAGCGCTTTAGGTGCGGCATCATTATTCATACCTAAGCGCTGAGATAGGGTTGGTTTGCGCCACCCGGTATGCCCGGCCAGCGACAGTGACCCAGGCGATTAGCAAAGCAATGGTGCCCGCCGCCACTGCCACCATTAAAATATAACTGTTGCCCAGACTGTAACGAAAACCATCGAGCCAGTCTGACATAAAATACCATGCAGCGGGCCAAGCAATCAGATTGGCGACAAGAACTGGCCGAGAAAATTGCCAAACCAGCAGCTGAACAATGTCTCGTATCGTCGCCCCAAGAACCTTGCGAATGCCAATTTCCTTAGTGCGCTGCTCTGCGCTGAAAGACGCCAAACCAAACAAGCCGAGACAGGCAACCAAAACAGCGAGAACCGAAAAGGCGGCAAACAATTCAGCTTGCCTGTTTTCCTGATCATACTGAGCTGCCAGCATCTCTGATACAAATTCATGGGAAAGCGGAACTTGCGGCGCATGTTGTTTCCAAATCGCTTCGACGTCATTGATCAGCGATGCTGTATTATTAGTATTATAACTAACCGTCGCGACCCTGAACGACATAGGGTGAACCCAATACACACTTGCGCGCACACCGAATTTTACCGACCGGAAGTACATGTCTGGCACAACACCGATTATAGTCAGGTCGTAATTACCAGCGCGGAAAACATCTGCGCGAAGAACTTTGCCGAGCGCTTCCTCGGGGGTGCCAAATCCCAGCCGCTGGATGGCGGAGACGTTGAGAACAACACTGGCTGACCCGATCCGGTCTTCCTCTTCTGGAATAGGGACAATCGCGTCTGTCCCATATGCTTCATCGAATGTGCGACCAACAAGCGGTTTAATATCGTAGGCCTCCAGAAAACCATATCCAAATCCATGATAATTAAGAACCGTTGCCTGACCGTCTGAAACTGTTTCACCGGACAATACCGTAAAACCGGTATTGTTTTCGTTGTCCTGACTGGGCACCTCAGAAGACAGCGTCACGCTTTCGACCCCTGGTAGCTGGCTAATGGCCTGACGAATTGTCTCGCCTTGTTCAGGCGTCTGCAGGCTGTTGAAGCTCGGTATGGCGATTTTGCCTTCCTGACTGTAACCCAAATCAAGCGAACGAGCATAAATGGTCTGGCCGTAGACAACCGCCGTACATATGACCAAACCGATTGAAATGGCGAATTGAAAAACCACCAGAACCGACCGGAAACTGACTTGTCCGGCACCGTCAGACGATTTGTTGGACCGTAAAATTCTGGCAGGCAGGAACCGGGACAGATAGAGCGCAGGGTAACAACCTGAAACGAGGCCAGTTAAAACCGCACCGCCCATCAACGCCGCAAAAAGTGGCAAATCGCCAAGCAAGTTCAGCTCCAGCTGTTTGCCGATGGCTTCGTTATATATGGGCAGGGCAAGCTCTACGCCGACAATGGCAAAAACAAGCGCAGCAAACGCAATCGCAACTGCCTCAGCCAGAAACTGAAACGCGACCTGCTTGCGGGTGGCTCCCATGACTTTGCGTAGCGCAACTTCACGGGCACGATTTGCGGCCTTGGCAGTTGACAGGTTCATAAAGTTAATCGATGCAATGACCAGGATAAGAATGGCGACCGAGATAAAAGTTGTCACTAGGGTTTGGTCACCCATGGGGCCCATATCGCCGATACTGCCCGCATGCTCACGGGCGCGAAGGTGGATATCCTCAAGCTTCATAATCCGAGGCTTGGAAAACTCAGATGGCTTGCCAGGAATGCGCGGATCGTCAACAAAAACACTTTCCGTATCCAGCCAGGTTATCACCCGCTCTTGCAACTGTTCGGCGGTCGCACCTTCGCGCAATTTAAAATAGGTGAAGACATTCACGCTGGTCCAGGTATCCAGAATGTTAGGAAAGGGCGCGAACAAAGCCGGGTCTATCACAAACAACATGTCAATATTCAGATGGGACGCTTCAGGAATATCCTTGAGCACGCCGGTAATTTTCAGGGGCATGGAATCTGGCCCAATGCAGCAGCTAACCAAAGTTTCACCAACCACGTCCGTGCGGCCGAAATACTTCAGTGCAATCTCTTCGGTAACGAGAAAATCATTGTTGTTACGAAACGATGTTTCCGGCGAACCATGCGCGAACGGCAGGTTCAGCACATCAAAAAAACTATTGTCCGCAAAGGTCATCATTTCGGTAAACGCATCTGCGTCACGGATGATAGTAGTGCCATTGAAAAAGAGGCGAACTCCGGCTTCAACTTCACCGCTGGCATAGGCTGTAAGTGCATCCTTAAAGCGCCCCGGAGATCGCACTGTTTCAAAAGGCGGCCGACCGGGGGGATAAAAGCCCGAATGCAGACGCACGACACGCTCGCCCTCGGGCACGAAAGCGTCGTATGACATTTCATCGCGAACAAACAGGATGATCAATATGCAGCTCATCAACCCGATGGCCAGGCCAAATACATTAATCGCTGTAAACAAGCGGTTCTTAAATATATGGCCCAGGGCCGTTCTCAAGTAGTTTCTAAACATGATCTGTCATCCTCTCTTGCCGTTTTCTGCTTTGGTGGCATTGGCCCCTTTTTGGGTATTATTCATTTTTTATTCGTAGCGTAAAATTCGTGCGGGGTTGGACAGCGCCAAAACGATTGACTGACCAATTATTGTGACCCCTGCAATCCCCAAAACCAGCAACCCTGCACCCAGGAATGGTAATGGGGACAAGGCAACCCGATCGACGAAGGCTTCAAGCCAACTGTGCAAAACATACCAGGCAATTGGCCAGGCTATGATGTTTGCCACAAGGATTGGGGTGGAAAACTGCCACAATAGCAAATTGACAATATTTGAGGTGCGCGCACCCAGCACCTTACGAATAACAATCTCGCGGGCACGGCGTTCGGTTGTCAATGCAGACAGAGCGAACAGCCCCACAGTTGCAATTACAATCATTACAATGGCACTGCCAAACAACAGCCAGCCGCGGCGGCGTTCGGTATCATAATATGAAGCAAACGCTTCGTCCAAAAACTGGCGCTGAACCGGTATGTCGGGGAACTGCTGGCGCCAGGCCTGATCAATTTCTGCGAGGGTGGCCGCCATATTAAGCGGAGAAACCCGCATAATGATATGACGGAAATCCCGTGGATCGATCCAGAAATAGCTGGGCGCCACATCATTTCTGACCGATCCCAAAAACAAATCATTAGTCACGCCGACAATAGTTCGTTGATTGCCAGCACTCAACTGAACAACCCGACCAATGGCGCTTTCGGGGTTTTCCAGCCCAAGTTGCCTGACCGCCGTGTGATTGAGAATGATCGGTGCAATACTGCCGTTGTCATCTCTAACCTCGCGGTCACCGACTCTGTCAGAAGAAAACACTCTGCCGGCAATTGCCTGAATTTTCATGGTTTCAAAAAAATCTTCTGAGACGGAAATTCGGCGTATGTTTACGGTTGGGCCGCCCTCCACGGAACCTGAATTGAAATTATTATAGTCATGGCCTGGCGCCACGTGGCTTGCGGCTACCGCCTCAACTCCAGGAATGCGGGCTAGACGCTCTCTGAAGGACTGTTCTTGGTCCAATACCGCCGGGCGGCTTATGCCGCTAATTTGTACCAATTGCGCACTATTAAACCCCGGATTGCGACTTTGGGCATAATTAGCCTGTTGAAAAACAACAAAACAGGTAACCAGAAGCCCGATAGTGGCTGCGAACTGTGCAATCATCAGGAAGTTTCTAAAGCGAATCCCCACCGTCGGTGACACTCCGTTCAGATGGTCAATTGGCCGGAAACGTGCTGCAACCAAGGCTGGATAGAGACCACTAATCGAACCGATGACAACGGCGAAGATCAGCAATGGCCCAGCAACAGTAATTTTATATAGTGGTGCGCTCGAAAGCGGGCGATCCATCATTGTACCAAATATCGGCAGCAACAGCTCCACCATCACAATACCTGCCAGCATTGCGATCAGGGAAAGTACAATCGCTTCTATTAGAATTTGAGCAACCAGATGTTTGGCTTTAGCACCGAGCGCCTTACGAATGGTAACTTCGCGGACCCGCTTTAACGCCAGCATGGTACCACGGTTGGTAACATTCATAACTGCAATCGCCAAAATCAGCACTGCGACAATGGCGGCCGACCACAATGCCTCTATACTACCGCGAGAGCCAAGTTCGCTATCGGATTTCAAATGAGCGTCGACAACCGGTGTGAAATGATACGTGAATGTTGGTGGAAGACCGCGCTCAATTTTGGATTTGTAGGCCCAGTCAGGCGCTATTCTTTGGGCTATTTCATTGAATTGTTCGGTAAAATTTATTTGGTCAACACCTTTGGCCAGACGCATATAGGTAACACCGGAAAACGATCCCCAATTTTCCCGCAGCCATGGCTGGTCATCGATAATTGGCGACGAAAAAGGCACAAGAGCCTCTATTGTGAGGTCTGACAATACCGGCCAGTCGGGCATGACACCGGTAACTTTCATTGTATGCTGGCCATCCACTTTCACAGTTTTGCCAACCACCGAACCCGGGCCAAAAATCCTGACCGCATCTTTCCGACTAAGCACAATGCTCTCTGGGTCATCAAGAGCGGTATCGGCGCTACCTTCAATAAGCTTGATACCAAACATCTCAAAAATATCAGGGTCTGTTAAGGTGACTCTCTGCTCAAAGGCGGCAAGACCGGTCGACAGCGCAATGGTATTTCCGTTCAGGCGAACAGTTAGTTCGATGTCGCTTAATTGTTCCGCGATTAACGGGCCAACGACTGGCTGGATACTTTCGGAATCACCCTCTGGCGCCCCTTCAAACCGGGTAATAGTCTCGGCTCGAACAGTTCGGTTGTGCTCCGGAATCCATTGATCGTATGAAAGTTCGTGATCGACAAACAACAGAATCATAATGCACGCAGCCAGACCCACTGCTAGGCCGCCAATATTGACGGCATTATAGAACCTGTTTTTTATCAGGTTTCTAAGTGCGATACTTATGTAAGTCTGGAACAAGCGGTCTCTCCTAAAGCTGTCATCATTCGTATCGAAGCGCATTGATCGGATTTGCCCGTGCC
This sequence comes from Sphingomonadales bacterium, assembly GCA_011088215.1. Classification (GTDB taxonomy): domain Bacteria; phylum Pseudomonadota; class Alphaproteobacteria; order Sphingomonadales; family Kordiimonadaceae; genus Kordiimonas. Next base: position 54,060 of record JAALKD010000013.1, on the reverse strand, counting down.
ACCAAAAATGCATGGCCTGCCACCGTCAACCAGCCAATGATCAATGCCAAACCGCCAGTTAAAACAAAGGGTGCTGGGTCCAGATCAATCCTATAGGCAAAGCTGTTTAGCCAATCGCTGATGAAATAAAATGCGACCGGCCATGCAATCAGGTTGGCGACCAATATCGGCTTTGCAAATTGCCACAGCAGCAAGCCAATAACATCCTTCACGGACGCACCTAAAATTTTCCGCAATCCGATTTCTCTGGTGCGGCGCTCTACGGTGAAAGACGCAAGGCCGTACAAACCAAGACAAGAAATGACTACTGCCAGTAAGGTGAAGGCAGAAACCATTACAGCCAATTGTTCGTCGTTCTGGTATTGCTGCTCAACCATTTCCAGCATGGTGCGATAATAGAGGAAATTCTCCGGATATATCTCCCGCCATATTTCTTCAATCTCCTCAATGGCTTCTGCCCGCGCTCCAGTCTCGGCACGAACGCTCATCACAGATTGACGCGGTTCAAATACATAATAAAGGCCCGGGCGAATAACAGCACGCGCACTATCGAAGTGGAAATCGTCAACGACACCCACAATTGTGGCATCCACACGCCAATTTGCATATAAATCGGTTGTTATTGTTTGATTGATAGCTGCGTCTGGTACGGAGTATCCTAGTAACTCGGCACCACTGGCGTTAACAACAATATTGATTGCAGGTTTATAATCACCGTCATCCTCACGCAAGCGTGCTGCGTCTGCCTCGTTTTGTGTTAAGTACCTTCCCGCAAGCAATGGTATTTCATAGGCATTGAAGAAGTCTGGCCCAATCGTTAAGCCATCCATGGTTAACGCTTCACCATCCAATGCTCGTATGATTGAAACACGATCTTCACTGCCCTCAGTTGGTACATCCGAAGAACGTCCGACGGCGGTAATATGCGGGCTTTCAAGTAATCTGGTTTTGAATATCTCGGATCGGTCATTATTGGTCCCGCCCACAATGATGACCTCTTCGGCATTAAATCCAATATCCAATGTGCGGGCATACTTGGTTTGCTGTGTTACAAAGAAAGCAAATGTCATCAAAGCGATAGAAATCGCGAACTGGGCAACGACCAAGCCTGTTCGAAGCATACTGGTGCCATTATCTGCCGCTGTATTGCTATACAGAACATCGCGCGGTTTCAGGACTGCAAAATAAAATGCTTGAAAGCTTCCAGCTGCCAAACCAATACTTATACACAGCAGTAATAAACCCATCAAAACACTGGTTTGATTAATAAAGTCAAGAGTCACAAAGGCTGAAAGGAATTCATTATAGTAAGGCAAACTCACTTCAACTAGCACCAATGCGATCAACATTGATACAAATACAAGAATAACGGACTCACCTAAAAACTGCTGGATAATTTGCGCACGTCGAGCACCAACAACTTTGCGTAATGCAACCTCCCTTGCCCGGTATGCTGTGCGCGCCATTGACAGATTGAGAAAATTAGCAACTGCAATCATCAAAATAAGAAATGCGACGGCTAAAAACCCAAACAACACATCCGGATCCGCAGCTGCAATATGCGAATGAAGATGGGTATCCTGAATAGGCACCAGATGTAGCATCACGTTGCGCCTGTCTTCTTGTCCGTTGCTGAATATGGTTGGCTTATGCTGTGAGACAACAGCAGGTAGTGCTGCTCTCATTGCACTTATATTTGTTTCGGGGGCAAAGCGAATATAGGTGTCGTGAACCAAAAACCGCCAGTCTTCCGTAAACCAGCGAGCATTTGCAAAATACTCTCGGTTCATCGGCACCAGAAAATCATGGCGCAAATGCGTATCACTGCGTGGATTCTCGATCACGCCACCAACAGTGAAGTCACGGAATTCGCCGCCCAATCTTGCCGAAATAATGCGCCCCAGTGCCGTATTCTCACCGAAATAACGCTGCGCCGTTGATTGGCTGATAACAATACTATTGATGGTCGCAAAAGCGGTTTCCCTACTGCCTTCCATAAACGGGAAGTCAAAAAACTCAATAAAATTATTGTCAACGAAAAGCATAATTTGGGCATTAACATCAGCACCGTGGCGTACTGTTACATTCACATCGACAAAGCGTGTTACAGCTTCAACTTCCTGAATTGTATCAAGGAGAATTTCCTTGAGCGGTGCCGCTGCAGATGGGCTGAAACGATCTGATCCTCTCGGATACTGCAATGTTGTTTCTAACCGGTAAATGTCGTCAGCGCGGTCCCAGTGCTGATCCCAGGACATTTCATCACGGACAAAAAGCACAATGAGAATGAAAGCGGCAAGCCCGATGGCCAACCCGACAATATTGATAAAGGAAAACAACTTTTGCCGCATAATGTTACGCAGCGCGGTTTTCAAATAATTTGCAAACACGGCTGTTTCCTTATTCGTAACGAAGGGCGTTGATAGGGTTGGCTCGGGCCACACGCGCGGCGTTACCGCCAACAGTTGCCCATGCAATGGCAAGCGCGATTGCCCCAGCGATCATGCATAAGGGTGCCAACACCCAGCTATCCAGCCGGTAAGGGAAACTTTCCAGCCACATCATCATGCCCCATGCGGCCACTGGCCAGGCGATGAGGTTGGCTACCAAAACCGGTTTCGAAAATTGCCAGACCAATAGGCGGACAATGTCCATCACTCGCGCGCCCATAACTTTGCGAATACCAATTTCTCGCGTGCGACGCTCAGCGGTAAAAGATGCAAGCCCGTATAGGCCCATACAGGCAACCAACACCGCAAGCGAAGCAAAAGTACCCAACATGGTCGCCAGATTTTGTTCCTGCAGATATTGCTGTGCCATGGCTTCGTCGACGAACGAGTGACTGAAAGGAACATCTGCTGCAAGGGTGCGCCACGTGGTCCCGATTTGTGCCAAAAGAGCGGTAGGGTCACCGGAATAACGAACCGTTAAATTCCTGAAACCATCTTTGACAAAATAATACATTTCAGGCCGTACCAGCTGCCGAAGCGATTTAAAATGCGTATTCGCCGACACGCCGATAATTTCCAGGTTGGCAAAAATGGCATCTGAACCGGCGCTACCGGTTTGAACCTGAACAATCTGCCCAACCGCTTCTTCCGCGGCACCAAAGCCAAGACTTTTAAGCGCTGCCTGATTGACGATCAAAGTACCGTTAAGCGTTTGGCCAGGCTCAGCATTTGAAAAATCTGGCATGCCGTCCTGGGCAAAATCACGGTTGTAGTTTCGGCCGGCAACAATGGGAATTTGGTAGCTCGGGAAAAAATCTTCATCGACCAACTGGCGGCCGATTAAAATATCACCCGCTTCGGGGTTACTGGGGATACGAACAGATGAATTACTTTCATTGCCGCTGGCGGGTGCATCGGCGACATAGGTCGCTGATACAACGCCGGGAAGTCGTAGAATTTCATCCTTCAAAGTTTGCTGCTTGCCTACAATGCCTTCACGCGACACATTGCGCACTATCAACAGGTTTTCTTTATTAAACCCTGGATCTTTTGAGTTGGCATAGACCATCTGGCCAAAGACAACACCAGTGGCAATTATAAGAGCTATGGAAATAGAAAACTGAAGGATAACCAGTCCGCTACGCAACCGGGACGAGCCTTTTGTTTCAGTTGACCGATTGGCTTTCAATACCCGCGCAGGTCGAAAACCGGACAACACAAGCGCAGGGTAAAAACCTGCGATCAACCCGACAAGCCCTATCAGCCCAGCAAACATGGTCAGGCCAAATGTGCCCGTATAATTAAAGGTTAAGTTGCGATCCAGAAATTGCTCGTAAAAGGGCAACAGCAATTCAACAAAAACGATGGCCAACAACAGCCCAACTGTCGCAAGCAAAAGCGACTCGCTGATAAACTGCAGGATCAATTGCTTGCGTTTTGCGCCGAGTACTTTCCTGAGCGCAACCTCGCGGGCGCGCTGAGTCGATCTGGCTGTGGCCAGATTGGTAAAATTGATGCAGGCAATCAACAAGACAAGCCCGGCAATGGCGGTGAATGTCGCCACGATCCCGGCGTTACCTACCGGCTTCATTTCACGACCACCCGGGCTGTTGAGTTGAAGCTCGGTTAACGGCATCGCGCTATAAGTAACAAAGTCCGACGGTTTGGTGTCGTCGTCAAAGGCGCCGGGTGCAATAATTACAGCGTCAGCAAAGCTGCCGAGTTGAGCCTGAATTCTTGAAATGTCCACGCCGGGCTTCAAGGTGAAATAGACCCAATTGTTTAACGAAAACCATTCGGAAAATATGGCCGGCTGATGAGTAAAGTCTTGCTCGTCAATCATAGTCAGCGCTTGAAAGGAAAGTACAGTGTTGTGGGGCAGGTCACGGAACACCGCAGCAACCTGATAGTCCCGCACCACGCCGAAGGTGGTCATGGTCAAAACCTTGCCAACCGCCACTTCATCGCCGAAATATTTTTGTGCGAAAGTCTGATTTAGCGCGATGCTGCTGTTGTCGCTGAGGGCTGCAGCCAGGTCACCTTCAACAACATCAAAGTCAAACACTTTAACTGTGTCAGGGTCGGTCCAATGGACTCGCTCATAAAAAACCTTGTCCTGATATTTAACCACAGGCTGCATCTGAGCAAAACGAGTGGTGTGCGCTATTTCCTCAGGGAAATAGCCTTTCAGAGCTTCTTTCGTGGGACCTTGTGCACTGGCCGTAACAAAGGGTTGACGCCCCGGCACGTTGAAGGTGGTATGCAGGCGGTAAATACCGTCAGACTTTGCCCAAAAGCGGTCAAAAGAAAGCTCGTCGCGGACAAAAAGCATAATCAAAATGCAAGCTGTCAACCCAATGGCAAGGCCAACAATATTAATGAAGCCATATACCTTGTTGGCCATAATATTCCGAAACATCGCCTGAAAGTAATTTTGAAACATCACGAGCTCCTGCGGTCACAATTTTTCTTATTCATACCTGAGTGCTTTTATCGGGTTTGTTCGTGCAACTTTGGCGGCGTTGCCGCCGACGGTGGCCCAGGCAATCGACAAGGCAATGATGCCCGAAGCCACACAGAATATACCCAGCCACCATATTTCTATCCGGTAAGGAAATGTCTCCAGCCAAGTCATCAGGCCGTAAACCACGACCGGCCAAGCAATTATATTTGCTATCAAAACAGGTTTGGAGAATTGCCAGATCAACAGGCGCACGATATCAATCACGGACGCGCCCATCACTTTTCGAATGCCAATTTCTTTGGTGCGGCGCTCCGCTGTGAAAGAGGCCAGACCGTACAGGCCAAGACAGGCAATCAATATTGCAAGGCTTGCGAACACAGCCAGCAATACAGACTGCTGCTCTTCCTGCGCGAATTCTTCCTTCAAACGGTCATCAATAAAGGTATGACGATATGGCACCGTCGGTGCCATTTCAGACCAGATCGCTTCAATCTGTGCCAGTATTGGTGCCGCATCCCCCTCAAATTTTACCGACAAGTTACGCACATCGGCAGGCCGTAGCTGGTACATTTCAGCGCGCATAGGCCGGCGCAAAGACTGGAACTGCATATCGCGAATCACACCGATGATTTCCATCGCTGCTTCTCTGCCTTGCGACACTCCCATCATCAAGCGCTGGCCGACAGCTTCAGCAGCAGACGCGTAACCAAGGCGGCGTACGGCAGCTTCGTTGATCACGAGTGTACCGCTTAACAGTTGCTCCTCTGGCACGCCCTCAGCTGATGGTATGCCGTCTGTTTCACGGTCGCGGCTGTAGACACGGCCAGCAATGACATCAACATCGTAAAGGTCAAAGAAGTCGTAATCGATTGACTGCCGGCCAATGAGCATGGTCAGGCTTGGGTCATCGCCTTCTTTGGTAACATTGCTATTGCTTTCATTGCCATTTGCGGGTGTATCAGCCGCCAGGCTTGTTTTTGTAACACCCGGGATTTGCGCCAAGCGTTGACGGAGAATTTCACCTTTGCCCTGCATGTCGGTGCGACCCAGATTATGCACGACGAGAATATTTTCTTTTTCAAAACCAGGGTCCTTAGATGTTGCATAAAGCCGCTGACCGTATACGGCACTTGTAGCGATAATCAAGCCAATCGAAATTGAGAATTGGGCAATCACCAAAATATTACGAAGTGCCGCAGAACCGCTCGTTTCGGCTGACTTGTTCGCCTTCAAGACATGCGCTGGTAAAAAACCTGAAAGTACAAGCGCTGGATATACACCGCCGATCATGCCCACAAAAGCGACCAGTCCCACCAAAATACCCATGGTCAGACCATCGGTATAATCAATCGTCAGCGCTTTGCCGATAAAATCACCAAACGGGGTGATCATCAATTCCACAAGAACGATGCCTAGGCACAGGCCAATCAGTGCCAACAGGATAGATTCGCCCATAAACTGAGCAATCAATTGGCCGCGGTGCGCACCAAGCACTTTCCTGAGTGCCACTTCGCGGGCGCGCTGGGTTGATTTCGCTGTCGCCAAATTCATGAAATTGATACAGGCAATCATCAGGATAAGCCCTGCAATCGCGACAAAGATGATCACATTGGTCATGCTGCCGGTTGGCTTCATCTCAGACCCATTGCGGCCCTGCGGGTTCAACTGGATGTCGGTGAGAGCCTGAGAGTATAATTCCATGAAATCAGACGCTTTGGAAAAAGCGCCAGCGTCTGGATCAATCTCAAGCGAATTATCTAGAAAATTGGGCATGCGGGCATCAATATCCGCAACATTTACGCCCTCTTTCAGCTCATAGAACAAATAGGCATTGGTGCTATACCACTGGGCAAACTCCCAGCTCTGGTTTTCGAAATCAGCTTCATCGATCCGCACAAACGCCTGAATATCCAGAATGGTATTGTCCGGGAGGTCTTCAAAAACAGCTGTGATTTTATAATCACGTTCAATCTCATACTGATTAAGCGTTACAACCTTGCCAATTGGGTTTTCCGCGCCGAAATACCGGGTAGCAAAAGACTGGTCGACCGCAAGACTTGCGTTGTCGCCGAGCGCCTCAGCAAAATTACCTGCTACAATTTTAAGATCGAACAATTCAGCCGTTTCGGGGTCCGTCCAGTGAATCTGCTCACTGGCAACCTGGCCCTTGTACCGAATGACCGGATTAAGGCTGCGAATACGCGCAGACGCCACTACTTCGTTGACGAAATACCTGTCAAACGCGGCTTTAGCGGGACCAGGTGAGCGTGTTGTCTTCATTGGTTCGCGACCAGGCAGGTTGAAAGTTGTGTGCAAACGGTAAAGGCTGTCCGATTTGGCCCATTGTTTATCGTATGAAAACTCATACTGGACAAAGAGAGCAATCATAATGCAAGCGGCAAGCCCAACCGCCAGTCCAATAATATTGATGGCGCCGTATAGTTTATTATTGATCAGGTTTCTGATCGCTACCTGGACATAATTCTGAAACATCAACTACTCCCGGTGTCGGTTTTTTTATTGTTTTTATTCATACCTAAGCGCCTCAACTGGTGCTGTACGCGCCGCTCTAAGCGCGTGACCGGCCACAGTTAGCAAGGCAACCGTCAGGGCAAAAACACCCGCAAGAACAAACCAAAGCGGATTTGGTGTCACCCGGTATACAAAGTTTTCCAGCCACATCGTCATGGCCAAAAACGCAACGGGCCAAGCCACAATCATCGCCAGAAAAACCGGTTTGGAGAATTGCCACATGAACAGCTGCAGGATATCGCGTACCCGTGCACCCAGTACCTTTCGGATGCTAATTTCGCGGCGACGCGACTGCGCGCTATATGCCGCTAGGCCGTATTGACCAAATATGGCAATAAGAATGCCCAGGCCCGCCAAAACACTAACTGTTTTCAACTCCTGCGCTTCACGGTCATATTGCTCGGCAAGCGCCGCAGCGAGAAAATCGCTGCTTATGGGCTGGTTCGGCATAATTTTGTTCCAACCTTGCTCGATCGACTGCAAAGCGGTTTCCCGCTGATTGGGGTCTATTCGCACCATCACCACGTTAAACACTGCAGGGTCAGGGTAATAGATCATCGGCTGAATGGCATTTTTCAGCGACTTAAAGTGGATGTTTTCCACCACTCCAACAATTTGGGCCACTCGGTCGTCTTCTGATGACACTGTGAACTGTATCTGCTCGCCAACGGCATCACCGGCGGACACAAATCCGAGCGACGCGGCTGCGCGCTCGTTGATCACCAGGGGCATCACCAACGATCCGCGAGTTTCCAGGTCCCACTGGCCTCGATCCACGCCAAAATCTTCGTCAAAAACACGGCCATCAGGCCGTATAGGCCCTGGCGCTTCAGCACCCTTAATCCGATCATCAGCTGCGACATTGTTTACTCCTGTTCCTATCGGTTACTTTTATTCATATCGAAGTGCATTAATCGGACTGGATTTCGCTGTTTTCAGAACATGAAGGCCAACCGTGAACCACGCGATTACAAGCGCAAACACCCCTGCCAAAGCAAAAGGCAATAGATCCATGTCTATGCGGTAAGCGAAGCCTGACAACCATTCGCCCATGAAATACCAAACAATCGGCCATGCGATTACATTGGCAATCAACACTGGTTTGGTGAACTGCCACAGCAAAAGGCGCATAATATTGGGCATGCTTGCGCCCATGACTTTACGCAAACCAATTTCTTTGGTGCGTTGCTCAATTGTGAAGGAAGACAGTCCCAAAAGTCCAAGGCACGATACAAGCACGGCAAGCGAAGCAAATGTACCGAGCATCATGCCGCGTAGTTTATCCTGCGCATAAAGCTGGTCCAGTCCTTCATCCATGTAAAGGGTTTGCAGCGGGGCGTTTGGAAACAACTCTTTCCAGTCATTCTTAATCGCGGCCAATACTTGCGTATCTCTTCCTGCTTTCACACGCAGTGAAGGAAATATCAGGTTGCGCCGGTCTATTCGGTATAGGTCCGGGTCTATCTCGGTTCGCAGTGACTGGAAATGAGCGTCGGCAACAACACCAACAATTGTTAGGGCTGAGACAGGGTTTCGGCTGTGAAGAATTGTCTTGCCGATAGCATCTTCCGCAGATGCAAAACCAAGCATACGAACCGCCCGCACATTGATAATGGCATTGGATTGCTCGCGCCTGTCATTTTCACCAAAATCAACGGTGATGTCGCCGCTATATTCTTCCGAGAAAGATCGACCGGCGACAATAGGCATCTTTAGTGTTTCAAAGAAATTGAAATCTACATTCACTGTTCTGAGCGGGATCGGTTCCGAAGTTTCAGCGTCAGAAAGCCTGACCGTTGTGTTTGCCTGACCGCCGCCGCCGGGCACAGCGGATGATTTTGTTACATCAATAACATCTGGGTATCGCTTTAATCGTTCCATCAACTGTTCTGATGTCTGCGAAAAGCGAGCGTCGCCGTTAGGCATAACGACAAGAACATTCTCTTTGTCAAACCCTAATTCTTTAGTTTGCGCATAGCGTGTTTGCGCATAAAGAATGGCGGTCGCTGCAATCAGACCAATGGAAATAGCGAATTGCACAACAACCAAAAACCAGCGAAGACCCCCTTTGTTGCCCTCCACAGACCCACTGCTGGATTTCAACATGACAACGGGTTTGAAATGCGACAATACAAACGCAGGGTACAAGCCTGCACCAAGTCCCACGACTACAGCAAGGCCCGCTAGACCCATCAACAACAATGGATCATTTGCAAAATCAATTTGCAGTATCTTAGCAGTTAAAGTGCCATACCATGGTAGAGTTACTTCAACGAGCACAAGCCCAAGCAGCAAAGCCAGAACCACCATCAACCCGGCTTCGCCGAGAAATTGCACCATAAGATCGCTTTTCTTTGCGCCTACAACTTTACGCACGGCAACTTCCTTGCCGCGTCTGGAAGCGTATGCCGTTGAAAGGTTGATAAAATTGATAATTGCAATTGCCATAATCAAAATGGCGATTCCCAAAAAAGCATAGATAGATTCAATGTCACCGCTGGGGCGCGTGGTTCCGCTTGCTGGGCTCTCCAGATGAATGTCGGGCAAGGGAATGAATTGCATACGAAAAAGTTCGCTTGGCGCAATCTTGACAATTTCCCGAATAGTGTCCGGTACATGTCGGTCTAGAAATGCCGGCATTTGTTGCGCAAAAGCAGCAACGTTTACGCCTTGCTTAAACTCAATATATGTCAGAAAGCTGAGTGATCCCCAATTTTCAAGGCCATTTGCCCGGCCCGGTGCTGTTGGCACGAAATACCGTGGCGCCATGGGGACAGCCAGATCAAAATCCAAATGACTGGTTGCCGGAATATCTTCTACAACCGCAACCACATTAAATGTTTCATCACCGCCTTGCGTTAAGAAAACCGTTTGCCCAACAGCGGGTGTGTTTCCAAAATATTTCTGCGCCAAAGAGCGGGACAGAATGACGTTTGTCGGGCGACTTAAAGCGTTATCCAGACTTCCCTCAAGCACCTGAAAATCAAACATGGTCAACAATGCCGGGTCTGCGATCATCAGGTTTTCGAGAAACTGATTATTCCCTACCTATACGCCTGCTCCGTTCACATAGGTAATGCGCGTGATACTGGCCACGTCATCGAAATCGGCTAGCAGCGCTGGTGCCGCAGGTGCCATAGCGCTGGGCGAGCCAGCGCCCGGCGCACGCCCCGGGAGGTGAATCGTGCCTTGCATGCGGTATACTTGGTCTTTTTTTGCCCAGAAATTATCGTAACTCAGCTCGTCACGAACAAAGAGCAGGATCAATATTGAAGCGGCCAAACCAATCGCCAAGCCAACTATGTTGATGGTCGAAAAAAGTTTTTGCCGCATCAAATTGCGGAAGGCTGTCTTCACGTAATTTTCAAACATCGGCAATAACTCTTTTCATGTTGATTAAAAAATCATTCATATCGAAGTGCATTAATGGGATTGGCACGTGCGACAGCAGCGGCATGCATGGCAACAATGCCCCATGCGGCGATCACGCCGATCATGCCGGCAATCATGATAATGCCTGCTGGCAAACCAATTCTGTCTGAGAAGAAATTCAGGTATAAATTCATACTGAAATAGGCCAACGGCAGGGCAACCAAAAGCGCCCATAATACCGGTTTGGAAAATTGCCATATCAGCAGACGCACCACCTGCGGCACACTGGCACCCATTATTTTACGAATACCAATCTCTTTTGTGCGCTGCTCGGCCATGAAGGCTGCAAGCCCAAAAAGCCCAATCAACGCAAGCGACAAAGCAAGCACGGCAAACGCGGCTAAAGCGATATTAATGGACCGGTATATGGTGTAGACATCTTCAAAAGTTTCGTCGAGAAACTTACTCTGCATGGGGTAATTGGGGATTACCCGGTCCCAAACCGCTTCTATGTCTTGCAGCGTTTGCTGTACACCTATCGGTGTAAAACGAACCGTGCCGACACGCTGGCCGCTTTGAACATTAAAAGTGAAAGGTTTCACATTATTATGAAACCCAAGAATGTTCTGATTTTCAACCACACCAACAATGGTGAGTTGACGAGAGCTGTCATCACCTATTTGGTAGAATGACTGGCCAATAGCCGTTTCGGGCGATGCAAACCCCAGTTTTTCCGCTGCCAATTCATTGACCAGAACATTGGTTTGCTCCGCTCCCTCGACAGGGCCATCCAAGGCGATTTCTCGCGACACATTACGCCCCGCGATCAAGGCCACATCCAGGGTCGACAAAAATTCATAGTCAATAGCAAGCCTATTCATGGAAAAACCTGCAGCCTCATCACCTGGATTAATATTTGCTTCAAATGAGCTGTTGTTTTGCTCAAAAGGCACTTGAGACATAAAGGAAACATTCTCAACGTTCGGCAGGCGTATTAACTCGTTGCGCAGCGTTTCTGTTTGCTGGGCAATTTCGTCTACGTCCAAGCGTTCCAGCACCAAAATCTGGTCCGTCGGAAACAAATCAATTGTCTGCTTCACTTTTTGGTTCTGAAAATACATCACCATCACCATTGCCAGCATGAAGATAGCGATGACAAATTGAAGCCCTATCATTATTGCCCGCACAAGTGACTTACGCGCGCCGCCACTGTTGCCGTCCTTCAGGCTATCAATCGGTGTGGTTCTGGTTATCAGATAGGCCGGGTAACCACCTGAAATCAGTCCAACAGCAACTGTGGTGAGGGCGAGCCAAGGAAGTATGGCCAAATGATCAAGTGCCACCACTTTACCTAGGCTTTGATTGAAAAAGGGAATAATCCATTCAAGAAGAACAAGGGCGATCAGCAAAGCAATCAGCGCAACGATCAAACTTTCAGTCAAAAACTGGATCAAAAGCTGCCTGCGGCCGGCACCCAAGGTGCGCCGAAGCCCTACTTCGCGCGCGCGGCCCATGTTTTGAGCCGTCGCAAGATTTGTATAGTTCACACACGCTACTACTAGCACGAGCACTGCCAGGATCGAGATACTATCGATTACGGGTAAACCTATACCATCCCAAAAAGCTGTATTCGCTTGAGTAAGTGGTTCAAGTTTGACCTCAATTATAAATTCTTTTTGGTCTTCAGGAAAATGTTGTTCATAGGTGACTGCTAGGCTTGTCTCCAACTCGGCAACAACATGATTGGCTGGCGCCAGCAGATACATACGATTACCGAGAGAGATATTTCCCCAGTCTAAGGCCGGGTCATAATCGATAAGTTGTTTCAAGGCAGACATAGGCGCCAAAACCGTCATATCATCCTCACCCAAAACGGAAGAATTGAAATGAGTGTTCGCTGGCAAGTCTTCCACCACCGCGGCAACCGTTAAGCTGTTCTGATGGTCCAATAAAATTGTCCGCCCGATGGCGTCGTTGACGGCATTGGCGTCGCCGAAAAATTTTTCAGCAGCTGACCGAGTAAAAATAACAGAGGAAGGATCATCAAGGGCTGACGCGTCGCCGACAATATAGTCCAGATCAAATATCTTGGTGAAATCAGGATCAGTAAAACGAATTTCCTGGTAATAATCATCATCACCAATGGTAACCAGAAATTCCTGGCGCTTTATCCGCGCCGTCGCCTCTAACTGGGGCATACCGGTTTTCAAAAATTCCCCAAAAGCAGCGTATGTAGTATCGGCTCTTTTTATGCCTATATTAGCCGCCGGTGAAAAAATCGAATTTATCGTATAAATACGGTCCGTATTGGCAAAATACTGGTCATGGTTTTTCTCGTAATCAACAAGCACAGACCCAAATACATATACGGTCAGGCCGATGGCCAGACCAATAATATTGATGAAGGCATACAAGCGGTTTTTCAGAATATTTCTAAGCGCAATTGTTATGTAGTTTTTCAGCATCCTCGCATCCTCTGCTCTATTATTTTTTTATTGAGCGTTAGTGCCGTCGTGCCCGTTTTCCGGGTTCTTTTTTGGTCGTTCTTTTTAAACTGCAGCCCTCAGGTCCTCTGTTACAACATGACCATCAAACAGGTTGATGGTGCGGCGAGCATAATCAGCGTGGGCCGGGCTGTGAGTTACCATCACAATGGTGGTGCCTTCCGCATTCAACGACTGAAGCATTTCCATCACTTCCTGACCGTGGGCACTGTCAAGATTACCGGTTGGCTCATCAGCCAGGATCATTGCCTGATCACCGACAACCGCGCGCGCAACAGCAACACGCTGCTGCTGGCCACCTGAAAGCTGGCTGGGCATATGTTTGGCACGGTGGGCAATGCCGACTTTGTCCATTACCTTGGCGACCCGTTCGCGCCGTTCGCTCGCGGGAATATTGTGATAGAGAAGGGCCAGTTCGATATTTTCCTCAACCGTCAGTTCATCGATCAAATTGAACGACTGAAAAATGAAGCCAATATTTTGCTTGCGAATATTGGACAGTTTCGATTCCGGGTAACCCGCAACATTTTCACCCATGAAAATATAATCGCCTTCCGAGGGGCTATCGAGCATGCCAACGATGTTCAACAACGTTGATTTCCCACAACCGGAAGGACCCATGATCGCGACAAACTCACCGCTTTCAATTTCGATATTCACATTATCCAGCGCCACGGTTTCAACCTCATCAGTCCGATAATATTTGGAGAGATTGTGCAATTTAAGCATGCCGTGTTCCTTTCTTTCTTTTTTCATTTTGCCCTGTTACTAGCTGCAGAGCGTTTCCTCTTGTCGTGTCCCGGGCTGTTTTAATCGGCCCAATTCTATAACCTGTTGTTTAGTCATCTCCGGACAGACGCAACCTATCCATTTCCAGAAAGCTGCTGTAGGGCGACGTGACAACACGCTCATCAATTTCCAACCCTTCCAGCACCTCGATAAAGCGTGAATTCCGCCGTCCCAATCGCACGGTTCGTTTCACTGCTTGCGACCCGTCTGCGGTTACAACAAACACCCAATTGCCGCCGGTATCCTGGTAAAAAGCGCCGTTGGGGATAAGCGCCGCCTTTGTCGCGTCACCCAGCGTCAGTTTGGTTTGCAATGTCTGGCCGCGGCGTATATCAGCGGGCTGCGTGTCAGCGAAAACAAAATCAACTTCAAACTGGCCGTTGGTCACCTGTGGGTAAATTTTTGAAATGGTCATACGATAACTTGTGCCATCTCGTTCAAACACTGCCTCCTGACCAATATCTACGCGGCCCAAATAAAACTCGTCGATATTGGCTGTCAGCTTGTAATTATCCGGATCATCTATTTGGCCAAGCCTATTACCGCGCGGAATATTCTCGCCGATCTCAACATTAAAACCAGACAATTTGCCGTCCACCGGCGCACGTACATTCAGGTTATCAAGATTTCTGCGGGCAACAACGAGGCTTTCTTCAAGCCGAACTGCCGCAGCGCGCAGGAAAACCAGTTGGCTTTCCTGCAGGCGCGCATCCGTCGCCTGACTTTCGAGAGTCAATTCCCGGCGGTTAATATTATATTCCAGATCATCTTCGCTATCTTCGAGCTGACGCATCGGAATAGCGTTGGTTTTCACCAACTCCCGCTCGCGCTCCACCTTACGGGTCAAGGTTTTGATCTGATAATTGAAGTCCACCAAATTGCGCTTGTGACCCAAGCGGTTTTGTTCAAGCTGCAATTCCTGCGATCTCATATTGTTCAGCTGTTCGGTTACGCGGGTTTCGTTGGCGGTGAAACTAACTTGCAGATTACTATTGGACAGCTCAACGATCAGGTCGCCCTTTTTGAGCATTGTCCCGTCCTCAACGAGGATACGCTCCACCCGACCGCCTTCTATTGCATCAAGAAAAAGCGTTTTCAGCGGCGTGACACGGCCACGTACGGGTATAAAATCCTCGAAGGTGCCTTCGCTCACTGTTGATATGACAATTCGACTTTCATTAACCCTGAAAGTACGTCCACCAGCGGCGTCATTAATCAGCATCCAGGCGACACCGGCAACAGCAAGAACCACCACGATTATACCCGCTGATTTCCAGTGGTTTTTCTTCTTTTCAACTATACGGTCCATACCAGCACCAGATGCAGGCCTGTCAGTTCCCGCGGTTTTGCCACCGTACATAGGGATAGGATTTCCAGATGTTTGTTTTTTTTCCGTCACTGCTTTTTCTTTCTCTTCCACCTTAAGGCGGTTTCTGTTCTTACCCCCACAGGAGCAAAGGCTATGCCAATTATTAAGCATATGAAGTATAAAGACTTTATACTCCAATGTTCGATTTTGAACATAAAGCTCTGTACGATTTCGAACACTTTGTGTACGGTTCCGAACATACAGGAAAATGGTATAAAGGGCGATATATGCTGCAACAAACTGGCTCTATTTTAATTGTTGACGACGATGAGGATATTCTCGTTGCAGTTAAACTGCTGCTCAAACGCCATTTTGACACTGTCATTACCTGCAGCAATCCAGAAGACATTCCGGTGCTGATGAAAGCCCATGTGTTTGACGCAATCCTGCTCGATATGAACTTTGGGCCCGGCGAATCTTCGGGCGAACAGGGATTTCACTGGTTAGGAGAAATTCTCAAGATCGATCCGCGGTCAATTGTTATCATGATCACCGCGCACGGCGGCGTGAATGTTGCGGTCGAAGCAATGAAACAGGGCGCAACCGATTTTGTCGCCAAGCCATGGCAAAACGAGAAGCTGGTGGCCACTTTGTCCACCAGTGTGAAACTGCGGCGAACCCGCAGTGAAGCCGACAAGTTAAAAAAGACCAACCGGGCGCTTGCTGCTGTGGCCAGTGAACCCAAACAGCCCATACTTGGTAATAGCCCGGCAATTGCAGAAGTATTGTCAATTATCGCGCGCACAGCTCCCACCGATGCCAACGTACTTATTTTGGGAGAAAACGGCACTGGCAAGGAACTGGTCGCCCGTGAGCTGCACCGTCTGTCCAAACGGGCAGAAAATATATTCATGGCGGTCGACTTAGGCGCAGTGCCGGAATCACTGTTCGAGTCCGAACTGTTCGGCCACAAAAAAGGCGCTTTTACCGACGCGCGGGAGGACCGGATCGGCCGGTTGCAAGCAGCAGATGGCGGCACCTTATTCTTGGACGAGATTGGCAATCTGCCACTGCATCTACAGGCAAAACTGTTGACTGTTCTGGAAACACGGCAGGTGGTACCAGTGGGCTCAGGAACGCCTATTGATATTGACATTCGAGTCATTGCCGCAACAAACGTTGCCCTCGGCAAACTCAAAGATGAAGCTATTTTTCGCCAGGACTTGTTGTTCCGCCTCAATACTGTGGAAGTACATGTGCCCCCGCTTCGGGACCGACAGCAGGATATTCCAGAGATTGCCCGCCACTATAGCGAGCTATACTGCCGAAAATATGACAAGCCCGAGAAAGAATTTGCGCCGGACGCGCTGTCAGCGATGACCCACTATAACTGGCCCGGCAATGTTCGCGCACTGCGCCACGCCATTGAGCGGGCGGTTATTCTTTCAGACAACGACGCCTTCGCGGCCGAGGATTTCCAGATGGGCCCATCCGGCGTGAGCCCGCCACCGACCGAACGATCGCTGTCAGGCGATAACAACCACGCTACTGCGAAACCAACTGAGAGCGATGACCTCAATTTGGAGCGCATTGAGAAAGGTGCTATCGCCGGTGCACTGAAGAAACACCGCTACAATATTAGCCACGCTGCAAAAGAGCTGGGAATTACCCGGGCGGCACTGTATCGCAGGATGGAAAAACATGGGCTTTAGGCGTTTCAGCTTTCTGCTGGCCGGACGGCTGGTGCTTATCATGCTCACCCTGATGGGGCTGAGTTATCTGTTTTCCGTGCCCGGCTACCACGCAGCGACATTTCTGACCTTTTGCGTACTGGTATTTTTGACGGCTGAAGTATTTCAGTTTGTTAAACGCACAAATGCAGAAATTTCGCGGTTTCTCGACGCGGCGCGCTACGCCGATTTCAGCCAACGATTTCGCATGCGGGATTTGGGTGCAGGTTTCGGCGAACTGGGCGACACCTTCACCGATATTCTTACCCGTTTTCAGGAAGTCCGGGCAACCAAAGAAAAGGAACTGCGCCACCTGAAAGCCCTAATCGAGCATGTGCCAGTACCACTTCTGTCGCTGCACTCCAATGGCTCGCTGAATATATGGAACAACGCGGCGCGGCGGCTGTTTGGCACAACGCCGGCAACGCACCTGAACCAACTGGCACAGTTCGGCGAAGAGTTCCAGAAAGAGGTTGCCGCTATTGAGCCCGGGGAAAGGCGATTGGTTGCCTTTGATGCCGACGGTGTGGAACAGCAAATGATGCTGGCCGCATCAAAAATCATCATCGACAGTACGCCGGAAAAACTATTTAGCCTGCAAAATATCCAGTCCGAGCTGGACCTGGCCCAACTGCAAGCGTGGCAAGACCTTGTGCGTGTTTTGACCCATGAGATTATGAATTCGATCACGCCGGTGGCGTCGCTGGCAAAAACGGCGGTTGACCTGGTAGATGATGCCGCAAGCAAGGTTGAAAACAACCCCGAAGTTGTTGCAGAACTGGGCGACGTTAAAGACGCGGTAAACACCGTCGCCCGCCGTTCCGACCGGCTCAATCAGTTTGTCTCCAGCTATCGCAGCTTAACCCGTCTGCCACCGCCTGAGCGCACTTTGGTTCGCCTGCAGGACTTATTCGACACTATGGAACGGCTATTCCGTGAAGAATGGCAAACTGAAGGTATTAAATTGCTGACGTCAGTTGAACCGGCAGAACTGGATGTCTCTGCTGACAGCGATATGTTGGAGCAAATATTGATCAACATGCTAAAAAATGCCGGGCAGGCACTGGCAGGCAAGAAAGATGCAACCGTATGGCTGTTTGCCCGGCTGAATAAACGCGGCAGAGTGGCAATAGAAATTGCTGACAACGGTCCCGGTATTCCGGTCGATATTGCCAAACAGATATTTGTACCTTTTTTCACCACCAAGCGTGCAGGTAGCGGGGTTGGATTGGCGCTCACTCGGCAGGTTATGATTTCACACGGCGGCGCGGTTAGCCTGTCGGAAAGGGAAGGCGGCGGGGCCGCATTTTCACTGACTTTTTAATGTGGCAGACCATCACGGCGGCAACATGCTGCAATAGCTGCCCGCTTCCTTGATCATGCGGGTGGTTATCGACGTGTTGAACCGCGATACACCCGGCAGGCGGCTCAGTTCTAGCCGCAACAATTCATCCAGCGCCGAGATGTCCGGTGCCAACACCTCCAAAATATAGTCATATTCTCCGGTCACTGCGTGGCAACATCTGACCGACCGGTGCTGAATGATTGCGTCCTCGAATGCCTGATAACGGTCAAAGCCAACAACCACATGCACAAGCGCACGAATGCCCAAATCCAGTTCCTGAGGCGATAACCGTGCGCTGTAACCCTCGATCACGCCGGATGCCTCCAGCTCCTTCACGCGAGTCCAGCAGGGTGTTTTGCTCAGGCCTATTTTTTCACCCAGCTCAGTAAAGGAAATCCGGCCATTGCCCTCCAATGCTGCCAGGATTTTCAAGTCTGTTGCATCCATAATTGTTCCAATAATCTGCTATTTTGAAGACTATCGTTCTTTATAGAAAGTATAACACAAAATAAAAAGAACAATGTTCGCCGAGATAGAGCCTATATTCCTATTTTCCACTCGCCTACATGAGGATTGAAAATGAACCGTGACAAATATTATGCCCGGATCGAAAACCCTGAAATGCTCGACTATGGTGTTTACCTGAAATGCGATCAGCTATTGACGTGTCAAAAACCACTGAACCAGCTTTGCAACACTGATGAGCTGCAGTTTCAGATCGTTCACCAAGTTGAAGAATTGTGGATGAAGTTGATGACCTTCACACTGGTTGAGGTGATCGACTATCTGGAGCAGGGCGAAACGCACCGGGTATTAACTCTGATGACGCGGGTTGCGATGCTGCAGCGGTTGATGACCAGCCAGCTGGACGTTCTGGAAACGATGTCGCCGAAAGAATATCAGGAAATCCGGTTACAGCTGGGCAATGGCAGCGGGCAGGAATCGCCCGGTTTTCGCATGCTGTTAAAAATGCCACCGGATATGTGGAAAGCATACAGCGACACCTATCTGGTGCCGGACGGTTTAACGATCGCCGACATTTACGACGAAAAATACAGTCACGATGGACGCTACGCAATTGCCGAGGCCCTGATCGAATTTGACGAACAGTTCCAAAAGTTCCGTTGGAACCATTTGTTTTTGATACATCGCTCAATCGGGCTCAGTTCCAAGTCGCTGAAGGGCAGACCAGTTGACTTGCTGCAGTCGGGTGCGAAACATCGGTTTTTCCCGGAATTGTGGGATATCCGCAGCGCCATGACTGATAAATGGGGCGGCGAATACGGCGTAGTACGAGAGCCTATCCACAAGAAACCCGCAAGGAAGTAGAGCCAAAGCCACAAAAGGTCCTGAGCCCGAAAAAAGGCGTGAGCGATCAGTTTTGGTCGTTCAAAAACCGTTCAATGCTAAGGACAAAAGCATCTGAGCGCTCAGCAAAAGGCAAATGCCCTGTAGCGGCCAGAATTTCTATCTCTGAGCCCGGTATCAATTTGTGAAGTTGCCAAGCTGTTGCTGGCGTAATAACCGGATCATAGCGGCCATGAAGCACCAAAACCGGAAAGGTGTAACCGCTAACTGACTGTGAGTAATCCAGCTCGGCCATATCCAACCTCAGCGCATTATTCACTTCAATATTATAGGTGTAATCTTTAATTGCTTCGATAAAGGCTTCGCCCTTTGGCAGGTCAACAAATTCCATCGAGGTAAACACTTCAATTTCACTAGCCTTAAAGCGGGAGCTTAGCGCTTGTCTCGTCTGCTGCCACTCTTCTATTCTATCAGGAAACACCTGTGCGAGAATACTGCCGGTTGCCTTAATCGACGCCGCTGTGGAGTTGACAAACATGATGGAATTTACCTGTGCTCGATATTTGTCCGCGTAGGCCATCGACACTATGCCGCCAAACGAATGCCCCAAAAGGTCTAGGTGTGAAACCCCAAGCGCGGTTCTGATTGCCTCAACATCGTCCGCCCATTGTATCAAGCGGGGCAACCCGGTTACCGCGCCAGAATTTGACGTGCCCCGCTGGTCAAACATAACCACACGGCGCGACTTGCTAAGCGCATCAAAACTCCCACCCACCCGCATATAGCGGTGATTGCTGCCGGGGCCACCAGATATCACCAATAGCGGCACACCGCCGCTATTGCCTTTAACATAATAGGCGATAGCGGTTCCGTCAGCACTGATCGCCTGCAGTTGACGCCACCCATTTTCAGCCTGAGCAGCGAGCGAAGCGGAAAGTCCAAGCGCGGAAACACATACAGCAAACAGTATATTGAGTATTTTCATTTGGACTTCCCTTGATGATTTATAGCTATGGATAGACGTTAGTTAGCTGCTGGCGGCGTGGCATACATTAGCCCAGCCGCATCCAGTCCGGCCCTTGCACATTCGGCATCTTCAGAACCACGGGCACCCGACACACCGACACCGCCGATATGTGTGCCGTCTGCGGTGAAAATAGCTTCGCCACCTTCAAAAATCGCGATGTTGGGAGCGTGGCCAATCGCCGGGAAATGCCTCGCAGCCAGCGACAATGGCTTTGGCCGAGGCCGCTGTGAGTGCGGGCCGCATCTCCTGTGCGCTGCTCGCCGACGACCACGCTGCTGTCAGACCAGCAACTCCTACCAGTAAGTGTTTGAAGTTCCGTGACATAGTGTTCTCCCAAATTATCCCAAAAACAATTAACCCATTGGCTATGACACAAGGCTGCGGGCAGCCGCAATGGTCGCAATTCCAACCTGCACCCTGTTGCTTGCCTTAGACTGTCATTTACTGATAAAAAATATTGAATGACAATCATCAATAATGACGATACCTAAACAATTATGAATACTGTCAACTGGCAAAAACTCAGGGTGTTGAAAGCTGTACTTGAAAGCGAAAGCTTCTCTGGTGCCGCGCGTCAGCTACGTATCAGTCAACCAACGGTTAGCCGGCAAATCAAATCACTTGAGGACGAACTGGGCGAAACCTTATTTGATGTAACCCCGGACGGTGTCATGGCCACCCCAGCCGCGTTGCGCCTTAACCCGGTGCTAGATGAAATGATGCATGCCGCGGAGCAAATTCGCCGTCCAACGGAGCAAACGGTTGCAACACCAACGGTGCGCATTGCC
Source organism: Sphingomonadales bacterium (assembly GCA_011088215.1). Taxonomy (GTDB): domain Bacteria; phylum Pseudomonadota; class Alphaproteobacteria; order Sphingomonadales; family Kordiimonadaceae; genus Kordiimonas. Next base: position 32,442 of record JAALKD010000013.1, on the reverse strand, counting down.
TGCGGCCCTTGGGTTGCCAGCTTTCTATCGCGTCGCATCGGTTCCATTGTCGGTGATCCGGTTGAGCGCCATATCGATATTGTCTCAAGTGCCCTCTTTGCTGATATCCCGTGCCGCGAGGCCGACATTGCCATTAGAACCATGCGGCCAGACAAGGGCCGAATGCGAGTAAAGCGCTTGCCCAGTTAGACATACGCAGTCTACGGCGCCGACACGCTGGTAGCCGACCGGCAAGATGCTTTTGGCAACCAGCGGTTCAACAATTTCAACTGGGCGATGCTGGCTCAGGAATTGGACCACTTTGCCACATCCAAATGGTTAATAGACCAGGGTGTTCGCAGCCCTATTGTTCGCTGTTCTGCATCAGTTAACCTGTTGGATGCAGTTAAAAGTGGTGGTGTTCTGGCAGTAATACCCTGCTTTGCGGGTGATGTAGACCCAGCACTTACGCGTGTTAGCGAACCGTTTGTGCCTGGAAATAGTCAAATTTGGCTGGTGCTACCGGACGATATAAACCGCCGCCCCCACATCCGTCGTACCGCTGATCTATTGGTCAATTTGTTCACTGAAAATTTTTGCTAACAACGAGTGCGTTGAAGCTATTCGGCTGGCTTTAGCGTTGCCTCACAAATATCAAGCACCAAAACACTACGGTCGCGGCCAATGCTGGCGGCACTTTTGATCGTCGAGAGCGCAATTTTGCAGCCATCGTCACTAACATCGGCCTGATCCGGATATCCTTCCCAGATTTTTTTGGGCTCGTCATCGCCCGGGTCGTCGCCAGGCCAGCCAAACCAATAGAGGCCGCCTGGCCGTTTTTGCACAGGCGTATATCGGCTCTTCATCAACCGAACGATACCGGTCTTTGTGATCAACGTTTGGGTCTCGCCGCGCTCACCGGGAATAGGTGGTAGGTCGCGCTGTTCCAGAGCTGGCTTATCTTCACCCAATTTCAATAACGATACAGCCATCAAATCATGATTCACCGGATCACCGGAAAATGTCACATAAGAAATCGGGCAAGCAACCATGTGAATAGCATTCAGAAACCGAATGAACTTCATACATTTTAACGGGAACTGCTTGTCAGAAACCTGAACAGGCTTTGCATTGCGGGAGGCGTAAAAAAACGTGCCGTGTGATGTGGATTCCAGAAACCCATGTGGCTGACCCAACGCGGCCGATCCCAACTCGACAGTTTTTACGGCATCAAAACTGGCTTTCTCCGCCTGATCAGCGTTCGTCCATTCACAGGTCAGGGAGTTTTGACTCCAGGGCGCAAAACCAAGTTTGTCCGCCCGGGCACGCTGAAAACCACCCGGTGAAAGCCGAGCGCTACTATAACTGTGGGAATATTGCCGCAGGTCTTGGCCCAACAAGCCGCCCTTATAGCGCAGTGTTCTTGGTGCTCCTGAATCAAGGGCGCGGCGCGCACCGTTGGGTGCCCGGGTTCGGTATGAAACAAAATCACCAGCAACATACAGATTGGAGCCGCCAACATCGTTCGCAATTGCCAGTGGCCTGCCACCGTCCCAAAGCAATAACCTGCCTGCTTTTCGCTGCATCGCTTCGCTCATAAGCAAGCCACGCGAGCGCGACCAAAGCACGTTGGTGATGCTGCGGCGCGTGGCAACAACAATGGGCGCAATAGCTGGCGTCAGAGCGGCTATTTGATCATCCATCGGACGACGCATTTCATCGAACATCTGTTTGGTCTCTGCCATCAATCCCGCATAACGGTTCGACATTTCATCCTGAGGCACCAGCCAGGACAGCGGATCTGTGTTCGGCTGGGCGTCGCTGCCGCGAGAACAAATCCACCAGGGTGAAGCCTGACTATCGCGCAGATCCGTTCGCGCGAGAGTTTTCTCACCCACTTCACCCGCCAAATTGGGGTTGGTACGTATATATTTGGTAACTGTTCTTGCCCGAGCCGGTAAGTAAGCAACCGCATCTACCGCACTGGCATCTGCGCACAGCACGGCATCCATTCTCGCTCGAATATGGCCAAGCCAATACCATTCCAGAGCAGCCCTTACATCTGCGGAAAAGCTCCGTTCGGCCAGATCAAACAAATAGGGCGGCGGCAAAATATTATATTGCCGTGCCAGCTCTTTTTTGAGCGGAATATTTTCCGGGGGAGCGGTTTCCAGCCACTGGTCCAACCGCTTGCGTTTGTCACTGACGCCCAATTCTTTCGATATGGAAAAACTACGGTCAACGGCGTCAAACCTTTTAACACCTGCGGGCTCATCGCGGGCCATGCCAGACTGCGCTGATACGCCCAAACCAACCGTTAACACCAATGATATCAATCGCATATATGGCTCCGAAGCCCCAACCGTTCTTGTAAACCTATCATCGGCCACCTGCAATCATGCAGCGTATTTTCCGCTAGAAAGTTCATTATGCACCCGACTTGTTCAAAGAAATTGGCCTAACCTGCCTAATGGGTTAATGCTAAGATATATTAAACGACGGACAAATAATGACCTTATTCAATAAAGCAAAAACAAACACAGACAATCCGTCTGATCTGGACCTGGAGGTGGCAAGAGCTTTTGTCGAAATGGGCACCCGCGACGGCAGTGCACCGATCAAAGCGGGTTTGGCCAGGGAAACCCTGATTTCACTTTTGTTTCAACATGCAGACCTGCTTGCCAAAGAGGGCCAGAAACAGCAATCCGCAACCTTGTTCGAGTTTGCCATGCACTTATCCGGCAACCAGTTAGAAAAAGCGAAGACGGAGGCCGACTTTGCAGGTCTGGAAAACCAAGCGCAATACCTGATGGCCAACGGGCGTTTTGTGGTTGCTGCCACTGTATTTGAAACGCTAGCCGCGGCCGCGCCAGACAATCAAGAGGTTCACCTGAATCTGGCGGCCCTCTATTTTGCGTTGGACCGGCGAATAGACGCCGACAACCTTTTGGTCGATTTTTTTAGTCGGCAACCGATAGAGCTAACCCCTGCGGACACCGACGGGGGAAAAAAGGCACGCTGCTGCAGATGTCCGGTTACGACAAAAGTTACTATAAAATCGGCACACGAGAGAATGGTACGTTTCAGCGCTACCGGCGCGGTGGGCATTTTATGCTCAGGCATCTGCTCGATACAGACCCCTATGATTTATATTCCTATACTGTATGTCGGATAACATTGTCCAGTGTGCGCCAGAAGTGGGGCATGACTTGTTGCTCAACACCATCGCGGACGCGGACACCGAATATCGCTCGCTGAAGTCGCTGGAAGCATATGCAGGCAACCACCGGAAGACATCGATTATAAACCATCCAACCAATGTGCTGAAAACCACAAGAGACCGGAACTATCAGCGGCTAAATGCACTTCCCGGCATCCGATTTCCCAGAACAGAGCGCTTTCCTGTTGGCGACAAATCGGTATCGGCAATAGTGACCGACATAGAAACAGCTGGCTTTTCGATGCCACTGATCATTCGGGAAACCGGTACACACACGGCAGTCACGACAAAGCTTGTTGAGGAAAAAGCAGAGCTTGAGAAATATCTAACCAGCGTTAGCGGCGACAGTGTCTATGTGATTGAATTTATCGAAAATGCCTCGGTGGACGGTCACTATACCAAAATGCGCTTTTTCGCCATCGACGGTGCCTTATATCCGGTTGTCAGGCACGTGGATGAAGTGTGGAACGTTCACGGCGGCAATCGCAAAACATTCATGAACAGCCATCCCTGGATGGTTGAAAAAGAAAAACAGTTCCTTACCGACCCAGCGTCTGTTATTGGCGCGAAGGCCACGGCAACATTGCAAAAGCTTCCCGGCTTTATTGGTCTCGATTTCTTCGGTATTGATTTTACCTTACTTGAAGATGGGACAGTGCTGATTTTCGAACTGAATCCGGCAATGCGCCACAGTTTCAATCATGCGAAAAAATCGCCCTATATGCGCCCGCATCTGGAGGCAATTTCTAACGCTTTTCAGGCCATGGTAGAGCGGAAGATTGCCGCAACATAAACAACTCTAACTAAACAGTTTTGGCTAAACGGCTGGCAAGTCTTTTAGCGCCTGAACCCCTGGTTGGAAAACCTCGTCGCTTGAGCATAAAATCAAGCGGATACTGGCGGCAGACGTTGGCCCATAAACATGGCCGGGGATTGAGACAACCTTCTTCTCTGCCAACAGGTAATCAGCTGCTCGCGCACCCGCACCACCGACATTTCCCGCTGGTAACCTGCTGCTCAGGTCAGTGGCAGCTGGAAAGGCAAACATTCCACCTTGTGGCAAGCGCGGCCACGAGAAGCCTTTCTCCGGCGTCAACACGCCCTCCAAAATTTGTGCCCGCTTTTGCAGCATAGCGGCCACGCCGTCCATCCACGGGTCAGCGGAGACATCGGAAATCATGCGCAAGGCAAAGCGCTCAGAAAGACTGTTCACACCCAGATAAAGATAGTCATGAAGTTTGGCAGCCAGATCAATAACCGCAGGCGGCGCACACAACCAGCCAATTCGCAGGCCCGGCACGCCGTATTTTTTTGAAAAACTGTTGATCAATATAGAACGGTCCTCAAGGCCCGGCACGCACCTTGCGGGAATATGCGGTCGGGCAAAGGCCATACTATCATATACTTCATCGTGGATAACCCACAGGTCGTTTTTCTCCGCCACGCCAGCAAGCGCATCGAAATCTGTTTTGCTGGCCACGTAACCGCTGGGGTTTTCCGGCGAATTAACAATTAGAGCCCGCGCGGTTTTTGCGGACTTTTCCAGTTCGTCGAGCGCAGCGTATTCATGCCCCCCACACCTACGGGAAAGACAAACAGGATTGCGCCCCAACGTGCGAACCGCACGCTGATACAGCATGTAGGTAGGGTCAGTGATTAAAATATTTTCGCCAGGTGAACTGGTTACAAGCGCCGCTAAGCTAATAGCCTCCACGCCGCCGTGGGTGATCAGTACCTCTCGCTCTGGGTAACTTGAAGACCGTAACGGCGAGCATAATAATCAGCGATCGCAACCCTTAGCTCCAGCATGCCGCGACTTTTTTCGTAAGATTTGCTGGATTGCATGAAGGCATCCCATGTCAGGTCCTTACCTTCAATCAGCTGCCGCGTACCAGGCGGCGGTCCAAAGTCGGGCTCGCCGAACGCAAGGTTTATCGCACCGGGAATGCCTCTTGCCTTGGCCGCTGTGGCCTTGGTGGCATAACCGTCAAGCTTCAGTAAATCTTCGCTCAGGGGAGGAGTGCGCATACCGATGTCTTTGTCCTGCTTTGGTTTAATCGCCGCCATGTTGTGGCCAGTAAACACTGACGGGCGACTTGGTGGCTCCGTCTATTTCTTTTGCCATGACATTGTTGCCATGACTGCGCTAGAAAGAGTGCGCATAGTCATAAACGCAGTATGCGCAATATAGTCGATAGATCAACTAACTGGTGGTATTCCTTGCTTAGAAAAAACGAAAATACTCCCTCGGATGGAACGGTTTCCAGCCGGTTAAAGCACCTGCTGCAAACAAGGAAATTGTCCTTACATTGTAGAAGCCCATAATGCACTGGCGGCAAAACTAGCCGAGCGGGCAGGGTTTGAAGCTATTTGGGCTTCAAGCCTGACGCTTTCAGCGACGATGGGGCTACGCGATGCCAACGAGTTGACCTGGACGCAAGTGCTGGATCTTGTCGAGCCAATGACAGATTTTGCCCAAACACCTATTTTGCTCGACGCCAACAGCGGCTACGGCGACTTCAACATATTCGCCCGTTTCACCAAAAAGGCAGAGGCGCTCGGTATTGCCGGGGTTTGCATTGAAGACAAGGATTTTCCCAAGCGAAACTCATTTGCTAATACCCGGCATGCGCTGGAAGACATCGACAGTTTCACCACGAAAATTCGGGCAGCTAAAGATGGGCAAGTTGACCGAGACTTTTGTGTGGTTGCCCGCACCGAAGCATTGGTAGCTGGTGCACCGATGGACGAAGCACTTGCGCGCGCCGATGCTTATGAAGCAGCTGGTGCAGATGCCCTGTTCGTTCATTCAAAACAACCTACAGCCACCGAGATACAAGAGTTTACCCGGCAATGGCATGGGTCTGTCCCGCTTGTCATTGCACCAACAACTTACGCGGCAACACCGACAGCAGACTTCGAAGCGATGGGTGTTTCTGCGATTATCTGGGCCAATCACGCCCTACGCGCCGCTACGGCAAGCATGGAGCAAGCCTACGGCGAAATATTCGCCGCGCGGTCAGTCGTCGGGCTGGAAGGCCGTATAACGCCAGTGCAAGATCTACTTGCCTTAACCCAAACCAAAGAGCTTTTGGAAGCCGAGCAAAAATACGCCCTCACTGAGCCAAAAGCGCGGTAATCGCCAATGTTGGACCCGATAGAATTTATCCATGCGCTTGATAGCCACGGCATATCTTTTTATGCTGGCGTGCCCTGCTCCTTTTTGAAAGAACCCATGCGCCTTTTGGCTGATCGACCCGGATATGTGGGCGCAGTGATTGAGACCGATGCACTGGCACTGTGTGCCGGCGCGTGGCTAGCAGGGCGAAAAACCGCGGTGTTTTGTCAAAACTCAGGACTGGGCAACATGATAAGCCCGTTAAGTTCATTGAATGCGCCTTTTGCGATCCCAACACTGTTAGTGATCGGCTGGCGCGGCAAACCGGGCAAACGAGACGAACCTCAACACTCAGTGATGGGCGAAACAACGCAGCAGATGCTGGCAGCAATGAATGTGGTCAGTTTCGAATTACCAACGTGCCCTGATACGGCAAACCAGACGCTGGGCGAGGCGATGGCCGTTATTGACAATACTGGCAAATCCGCTGCGCTGCTGGTTGGGCCGGACACATTCGAAACATTACAACCAACGATGAAAGCTGCCGAGATCAATGCATGTAAAACCAAGCAACATACTGCCGTATCCGACCTGAAAACCGGCAACGACCTGCCCACGCGCTATGCTGTTCTGGAGGCTTTGGTAGAGAATGTACCGACTGAGGCAGCGGTTATTGCCACTACCGGGAAATGTGGCCGCGAGCTTTATTCGATCGCTGACAAAGACCAACATTTTTACATGGTTGGCTCAATGGGTTCCGCCAGCGCAATCGGGTTGGGTGTTGCCGTCAATACCGATCAGCCCGTGGTGGTGGTGGACGGTGACGGGGCTGCGCTTATGCGGCTGGGCACTATGGCCACCGCCGGAACATTGCAACCAGCTAATTACATCCATCTGTTGCTGGACAACGAAGCACACGATTCCACGGGCGGACAGCCGACCGGCTCAGACACGGTGGATTTTTGCGCGGTTGCTGCAGCCTGCGGCTACGAAACTGCTACCAGTTGTGATGATACAGGCACTATTGTCGCGGCGCTCCAGAACTGTTTGAGGACCCCAGGCCCGCATTTGCTGCATTGCCGCATAAAACCCGGTTCAATTGAAAAGCTCGCCCGCCCAGCTGTGGCGCCTTCCAGTGTTGCCAAACGCTTTAAAGCCTTCCTGAAAAGCGCAGAACCGGATTGAGCAATCCGGACCCCGGTGTTTTGTCCCGTGCGTGCATACGCTTGGTCGCATCAATGTTGCGCCAGCGGAACGGTTAATGTGACGCTGTCACAGGGTTTAACAGGAGCGTCGGTTCAATGAGTAAATACATATATGTTATCGCGGCGATGTGGCTTGCATTCAACGGTGCAGTGCACGCTGAATCTGGAAACCTGTCGGCGAACCAACGCATCGAAAGCAGTGCACTGGGTTATGCCCTGCAATATAGGGTATACACGCCCGCTGGCGCTGAAAATCTGAAGAATTTACCTGTGCTGTATGTAACCGACGGCCAATGGTATATCAGCAGCGGCTAGATGAGAAAGCTGCTGGACCGCGAAATTAAAAAAGGAGCAATCAAGCCGGTGGTTGTTGTTTTTGTCGACAACAGAGACCCGGACAACCTGCGCAACAACCGCCGCAACAGTCAATTTTTCTGCAACGTCAACTACGCTAACTTTTTCACCCGCGAACTGGTGCCTAAAATCACTCAAGACTATCCGGTTAGCTTCAGCAGGAATGACCGTGTGATCCTTGGCCTTTCTTTCGGTGGCCTAAACTCGGCTTGTTTTGGCTTGACTGCCCACCCCACATTTGGGGGCGTGGCAATGCAATCACCCGCCATGCACCCGGTACCAAAGCTGTTTGAGCTATACGAAAGCGAGGAACGTCGCCCGATCAAGATATTCTTCAGCATAGGTGATAAAAACGACAACACCGCCGCCGGAAGGCGCTTTAAGTCGGTGCTGGAGGAAAAAGGATATGAAATGCTGTATAAAGAAGTGCCATATGGCCACAATTGGAAGAATTGGAAGCCATTGCTAGATGACATTCTGGTATACTTCTTTGCGGCAGACGCCGACTAGACGGAAACGCGAACAAATGAAACCCTGGCTGATCATCGTCATTCTATTAGCAGCGCCTATAGTGCCAGCGCGGGCGATCGACGGAACACTATCTGACAATCAGCGCATCACCAGCACTCATCTGGGTTATGACCTTCAGTACCGTGTCTACACGCCGCCCGGCGCGGACACATTGACCGATTTGCCGGTGCTCTTTGTCACCGATGGTCAGTGGTATATTCGCTCAGGAAGAATGCCAAAAATCGTCGACAGGGAGGTACGGCGCGGCAAGATAAAACCCGTCGTTTTTGTTTTTGTGGATTCCAGCAACCCTGACCACTCACGAAAAAACCGCCGTAATAGTGAGTTTATGTGCAATGTCGCCTATGCCAAATTTTTTGTCGGCGAACTGGTGCCGCGCATTTCAAGCGAATACGCCGTCAGTCAATCCCGTGAGGATCGGGTCATTCTAGGCCTGTCATTCGGCGGGCTAAATGCAGCCTGTTTTGGGTTACTAGCGTCTGAAACTTTTGCGGGCATTGCCATGCAATCACCAGCGATTTGGCCGGTGCCAATTATAGGAGACCTTTATGCCAGCGAGCCGGTCCAGCCAATAAAGATTTTTTTCAGTATCGGCAATCAGCGAGACGGAATAGCAGAGGGCAGGGCCTTCAGAAATATCCTCAAGAAGAAAGGCTATGATCTGCACTACCGAGAGGTGAGAGGTGGTCACAACTGGGGCAATTGGAAGCCGCTGTTGGACGATATTTTGGTGCATTTCTTTCCCGCTCAACCCGCCGAATAATTGCCGCTGTCCCTTTTGGCTGACCCCGCAAGTGCGTTGCCAAAAACCAGCGCCAGTGAGCTTCTTCAAAATAGCAACCAGAATAGCCGCGTTGTGGCCATGGCGAGAAATAGCGCTATGTCTCTGCCTAGAGGGTATCCCCGAAAGCAACCGTAAAGGCGAGGCAAAATGTCCAACAAATTAGAACCAATTGATGAACCCTACTCAGACGACGTTGCCGCCATTTTGGCCAACTATCCGCAGCAAAATGGCTATCTTCTCAAGTTGTTCCGCCTGTTTGCCAACAGCAAACGCTTCCTGGTTAAGGGCATGCCCAACCTGCTGGACAAGGACAGCCCGCTTTCCATGCGACAACGGGAGATAGTCATCCTGCGTATTACCGCCAACCTAGGGTGCGAATATGAATGGGGCATACATATCACTGCTTTTGCGGCCCATGTGGGCCTGACCGATGAACAAATTGCGGCGACCAAAAGCCAGCCGGCCGGGGCCAATTGCTGGCCGGAAGAGGAAAGCATTTTATTGGCGGCGATTGATGATATCTGCAACCATCAACGTATTCAGCCTGATACATACGGCAGTCTCTGCGACCATTTGAACAAAGAACAGCAATTGGAACTATTGGCATTATGCGGCGCCTATCATACTGTCAGCTTCATCGCAAACACCACTGAGTTGGAACTGGAGCCGTTTGGCGCACGCTTTCCAGCCTGACCTGCCCATGTCGGAGAGATTTTATGCTGGTAAAAACCAGGAACTTTTCTGCGCAAGCGCTTGACCATTTCCGCGACCTTCAACGGCTTTCCTTTTCAATTCTGGAAACAATGGCCGCCAGTCTGCATGAAGGGCAAACCGAAAAGGAAGTGACCCGTGCGCTGGTTCGCGCTTACCGGGACGCCGGGGCTTCAGCGTTTTTTCACCTGCCCGTCGCCCTGTTCGGAGAGCGCACGGCGCTGCCGGGCAAGTGGCCGGTGGGCAAGTTTTTTCCCAAATCCAAAATACTGGAACCCGGAGACAGTGTCATTCTGGACGCTGCGCCCTTGTTCAAAGGCTATCTTGTCGACACGTCTTACAGCTTTTGCTTCGGTGAGAATGACACCCACAAAAAAATGATGGCAGACCTGGCCCAGTTTCGCGTGCAAGTGTGCGACGACATCAATGCGGGGAACGGCTTCAAACAAATCTCTGATCGGGTGCTGGAAACCTTTGGCAAGCTGGGCTATGAACCCGCGCACACCAAACACCCCGGCGCAGTGCTGGGCCACCGCGCGGTTAAAACCGCAACCCTGCCATTTACTTGGCGTATCAGTGGGTTTGACGGCCTATCGCTAACCTGGTTCGGCATCAAGGACAAGTTGGCCACCAGCGGCGTTGGCAGGCGCTCGCCTTTGTGGAACAGCAGCAAGGCATCTGACCACGGGCCGCACGACGGACTTTGGCTGGTGGAGCCGCACGCAGGTAAGGGTCCCGTGGGTGCCAAATGGGAAGAAATACTGGTAATCGAAAACGGCAAGGCCCGCTGGCTGGATGACAGGCCGCCCCATGTACACCAATGGGAACAAATCGCTGCGGGCAAGGCTTACCGACCAGTCCCAAAAGCTAACTAAGTACCCGCACTGTCAGTCCATGTGCGCTGAAAGAGCGGCTTTGGTGGCCTTTAACATTTTCAAAAATGCCTTGGCCTGCTTCATTCGCTCTTGAATTTCATCGATTTTCTGCTGCAAAAACTGGTCAGCATCAAAAAAATCAACCGATGGACCTTCAATCCGTTCGATCAACTGGGAAAATTCGGCAATTGAAAAGCCAGCCTGCTGGGCTTGCTTTATCATAGCCAGTCGCTCCAGCGCTTCTTCGGGGTAGTTGCGGTAGCTGTTTGTCTCTGTCGCACTGGGCAAAGAGCGGATCAATCCATTGCGCTCGTAAAACCTGACTGTGTCCGGGCTGATACCCGACTGTTTTACTAACTCACCAATACGCATCAACCAACACCTGAGTTTCAAAACCATTGACAATGGTCCATTGTTAACATATTCATAAAAGAAATCAAGAGCGCGCCAGAGTGTATTTTTGCCAGACACCTTTGATTTTAAGAGGGGACTGACATGGCCAAAATTTGCCAAAGTTGCGGCATGCCGCTGAGCAAGGATCCGCAAGGCGGCGGACTGGAAGCAGACGGCAGCCTCAGCGCGACATATTGCTCACTATGCTACGATGGCGGCGCCTTTCTACACCCAAACTTCAACGCCGCCCAAATGCAAACACACTGCGTCGAACAGCTCAAAAACAAAGGCATGCCTGCCTTCATGGGCTGGCTATTTACCCGCGGCATACCAAAACTGGACCGATGGCGTGCAGAAACCCCTGATCAAACCCGACATTGAGGCCCAGTTGGCAAGCGCGCTTGGCCGCCGCGACGAAGTACCCAACGTCGAGTTGGCCAAACAAATCGCACAAGCAAATGATGCAGCCTCTGTCACATCGCTTGCAACGGTTTTGCAAAATGGTGCAAAGGCCGTCCGTCAGGACGCGATCAAAGTTTTCTATGAGATAGGCACGCGCAACCCGCCCTTGATATTGAGCCAGTTACCTGTGCTTCTTAATATACTCACCAGCAAAAATAACCGCCTGGTTTGGGGCGGCATGGCTGCTGTAGCTACATTAAGTGAGCCATTTCCAGACAAGATTTTCCCACACCTGAACAGAATTTTAGCGGCGGCAGATGCTGGCTCGGTGATCGCAAAAGACCGGTTAATCGATATTCTGGTAGCACTAACTGGAGTGACAGCCTATTCGAATGAAATCATGCCTATCATTGTCGCCCGACTGCAAACCAGCGCGGTAAACCAGTTACCGATGTATGCGGAGAAAGTTGCTCGCCTTACGCTGGACCACACGCATGCCGCTATAATTATCAGCACGCTGGAAAGTCGCATGTGTGAGCCTATGAGCCCGTCAAAGAAAAAGCGCTTAGAGAAAACTATCCAGTCACTTTCCCAATCCAACCACTGATTTTCGGGGACCTTTGTGTCAATTTTTTCCCAGGGGTTGGCGTTTACGCCCACTAGTCCTAAACTAAAGCCCAAATGCTGCAAATTGGTCCGACGATCGTATCCGTAGGGGAAATAGACATGACGTTCAAACAGATAACTTCCACTTTCATCGGCGCGGCGGCACTGATGCTCGCAGGCTGTTCAGCTGACGAGGCCGCCCCTGACAAGGCGGGTATCTCCGCACCGGATCTGATTGTCATAAACGGGGATGTCTATACCAGTGACCCGGCCGCAGCGCGCATTCAGGCCTTTGCGGTCACCGGCGGTAAGTTCAGCGCGGTGGGCACCAACGAACAAATGCAAGCGCTGGCAGGCGAAAGCACACGAGTGATCGACGCAATGGGCAATACAGTTACGCCGGGCCTGATTGATGCGCACTCCCATGTAAGCGGTGATTCGCCTTATGTTGCAGGCGTTGACCTTTCCTATGTTGCCGACAAAAGCGAATGGCTGGAAATGATTGCAGCAACCGACAAACGCTTGCCTGCAGGCGAGTGGCTTATTGGCGGCAACTGGGACCATACCCTGTCTGACGGTAACTACCCAACCAAACAAATGCTGGACGAAGTTCTGCCAGACCGGCCCGCAATTCTGCGCCATATCGACGGCCATTATGCCTGGGTGAACTCCAAAGCACTGGAAATGGCCGGTGTAACCGCCGAAACAGCCGCTCCCCCGGGCGGTGAAGTTGTCGTAGACCCTGCAACCGGTGACACTACCGGTATCCTTCTTGAGGGTGCGCAAAATCTGGTGGCCAATATAGTGCCCGCCCGCAGCGACGCCCAACGCCAGGAAGGTCTGGCAAAAATGTACAATTATGCCAATAGCTTTGGCATTACTGGTCTACACCAAATGGGCGGTCTTGATGACTATCTCCATATCGTGGAAAACGGCGATCCAACTATCCGGGTTTGGTACGGCACATGGAACCGTGGCGGGATCAATGAACCAATCGAAAATGTAGTTGATAGAATTGTCGCCAAAAAGGCTGAGGTCAGCGAACGCGTCTCTGCAACCAACAGGGAAGAAGCCGCAGGGCCATTGCTTAACCTCGCATTTGTAAAACTTATCAATGACGGGGTATTATCGGCCCATACCGCAGTGCTAACCGAAGCCTACAGCGACCGTGACGGCTGGAAAGGCGAATATATTGCAAGCCCGGAAAAACTGAAAATGCAGGTGGAAGCGATAACCGCTGCCGGATTACCGGTTGCCGTTCACTCAATCGGTGACGCCGCGGTAAAAGCAACCCTTGATGCCTTTGAAGCGGCTAAAGACAACACCGTACCGTTCCCGAACCGGATCGAACATATCGAAGTTGTGCACGACGAAGACATCCAACGCTTCAAGGAGCTGGGCGTGATTGCCTCCATGCAGCCCAACCATGCCACCAACTCAATCGTCTATGTGCCGGAACGCCTCGGTGAACACAGAACCCGGCGCGCATATGTGTGGAAATCCATGCTTAATGCTGGGGTGCCAGTGGTGTTCGGCGCCGACTATTTCACCTCGCCGCTTAACCCGCTTGTGCAAATTGCCGATTCCGTTTTTCGGGTCAGTCCTTTTGGCTTTAATGACAGCAAGCCATTTCACCTGGAACAAGCCGTTAGCTTTGAAGAGGCTCTAATGGCCTATACACAATCGGGGGCCAACATCACGGCGTGGAAAGACGAAGTCGGCTCTATCACAGTGGGCAAATGGGCAGACTTTGTATTGCTGGATGGTATCGTTCCCTCACCCATGAATGAGAGCTTCCGCAACCTGGCCGTGGATGCCACTTATTTCGCCGGTCGCGAGGTATATGCCAGGCAAGAGTAAGCTTTCAGGAAGGACGTTATTATGAAGTCGAAAACGATGACGCTCATGCTCTATATTCTGGGTGCCTATCACTTTGCCACAGGCATTATGGCCTATTTCATGACGGGCTTTTTCTATGAGCGTTTTACCGCTCATACAGGGCCCTTGAACGAACATTTTCTTGGCGATGTAGGCGCTGCATATCTTACCGCTGGAACGGCGCTTTTACTTGCGGCTTACATTGCGAAATGGCGGGTGCCGTTCGCGGTTTCCGCTGTTTTATTTCTTGGTCTGCACAGTCTCATTCATATTACTGAGATGGTGACCGGTCAACTCGCCAGCATGCAAGTCGCCTCAGACTTGGTAACGGTTATCCTTCCCACAGCGTTTGTCTGCCTGGTGATCTACTATTCAGTGAAGTCAGCTGAAAAATAGATCACCGGCTGCAGCCACATTCAGGCTATTGACCCGGGTGATATGTCCGCTCTGCCACCGCTTTAATGTCTTCGGGGTAGAAATACACCGGGCGCATTTGGCCGCTCGCATAAAGCTCGATCTGATCATCAAAATGCTTTGACGCCGGGTCGCCGCTTTGACCACCTGCAGTAACGGCCTTCGCCTTTACTCGCTCACCAAACTCAACCACCGCAACAAAACTGTTGCCGCGGGTGCCGTATATTTTTTTGGTATCGTTGAAGGTGCGCTGACCATAGGCCGCGAGCGAGCCCCAGCGCGACGATGCAAAACCCACAGGTACACTTGGGGCACTATCATCAAAAGGCTGAACAATGTCACCGGTCAAGCGCTGAAAACGGTTCACTTCGCCCCAAGGGGTTTGCCAGGCGCCAAAGTCAGCAACCAGTTTTTCGGTCGCCCGCGCCAAAGCAGCAAGCCCAACTCGACCCGCTGTTTCTGCAATGTAGGCATCCCGTGTAATGCCGCGAGCACGGTAATCAGCCACGGCCACGTCGTCACCGAACGCTGTTCGCCATATGTCGCGGCCCCAATATATTGCCAAGGTTGTCGCGGCACTGTCTTTGGTCGACCTGCGATTCCAGGTCCGCAGAGTTTCAATTTGATCCGCAAGCGCATTTCGCGTCGGATCACTGGCGCCAAGCGCGTCATAATCGGACAATAAAGGCGGTAAAAGATCGTCGAAGGCCGCCAAATAAGGGTCGTAAGCTGCTGCAATCAGACTATCCAGCGTGAAACCTTTTTTGCCTTCCAGCACTTTGACCGCATTGATGCCGCGGTAATTTTCCGGGAAAGTTGCCATGTAAGGCGGAAAGTCTTCTGCCTTTGGGCTAGTGGCACCTATTACCGAATAGGGCGTGTTGTTGGTATTTTGTAACCACCCGGTTGCAGGGTTTAAAACGCCGACAGTCTCCTCAAGAGTGTGCAACTCGCCCCACTCGGTTGCCGGGTTACTTCCGTCAACCGGTTTCGACCAGTCAAACGACGTATCGCGCTTCGGAATATGGTTGCCGTGAAAATAAGCGATATTGCCGCTGCTGTCGGCAAACACAGTATTATTCGACGAATTGGTGTGATAGCGCATGCTTTCAACATAGCCTGCATAATCTGCCGATTTAGTGCGCAGATATGATTGCATCAGCGCTTTCTTGGGTTCGTTCATCAACCGAATTGATTGCCAGGCGCCGCCTTCGCCCGCAATGATAGGCCCATGGTGGCTATGGTAAACTCTAACCGTGCGTTCAGCCATGCCCTTGTCTGATTTATACGCCAGCGTTATATCGCTTTCTTTAAGTTTCAGTTCTTCGCTGCCGTAGCGGTAATAAACGCCGTCATCCTTGCGCAGGATACTTTCGTCGTACCAGTCAATGGTGTCTGCGCCGCTGGAGGTGTGCATCCAGCCGGTATTCTCGTTAAAGCCCTGATAGATGAAAAATTGGCCCCAGGTAACCGCACCATATGCGTTCAGGCCTTCGTCGCTACGAACATGCATTTCCGCGCGGAAATAGAAACTGGTGTGCGGGTTAATTAGCAAAAGGGCGTTGCCGCTTGCGCTATTGGCGGGTGCGATGGCAAAACCGTTGGAGCCACGAGGCTCAGGTGGCAGGACATCAACCCGAGCCGCCAGCATATCAACCGGTGTGCCGCCATAAAAAGCTTCAAGCCTGCGCAGGTTCACCCGCTCAATATCGCCGCCGATGCTGCCTTCACTGAAGGTAAGCGCCATCCAGGGCTCAAAGCGAGTCAACACTTTCGGGCGCACCTCAGGGTGGGTTGCCAAATAATAGTTGAGACCGTCCGCCCAGGCGTTCATCAGGGCTTTCAACCAGTCGGGGCTGGATGCATATTCCGCTTTAATGACATCCGGATCGATAAACAAACGCATGCGCAGGTCTTGGTACAGCTTCCCTTCGCCTTCCGCCTCTGCAGCACGGCCCATTGCGGTTAGAAAGTTCATCTCAATACGGTTAAAGTCATCCTCGGCCTGAGCATAGAGCATGCCGAACACCGCATCTGCATCGGTCGGCCCATAAACATGCGGGATGCCCCATTTGTCGCGCGTAATTGACACGCGCTCGGCCATCGCCTGCCAGCGTTCCAATTCGGTTTGTTCGCGAGGCTCGCTATCGCACGCCGCAACAAGAAATAGAAAAAATACCGCATCAAATGCCCCCAAAGATATCAAAGATAAACGAATACCCAATTCTGGCCGACAGCATAGGGGCAGTGCCAACACCTGTAAAGCAGGCGGCGGACAGCACAACATCAGGAATGCATTCGCCTTCCTCAAGCTACCCGCTCAAGGCGCGTTATTTAGAGGCAAGAATCCGGTTTGCTCGAAAAAGGCGGTCTGCCGCCTGCAAAATTTTAAGTCGAAGCTGATGATTATAGTCCGGCCTATCATCCAAAAACTGCCGAACTGTTCGCACAGCAGCATCGCTGTTATGGCTTGCAAGCGTGCGTGCTGTCCATCCGGCGGGAAAGAAAATATCCCCGGTGCGCTGAATATCCTGCAACAACTCAAGGCTTGGCAAAATATATTTTTCTGAACTCTCAACCCTGAGCGGATGATGTAAGTAACCTAGAGCGGCCAGAACCCAGTTTTCCTGCTGGCGATTTTCTTCCCGCATAAGTGTTGCAAAAAAATTATCGCGCACTGCTTCGTCCGCCGAGAGCGCGGGCATCAAAAACTCAAAACGGGCGCGGTCGTCTGGGTTTTTGATACGGCCCAGCTGTTCGGTCAAAACCCTGCCAGCTATTTGTGGAGTTTTAACCGCCAGAAGCGCCGCCAGTGTTGTTTGTTCTCGCGGCGAAAACGATATCCCCTCCAAAGGCACCGTCTCGGCCCAAACGTCATGCAGTTTCTCAAGCCCGGACGTTGTATACGCGGCAGCGCTGAATCGGTTAAAAAACACTTTTCGGGTGCTAATCGACCGTTGGTCATTGTTGGCACCGACCCACAACAGTTCCTCTATCTTATCTGCAACATTCATTCGTTCGCTGACGTCTAAAAACGACCAAAATATTGTATCCAATTGACGCAACATGGCATCCAGCAATAGCTCGTTCTGCTCTCGCTCGCTGACCCCTATCAAAAATCGGACATATTCATTCGGACGAACCGCTGGATCATTTTCCTGCAAAGCTTCGAAGAGAGCGAGCGTGACAACCCCTTTTTGCACATCACTAAGGGTCGCCCAGTTTTTCTCTGCAAACTCGATAGAGGCCGGGAACAGGCCGTACCCCATACCGTTGGCATTCAACAACAGCTCTTCTTCGGCCCCCTGATCAATTTCAACCTTTGGCGACACAAAGGACACCGAGACTTCAGGGCGAAGTTCACTGGCATTTGATCTACTGGCATTTAAAACCGAAAACTGCTGCGGCCAAAAGCGATTTTGACCGCTCCGGTCATATTGACTCAATCGCAAGGAACCTGCCGATTGCTGTTCTTCGATGCGATCAAAACGAAAGTCGGGACGTCCAGATGTATTTACCCAGGTTTCGCTCCATGCATTCAAGTCAGAGTCCGTTTTTTTATCAAGAATAGCGATGAGGTCAGGCCAAGTGGCGTTCGCATCGGCAAATTTAGTCAAATAGTCCCGCATGCCGTCCCGGAACGCGCCTTCGCCCAACAACGCCTCAAGCTGACGCATCATAATTGGCGCTTTATTGTAAATAATGGCCCCATACAGCGTGCCCGCCTCATTCAGATTAGGCAAATGCTGGCGAATAGCGTTCGCGCCTTCGGTGCGGTCCACCGAATAGGCTGCTGGATAACGACTGAGAAGGAAATTCAGATCATGGTCAATATCGGGAAAGCTGGGATTAACAATTTTTGAAGCCATAAAGTTTGCAAAAACTTCTTTGGTCCAAACATCATCAAACCAATTCATGGTCACCAAATCACCAAACCACATATGAGCAGTTTCATGAGCAATCAGACTAGCGCGGTTTAAAAGTTGCGCCTCAGAAGGGTCTTTTTCCAAAAACAAGCTTGACGATCGGTACTGTATCGCTCCGGCGTGCTCCATGCCGCCGTACTGGAACGCCGGGATTGCAGCAAAGTCAAATTTTTGAAACGGATAGACGATACCGGTGTAATCCTCCAGCCATGCCAGCGCCTCCGCATGTAATTGGAAAATAGCATCCATATTGCGTGTGATTTTATCGGTATCGGTCTCCCGGTGTAGCAAGGTCATTTCACGCCCACCCACCATGCGAGTTACCGTGTCAAATTTGCCGGCAACAAATGAGAACAAGTAGGTGCTGAGCCGGTCCGATGTTTTAAAAATATGCGTGCGCCTATCGCCTTTTTCAAAAGTTCCGGAAATCGGGGCATTAGCAAGCGCCTGCCAGTCAGACGGCAATTCAAGGGTCAGATTGTAGGTGGCTTTAAGGTTGGGTTGATCAAAAACCGGAAAGGCGGTACGCGCCCGGTCCGGCACAAAAAGCGTATAAAGAAAATCAGCTGACCGGTTCAGCGAACTGTTACCAGCAATGAAATCTATCTCAACTGTATTGCTTCCAACCTGCAAACTGGAGGCAGGAATAACCAGATGCTCAGCGCGGTGATCAACGGCCTGTTTTGTCCCGTTTACGGTTACGCTGTGAATGTTGGCTGCACTTTCTCGAAAATCAAATTGCAGGTCGTCTCTCACTTCGGCAAGCGCGAAGCTTGCAGTTTCATGGGCGGTAATCTGCTCCGATTCCTGTTCGGGAACCCTGAATGTCAGGGCGTAATTGATGTTTGAGAGTATGGCCGCCCGGCTTTCCGCCAACTGCCACGACACTCCGGGTTCAACAGTTACACCTTGAACTATTGGGTCGTCCGCAACTTGCTCGGTGCATGCTGCCAACAACAATAAAGGTACAGCCAAATACTTCACCACGGATTCCCCAATTTCCATACGCCCGTTGCCAGCCAACGCGAGCAGTTGATTCAGACTTCATAGCTGGCGAAATAAAGCAACTCAACCCTTCACCAAACAGCTGTGATCTATTGGGTAACATTCTGCAGGTAGACTTCGCCCTGCAGGCTAACCATTTCGACCAAATCGCCGAGCACCAAATTCACATCCAGCAAATGCAGGCCCCAATCTGCATACAGTTCACCATCAACAACTAGATCACCGGATATCTCGTCTGTACGAGGGTCGGTGGGGTCTGCATTTATGCTTACGGCCAAATAAGATGCGCCGTCACGCTCCAGACATTGTCCGGAAATCAAACCGGGCAAAGAAACGAAGTTTGTGTCAACGGTTGGGTGTTGCTCACTCCATCTGATGGTGTTTTCGGCACGCGCTGTTCGGTCACCCAAAAGTTTTCGCGTAGGCACCAGAACATCGAGCGGTGTCTTGCCGCCGCCCGGCGCTGCTGGGTTAACGCAGGCGTTAACTTCATCGTCTTTTTCGGCAAAGCCAAAATAGCCACCAGCGGGAGGCGGCGACGTTTCACGAAATGAAACAAGACCAGTGAAACAACCAATTTCGCTGCTAGCGCGGCATAGCGGGAAAGTTTCAAAAGTTCCGCCGACACCACCATCTTTTTTCACTGGCGCGTTGGCACCTAGCAAATGCGCGCCAACAATCTGATTTTGGATAGGCTGGCCGTCAATATGTTTTTGGATGAGCGTGCCCAGACGGTAGGATCCCTGCGAGTGGCCAAGCAACACAACGCCGCGCCCGGCATTATAATGCTCCAGATAATAATCCCACGCAGCCTTAACGTCTGCATCCGCAAGCGGCACATCACGGTCTATGGAAAAGCCCGCACTATCAGATGCCAGCGCCGTAAGAGTTACTTGCCGATAAATTGGCGCATACAATTTGCAAACCCCGCCAAAACGCGCAAGTTGAATGGCGGCAACGCCGGTTTCCTGAATATCCACGTCCCAGTCACTGTTACCGCTAAGGTCGGTGGAAACAGTTGGATAGACATAAAAGCAGTCGATTGGTGCGTTGGGGTCGGCGATAAAAGGCTCGACGGTGGCGCTGCCGTCGGCATTAATTATGGTTGCCGACCAATCACCGACACAAGCATCTGCCTTGGCATCTGGGCGGCCTGGCAAACATAGCCACTTGTCGCCGTTCGCGTATATATTGTCGCCGGTCTCAGGGTCAACCGCCGGATCAGACAGGCCGCTGCACGCCGACAGCATCACCGCACCAGCAATAATTTTAATAAGTCCAAACTTCACCACGTCCTCCCAAACTGTCATTTACAGATTTTAACTTAGGCTAAAAATAAATTTGGGGGAGGATAAACATAAAAAAACCGGCCACAAGGGCCGGTTGTTTTTGGAGCGGGCGATGAGATTCGAACTCACGACCCTAACCTTGGCAAGGTTATGCTCTACCCCTGAGCTACGCCCGCTCAAAACGTTCAGATGTATCAAACACCTGCAGGGATCACGGCTATGCCGCTTGCGAGGCGGGATAATAGCCATACGCATTGCCTTTGCAACAGTTATTTTCACATTTACTAAAAATTGGCGTAAGGGTAAGAAAAACAAGCCTTTTCGCAAGGTACGTGGTCAAACACAGCCCACTGAAAAAAGAGACAAAAATGGAATCACCCGCAACTGAAACTGAGCTTTTCGCTTTCCTGGACAAGCAGCAGATTACCCATAAAACCCACCGCCACAGCCCGGTTTTCACCGTGAAGGAGGCGCAAACGGTTCGCGCAGGCATGCCGGGCGGCCACAGCAAAAACCTGTTTGTGCGCGATAAGAAGAAAAATCATGCGCTAATCGTTGCCACGGAAGAACGCAAGATTAACCTGAAGTGCCTGGCTGACCAAATAGAAATGGGACGCTTGTCATTTGCCAGCCCGGATCGATTGATGACCCACCTGGGTGTAACTCCCTGCGCTGTATCGCCCTTTTCCCTGTTGAACACCCTCAGGCAGCCAGGCCCTGATGGACCGGCAATTCAGGTAATTCTTGACGAGGGCCTGCTCGTGCATCAACTGGTGTATTTTCACCCACTTCACAACGCGGCAACAACCGCCATTAGCCCAGAGGGCCTGATTAAATTCACCCGGGCCTGCGGGTTTGAGCCTTTCATTCTACCACTATGAGAGAAATGAACTAATATTTCATCGTACCAACAAAGGATACTGGCGCGGCGGCAAGACAGGCGGTATGCTATAAAAACAACGCCTGAGCCCTGTGCTAACCCTGAACCACAAGTATAGCCCAGAACGACACGCCCACACGTAATTGAGTTTGATTGATGGATACAATGATGACAGGCACACCGCCGCCAGCAACGCCGAGCGGAGGCGACAGCCTTATTACCGAAACAACCATGCAGACCTTTGGTGCAGAAGTTATCGAGGCGTCTCAAACCCGACCGGTGATTGTTGACTTTTGGGCTGACTGGTGCGGCCCGTGCAAACAGTTAACGCCTGCGCTTAAGGCCGCCGTTACAGCAGCAGGCGGCGCGGTTGCACTAGCAATGGTCAATGCAGACCAAAACCAGCAAATTTGCGCACAGTTACAGATTAAAAGCCTGCCAACAGTTCTGGCCTTTTGGCAAGGACAGCCGGTTGATGGGTTTCAGGGCGCGGTGCCGCCGTCCCAGCTGAAAGAATTTATCGACAAACTTGTTGCCCTTAGCGGAACGGACAACGCAGGCGACCCGGTTGCCGCCGCACTAGGGCAGGCCGACGAGTTAATGACAGCGGGCGAGACTGTGGCCGCCGCACAGCTTTACCAGCAAATTCTGGGACACGACCCAACAAACGGCAGTGCAATTGTTGGTATGGCCGAAGCCGCCCTGAAAATGGATGAGATCGACCAGGCGCGCGAGATAACTGCAATGCTCAGCGAAGAAAATCGCAATGATCAGGCACTAAAAGACAGGATCGAGCGGATAGAGACCGGCCTGGAATTGGCAGCCCAAGCAGAGAATGCCGGCGACATCGAGCCCCTGCTCAAAGCGGTAGAGGCAGACCCACAAAACTATCAAGCCCGGTTTGATCTGGCGCTGGCGTACCAGGCCGCAGGTGATATGAACGCCGCTGCAGATGCTCTGCTTGCCATTATCATGCGAGACCGTAGCTGGAACGATGACGGCGCGCGCGAACACCTGGTAAAACTGTTTGACGCCGCCGGGCCCTCTGATCCTTTCACTCAAAAATACCGTCGACGTTTGTCCTCGGTTTTGTTTAGTTAGGGCAATTCGGTGGTTTCGCCCGCTGCCGCCATATCCCAATTACCGATAAAGATTCCGATCTTTCCGTTGACGGGCGTCATCTTAATTCCTGGTAGCAATCTGCCCTTAAATATATTCGAACCACGGTACCTGCAAATGATCCGCGATGCCGTTACCTCTGATGGCCTGATTGGCATGGTTCAGCCCAAGTCCTCAGACAACAATGACGCAGAGCCAGAGGTATATTCGGTTGGCGGCGTCGGTAAAATTGATGACCTGGTAGATACTGGTGACAACAGATTCACCATTCGCCTCAGGGGCGTTGCACGGTTTGAAATCGCCAGTGAACTCAGCACCACCACGCCTTATCGGCAAATTCATGCTGACTGGTCACGTTACAATGACCTGCACGCAGAAAACACACCTGATTCTATTGATCGGCGCACGCTGTTAGCGGCGCTGTCAAATTATCTTGACGTGCGCGGGCTGGATGCGGACTTTGATACCATCGCCGATGCACCAAACGATATTTTGGTCAATTCCCTGTCGATGATAATTCCAATGGGCGCACCGGAAAAGCAAGCGCTGTTGGAGGCTGCGTCGATTGACAAGCGCGCCGCAACTTTGGAAACGTTGCTTAAAATGTCTGTGATTGAGAGCGGCGCTACAGAGCCACCGCAATTTCACTAACTTAAGTTTTGACGAGAGCCTAAAATGACCCAACCAGATAACACCAAACAACGTACCGCTCGGCAATTTCTTGAAATATTGGTGTGTCCGGTAACACGAAATACACTCGAGTATGACGCCGCAGCACAAGAGTTGATCAGCCGGTCGGCTGGTCTAGCTTTCCCGATCCGGGACGGCATTCCAATATTGCTGACCGACGAAGCGCGTGAACTGGAAAGCTAACCTGAAAAGCGCTTGTCAAGCATAGGACCAAGCGGTGCGCCCCCAAAAATATGAATATGCAGATGCGGCACTTCCTGGTGTGCGTTGTCGCCAGCATTGGCAAGTGTGCGGTAACCGGGTTCCACCAACCCTAGCTGATCCGCAACTGCGCCCACGGCCCGCATAAAACCCGTTACCAGTTCCGCTGGCGCAGACTTGGTGAAATCAGCCATCGATATATATTCGCCTTTGGGGATCACCAGCACATGCACCGGCGCCTGCGGATTAATGTCATGAAACGCGAGCGCAAACTCATCCTCATAAACTTTATTACAGGGTATCTCACCGCGCAGTATTTTCGCGAATATATTGTTCGGATCATATGCCACCAACCGTCTCCATAGCTAACATTACCGCCCAGACGCTAACTCAGATAGCGCTGTATTTCTAGCTGGCTTTTCTATGAAACGAATGAGCGAATGTAGGAGATATAACTACCAGGAAGTCCGGACACCTCTGCGGCAGCTGCAAGTTTGGCTACATATGCGGGATCAGCCGCCGCGCCCGAAAGCATAGATGTTATGTAGGTTATAGCAGGCACACGGCGTCCGCCGTCTGTCTGCACCAACACAGCCTCAGGCAAATAAACCACACCCCGCAATGCTGCCGGGTCTCCGCCGTACAAGGTATCTAGGTCCCTGTGGCTTAGCCGTGCCAACAGCCCGTATGCGCGCGCATCCGGCTGGTCTTCGAGGTTAGCGATCGGCCCGATCGTCAGCGCCAAACCATCCACATACCCAGCCATGCATTCCTCAGGCGAAGTACCCGCAGCCCTAAGGACTTCCGGGTCCATGTAGCCACCGTAGAAAAATGCAAAAGGCTTACGTTCCACGGCGCATCCTAAAGAATAAATTTGGAGAGATCGCTACCATTAGCCAAATCGCCCATATGTTCCTGCACGAAAGCAGCGTCAATAGTCACGGTTGTTCCGCTTTTGTCGCTGGCAGTAAAGGAAATTTCCTCAAGCACTTTTTCCAACACGGTATGAAGTCGCCGAGCACCAATGTTTTCGACAGTTTCATTGAAATGCGCAGATATCTTTGCCACTTCATCGATACCATCATCAGTAAAATCAAGGGTCACATCCTCGGTGCCCAAAAGCGCCACATATTGCCGGATAAGGCTAAAATCTGGTTCAGTGAGAATTCGCCGGAAGTCGGCCTCGGTCAGGTCGCGCAGTTCCACTCGGATCGGCAAACGGCCCTGAAGTTCAGGCAGCAAATCTGATGGTTTGGCCAGATGAAAAGCACCCGACGCAATAAACAAAATATGATCGGTTTTTACCGCACCGTACTTGGTGGATACGGTTGTGCCTTCAATCAGCGGTAACAAGTCCCGCTGCACACCCTCGCGGCTAACATCACCGCCGCGCGCGTCCTGACGAGCACAAATCTTATCTACTTCGTCCAGAAACACGATGCCGCTTTGCTCGACAAGGCTGAGTGCTTCACGGTTTGACACATCATCGTCTACCAGCTTGTCAGCTTCTTCCCCCATCAAAATTTCATAAGCTTCCGCAACAGAAAGCTTCTTCTTAACCGTCCGGTTGCCCATGGCCTTGCCGAACATATCGCCCAGGTTAACCATACCCATGCTGGCACCCGGCATGCCGGGAATATCAAATTGCGGCATGCCAGTTGCGGTGTCTGCCACATCCAGCTCTATTTCTTTGTCAGCCAATTCACCTTCGCGCAGCATTTTTCGGAATTTCTGGCGAGTGGCTTCACCGGCGTCTTCACCGACCAGTGCGTCAATCACTCGTTCTTCGGCGTGCAATTCAGCTTTTGCGCCCACTTCGCCGCGCTTTTTTTCCTTAACCATGAGGATAGCGGTTTCCACCAGATCACGTACAATCTGCTCCACGTCACGGCCTACATAGCCAACTTCCGTGAATTTAGTGGCCTCAACTTTGATAAATGGCGCCTGGGCCAGTTTGGCTAACCGGCGTGAAATTTCAGTCTTGCCGACCCCGGTAGGGCCAACCATCAGAATATTTTTCGGCAACACCTCGTCCCGCATGTCACCTTCCAGCTGTTGGCGACGCCAACGGTTACGCAACGCTACCGAAACAGCGCGCTTGGCATCGGACTGGCCGATAATGTAGCGGTCAAGTTCCGAAACAATCTCGCGCGGGGAAAAACTGGTCATGGGATACTCCTAACTTCGAACTTCTGGACTATACGTCTTTAGCGATGTCATCGGCAGATGAGCCGTCAGAATCTAATGCCTCCAACACAACTGTGCCGTTGGTGTAAACACAGATATCCGACGCAATCGACATGGCTTTCTTGGCAATTTCCTCTGCGCTCAGCTCGAGGTCATACAAGGCCCGAGCCGCAGCAAGGGCGAAATTACCGCCAGAGCCAATGGCGACAACTCCGTGTTCAGGCTCAATAACGTCGCCGTTGCCGGTGACCACCAAACTTGTGTCTTTGTCCACTACAATCAGAATGGCCTGCAATTGTCGCAAATACTTGTCGGTTCGCCAGTCTTTAGCAAGCTCTACACACGCCCGCGCCAGTTGACCCGGGTGGCGCTCCAGTTTAGCCTCCAGCCTCTCAAACAGCGTGAAGGCGTCAGCGGTAGCACCGGCAAACCCGGCGATTACCTTACCGCCCGCCAGACGGCGCACTTTGCGTGCGTTGGTTTTCATAACCGTGTCACCGGCGGACACTTGCCCGTCGCCAGCGATGACAACATTTTTACCTTTGCGAACGCTGCATATGGTGGTCATGGGCTGATATTCCTAAACAATTGATGTCGTAACACAGATGATTGCATATATGGGTTACCAGTCGGGGTTGCAAGTTGCCCAGCACAATTGGCCGCATTTCACAGTTATTTCATATAAAAACCTCAAGAAAAGGCTCGCAGAGCCCATAAAAACTGCGTATTAGCATGGGCATTAAAGCGTTTAACGATTTTGAACGCCTGATTATGACCGCCCGTAGGAGTGAGTGATATGCGCACTGCATCCATGGAACGAAAAACCAAGGAAACCGAGATCTCTGTCGAGTTGAACATCGACGGAACTGGTCAATATGACGTTAAAACCGGCATTGGTTTTCTCGATCATATGCTGGAGCAGCTATCGCGCCATTCATTGATGGACCTGAAAGTGCGCGCCAAAGGCGACTTGCACATTGACGGACACCACACCACTGAAGACTGCGGCATCGTCATCGGCTTGGCGGTAAAAAAAGCGCTGGGCGACATGACAGGCATCACTCGCTATGCGTCCGCACTTATCCCCATGGACGAAACCCTGTCGCGCGCCGCGATGGACATCTCCGGCCGGCCGTTTCTGGTATGGAAAGTGAAATTCCCGCGGGAAAAAATCGGTGAGATGGACACGGAACTGTTCGAGGAATTTTTCCGTGCGTTCGCTTTCGCCGCTGGCATGACACTGCATGTGGAAAATATATACGGCGTCAACAGCCACCATATTATTGAAAGCTGTTTCAAAGCAACTGCACGCGCGCTCCGGGACGCGACCACCATTGATGCGCGCAAGGCAGACGCTGTACCTTCCACCAAAGGCACCCTCGGCGGCAGCCTTTAAGTCTTAAACGCGGAGATTTTCATGCCAGAAACTGTCGCCATTGTTGATTATGGCTCTGGTAACCTGCGGTCGGCGGAAAAAGCTTTCGCTCGCGCCGCAGCGGAGACAGGGCAGTTCGCAACCATCGTAGTAACCAGCGACGCCAATGTGGTGCGCGCCTCAGACCGGATCGTACTGCCCGGTGTCGGTGCCTTCGGTGACTGTATGGCTGGCCTCGCAGCCATCGACGGTATGGCGAATGCGCTTGATGAAGCCGTGATCAAACGCGGCGTGCCGTTTTTCGGGATATGCGTTGGCATGCACCTGATGGCGGAAACGGGTTATGAGCACGGCGAACACACTGGGTTGGGTTGGTTACCGGGCGCGGTTAAACCGCTGAAACTCAGCGACAAGGCACTTAAAATACCTCATATGGGCTGGAATACGGTCCAGCTGACCGAGACCGGAGGCACCCACCCGGTTGCACGGACACTCTGTGCAGACGACCACGCTTATTTTGTCCATAGTTACCAAATGCTACTGGACGAACCAGATGCACTGCTTGGCTCCGCTGACCACGGCGGACCGGTAACCGCCATTGTGAGCCGGGACAATATGGTTGGCACCCAGTTCCACCCGGAAAAAAGCCAGGCAGTTGGCCTTAAGTTAATATCCGCATTTCTGGAGTGGCGACCATGATTACCCTTTACCCGGCCATTGACCTTAAGGACGGCAACTGCGTCCGCCTTTTTAAGGGCGATATGAACGCTGCAACCGTGTTCAATGACAACCCGGCGGCGCAGGCAAAAGCTTTTGTCGATGCAGGTTGCAAGTGGCTGCACCTAGTAGACCTTAACGGTGCTTTCGCGGGCGAGCCCGTAAACGGCGCTGCGGTAGATGCCATTTTAGGCGCAACAGACGTGCCAGTGCAGTTGGGCGGCGGCATCCGCGACATTGCCACCATGGAACGCTGGATTGACAAGGGTCTTTCCCGATTGATTTTGGGTACGCTCGCGGTGAAAAACCCGGCACTTGTGAAAGAGGCCTGCAAGCTATTTCCCGGGAAAATTGCGGTTGGTATCGATGCGCTGGGCGGCAAAGTTGCTGTCGAAGGCTGGGCCGAAGCCAGCGAGCTTGGAGTGATCGAGCTGGCCAAAAAATTTGAAGACGCTGGCGTGGCAGCGATCATCCACACCGATATTGATCGTGACGGCACATTAACCGGCGTGAAAGCAGAAGCATCGTCTGAATTAGCGGCAGCGGTTGCTATTCCCGTCATCGCTTCTGGCGGCGTTAAAGACCTGTCAGACATCTCGCGTGTTGCAGCTGCAGGCAACCTGGAAGGGGTTATCACCGGTCGTGCCATATACGATGGCGGCATGGACCTGAAAGTCGCGCTGGCAATAGCGGCTGGAGAGACGGCGTGCTGAAATCCCGCATCATACCTTGCCTCGATGTGAAAGACGGCCGCGTTGTCAAAGGTGTTAATTTCGTTGATCTGATTGATGCTGGCGACCCGGTTGAACAGGCGCGCGTCTACGATAAAGCCGGTGCCGACGAACTGACATTCCTTGATATCACCGCCAGTTCTGACCGGCGCGAAATTCTGTTTGATGTGGTAAAGCGCACCGCAGAACAATGTTTCATGCCGCTAACGGTTGGCGGCGGCGTGCGCGGCGCGGATGATGTGCGCAAGCTTTTACTTGCCGGGGCTGACAAAGTGTCTGTCATGACGGCGGCGGTTAAAAACCCGCCCATCATCAGCGAGCTCGCAGAAAAATTTGGATCACAATGTATCGTTGTGGCCGTTGATGCCAAACAGGTGTCCGCGGGCAGGTGGGAAGTTTTCACCCACGGTGGTCGTACCCCAACCGGACTGGATGCCGTTGATTACGCGACTCAGGCTGCTGAGTTGGGCGCAGGAGAGATTTTGCTAACCAGTATGGACCGTGACGGCACACGCGAAGGCTTTGACATTGAGTTGACCCGCACCATTGCAGACCGTGTGTCAGTGCCGGTTATTGCCTCCGGCGGCGGCGGCACGCTTGACCATTTGGTTGCGGGGGTAAGTAAAGGCCATGCGTCAGCAATACTTGCAGCCTCGATTTTTCATTTCGGTGAGCATACAATCGCCGAGGCCAAAGCCCATATGAGAAACGCTGGCATTGCGGTAAGGGAGACAACCTGATGGTATCGACAGCAGATATACTGACAAGGCTGGAAACAACTCTGCGCGCGCGCAAGCAGGCTGATCCGTCTGCAAGTTATGTGGCAAAACTATACACAAAAGGTGACCGCAAGATTGCCCAGAAGGTGGGTGAAGAGGCATTAGAAACCGCGATGGCGGTGGCCGCCGATGATAACGATGAGGTCGTCAAGGAATCAGCTGATTTGTTGTTTCACCTGATGGTACTTTTGGAGGCAAGAGAGTTAAGCCTCGCTGATGTGGTCGCTGAGCTGGATAGGCGCGAAGGCCTGTCCGGACTCGACGAAAAAGCGTCCAGAAAATAACTATTTTTAGCTTTTCGACTCTGAATCTGTTGAGTTTGACACTGAAATTGCCTGATTCGACTCTGAATTCTGCTTAAATTGGCCTTATTTTGGTGACTAAATCATGCTGAATAGTGTTGCCCCTGATGGGACTGGAACATGAAATTACTGATTTTTGCTGGTTTGGCTTTCGGCTTGGCCGCGCCCGCAAGCCCACAGAGTGAACCGCCTAAGTTTATGTTCCCGGTGGACTGCACCCTGGGCGAAAACTGCTGGATCGCGCGATACATGGACCGCGCGCCGGGACAGGCCAAAACCGACTATAACTGCAAAGCCCAAACCGAGGACAAGCACAATGGAACCGACATTGCGCTTGCAGACACGGGCGTAATGGCAGCAGGGGTTGCAGTTCGTGCTGCAGCAGCGGGGCGCGTTCTCGCACTTCGAGACGGCATGCCCGATGTCACAGTCACCGCCGAGCGCGCCAAATTAATTCAAAAACAAGGCTGCGGTAATGTACTGATTGTTGGCCACACCAATGGTTGGCAAACCCGCTACTGTCACCTGAAAAATGACAGCCTTCTGGTTAAAAGAGGTGACGTGGTCTCGCCCGGCCAGATTATCGGACAAGTTGGCCTTTCAGGAATCACCGAATATCCTCACCTGCATTTTATGGTGCAGCGCGCCGAAAAGGGAAAGCCGGCCCAACACTACGATCCGTTCGATGGCGGGGTGTTTGAAAGTGGCTGTAAAGCCGAGAAGACGCCAGAGCAGAAACCTCTTTGGATTGAACCGATCAAATATGCGGGACCGATAATCATACCGCCCCTGGTTTCAGACGTTCAAATCACT
Organism: Sphingomonadales bacterium; assembly: GCA_011088215.1. Lineage (GTDB taxonomy): Bacteria > Pseudomonadota > Alphaproteobacteria > Sphingomonadales > Kordiimonadaceae > Kordiimonas. Next base: position 1,958 of record JAALKD010000013.1, on the reverse strand, counting down.
CGGCAGATGCTATGGCAGGCACAGCCAAGCAAATTTTCAACCAAACCTTTAACACTATTCATACAAGCTCGGGGATTTCACACATTACCGAACGACATATGGCGATTTTCGCTGGTCGGGCCTGATGGCGAATTGCAGTTCACCCATGACGTTAAACAAACCAGACAAAGGCAGTTGGTTGAAGCCAATGCAAACTTCAAAAGCCCCCGCCGAGGATTCGCATCCGGCCCTTGGCAAGCGGTCGTTGAACTGATACGCGGCGACATTAGTATGGGAAAACAAACGACAAACGTGATTGTCGAATAACGACCCGGAACAAGCCTAGAGGTAACCATCGCCCGCTTGCCATAAAAGGCGAAGCGCCAACAGGGTAAGAATCACATTTAAAATCTTACCGAAATTATTTTCATTTTGCTTAAGCAAAACCCTCTTGCCGACCAGCGTGCCAACAAATCCGGCAACAACCATAAATGCAACAAGCGGTAAATAGGGCGTGAAGGTAAAACCGATAATGCCAAAAACAATTGCCTTCAGCCCGTGCTGTATAACCATAACCCCTGAAAAAGTGCCAACCTTGGCAAAGCGGTCATATTCAAAAGCTTTTACAATAACCATCGCGAGCGGGCCGCTGGCACCGACAAACATGCTCGCAAGAGTAGTCGCGCCACCACCAGCCACAAGGCCAAAACGCGACGGGCGCATTTTGGCCGGCATCGGGCCCCATATGGAATAAAGGATGAAAAACGCCAATACTAATTGCAATACCGACGTGGGCAACGCAGTTACCACCTCAACACCGATAACCGCACCAACCAACCCGCCAACAAAAAACCAGCCTAGAAAACGCCAGTCTATATGCTTGAACATGACCGTCAGTCTGCTGGCGTTTGAGCCCAACTGTACGAGGCCGTGGGTGGGGATAAGTGCGAGCGGCGGCATCACCTGCGCCATTACCGCCAACATGGTAACACCGCCGCCAATGCCCGCAGCTGTTGAAATAAAAGAACCGAAGAAACTTGTGCCGACTAGAATCCAAAAGGAGAAAGCTGTGAGGGCTTCTGGTATCATGGTCAGCGCCTTTCTTAGGTTTGCCGCCCTGATACCATGTTCACTTTATTAAGCAAAACGGAAACATCTTGCTACCCATCAAGCTCTCGCCAAAAATCAGGATAAGTTTTCTGGTACTCCGGATGCTCCTGAACTCGTGTGCGCCAAGCATCGAGCTGTGGGTACCGCTCAGCAAACAAATCAAAACCAAGATCAAGCTGCTCGATTTGCGTTTTACTAGTAAAGCGGATAAGCGCCTCAAGCATTGGATAAATGGCAATATCCGCGGCTGAAACTGTACCTCCAACAAACCATTCCTTATCGAAAAGGTCCTCTTCAAGGGCTGAAATCTCGGTATGTGCGTTATCACAAGCTTGTTTGATTTCGTCCGCCGCCTGCTCTGTCATACCGCGCACAATTGGCGCAATAATGTTATCGACCCAGCCAGCTGAGACATAGAGATCAAAATCGAGAGTTTTCTGCCATATCAACCCTGTCTCTTCGGGTGTCGTACCAAACAATTTTGGTTCGGGTATCTTTTGGTCAAGGTACGCTATGATCGCCATCGATTCTGCAAGAACCAATTTACCATCCTGCATCACCGGCACTTTCCCCCTGGGGTTAAGCCCAAGAAAAGCGGGAGACTTTAATTCCTCTTGGGTAGGCTGCAAAAAAACCTGCCTGAAATCAACGCCCTTAACCGCACATGCAAGCAGCACCCGCCAAGCAAAGCCACTACCACTGAAAAGATGAATATCCATTAGGAAACTTTCTATTGTTGCTGTGCAGGAGTGACGTATAGGCAATTGAGAAATTGACAAAACATTGGGTGTTTCAACCGGTTTGACGCAAACCCTGTCGCACATCTACCCGGCGGTAACTTAGCGCCTCGGCAATATGGTTTTTCCCAA
>JAALKD010000079.1 GCA_011088215.1 Sphingomonadales bacterium | reverse complement strand
CTTAAGGGCAACCGGCTTGGCATCGAAGCTGGGTTCCCCATAACACAAGATCTGAACGGCCCACATCCGGAAACGGACTTCACCCTGACGGTCGGGTGGCAATTAGCGTTCTAATTAAACGAGAAGCTTGAGGAGGAGCTCCGGCTCCTGCTCTCTAGTGAACCTAAACATCAGGCAATAAAAATGGCAGCCAAGGGGGAAGGCTGCCATTTTCATACTCGGAACATCAAGCCTGCAGCCACCGATCGGGGAGATACATCGGCTACAGGCGATACGGGCTGATCAATGGATTGGCCAGCCAATATGTCTTTTTAGAGATCGCCGGCTGGAACGTTTTTGATTTCTTTCCAGTTAGCATCAGCTTTTTCGATGTTGCCAGGAATGTCTTTAACCCAAATTTTTGAAACATTTGCATCGAGGTTCAAGTAGAGCGTGTCATCAACTACGCGCCATACTGTTGGATCAGCGATGAATTTTTTACCTACAGCCGCGCCGTATGCACAGTATCCACCGTATGCTGGCAGGTATTTTTCAGGGTTTGATGCAAATTTTCTTTTGTTTTTTGCATTGGTGAACAAATAGTTCACACCGTCGATGGTAACAACATGGTTGCCGTTGCCTTGCAATGGCTTTTCGCTGTTGTGGTAAGAAACAAGGTCATAGCCTTGCAGCCCAACAACGCTGTTTGCAACACTATCGGCCGACACAACGGTTGAACCTGCAACTGTAAAGGAAAAGAATGTAGCAAGTGCAATAAGGAGGTTTTTCATTTGGAATGTCCTATCAATATTGTTCATATATGAGTTGTCTATTTCAACTCAAAGGAAACCGATCTGTTTCCCTTGCCAAATTAAATAACTGGGCTTTCAGTTGTTTTCAAGCTGATAATCTACACCTCCCGAAACCGTGATAATCCTATAAAATGCTGTGATAATTTCACGAATTAAAAGACGATTGCGCCAAATTTTCAGTTGTACAGGCATTTACATTTCTATAATATTCTAGATTAGGGCAATTTATAGAAACAGAATAGTATCCTTTGGAGTACACCATGCCAATCCTGGGTCGCCGTGACCATATTATCGATGTCGCTATCAGACTTTTTTGTGAACATGGTTTCCACGCGACGGGGGTCGACCGGATTATGCGGGAAGCAAAAGTCTCCAAAAAAACCCTCTACAATCACTTCCGCTCTAAAGACGAATTGATCCTCGCGGCCCTGCAACAACACGACAGCGTTTTCCGAAACAATTTCGTCAAAGATGTAGAACAACTGGCTAACACGCCGGAAGGTCAGCTAATCGCGATTTTTGATGCCGCAGAAGCATGGTTCTCCAAGCAAAATTTCTTCGGTTGCATGTTTGTCAATGTAGTGGGCGAATATTCTGACCCAACATCACCCATGCGCGACGTAAGCAGGAATTTTAAACAAATGATTTGGCGCTACATTGTCAGTTTATGCGTCGAAGCCGGCGCAAAAAATCCTGAAAAATTGGCTAATGAGCTAGCGCTATTGTTTGAAGGCGCCATCGTGACCGCCCAAATAAGCGGGTCAGCCCTTAGTGCAAGCACGGCAAAAAATGTCGCCAAACAACTGTTGGCAGCCAACCTGGCGAAAAAGGCTGACAAATAGAAGGGGGAACAGGCTAAAGGTCATTGCGCGCCTTCTGCCTTTATGTCTTATTGGCAGCCATAATGTTCGTTTAGAAAGTGCGCTCGATGGCTGATCAAACCCTCTCCATTCTCGAAGACTTGGTAAAAGGTGCCCGCGCAAAAGGTGCTGACGCTGCTGACGCAGTTGCCGTTGACGCCCGTAGCCGCGGTGTAAGCTGGCGCGAAGGCCAATTGGAGGACGTTGAGGGCTCTGAAGGTGAAGACATCGGGCTGCGCATACTGATTGGCAAACAACAAGCCATGGTCTCCACTTCAGATCGCCGACCGGACAGCCTGGCCGAGTTGATTGACCGCACCTTTGCCATGGCCAAGGCCGTGCCCGAAGACGAGTTCTGCGGATTGGCTCCAGAGGACCGTCTCCACAAGGGCCCCCACGCTGAGCTTGACCTATTTGATGAGACAGACGTTTCCGCCGACACGCTCAGGCAGATGGCTGCGGAAGCAGAAGACGCCGCACGCGCAGTGGACGGTGTCACCAATTCGGACGGCGCCGGGGCTAGCGCCTCAACCTGGGCCATATCGCTGATCACCAGCCATGGGTTTGCCGGGCATTATCGTGGCAGCAGTTTTTCCACGTCGGTTTCAGCCCTTGCCGGCACCGGAACTGGCATGGAGCGGGACTATGAGTTTTCCAGCAAACGCCATTTCCAAGACCTTGCTTCGCCGGAAGATGTGGGCCGCGCAGCGGGCGAAAAAGCAGTCAAGCGGTTAAACCCGTCAAAAATCGAAAGCGGACAATATCCGGTGATATTTGACCCGCGCGAAGCCAAAAGCCTTCTGGCGCATTTTTCTGGTGCCATTTCCGGTACCAGTGTTGCCCGCGGGACCAGTTTTCTAAAAGACTTGATGGACCACCCAGTATTTGCTGACGGTGTGACCATCGTAGATGACCCGTTGATTGTTCGCGGCCTGTCGTCCAAACTTTTCGATGGTGAAGGCGTTGCGGTTGCGGCGTCTAACTTGGTGGATGACGGCATGCTTACAAGCTGGCTTCTCAACAGCGCCGCCGCGCGGCAATTGAGCCTTCCGGTAACGGGCCATGGTTCACGCGGCACCTCATCTGCACCGGGCATATCAAGCAGCAACCTTTATATGCAAGCAAGCGATGTCCCGCCAGAAGATCTATACGCAGACATCAAAGATGGACTCTATGTAACCGAATTGATTGGCATGGGTGTAAACGGGGTTACCGGTGACTATAGCCGCGGCGCAGCGGGCTTTAGAATTCGAAACGGTGAATTGGCCGAAAGCGTCAGTGAAGTCACGATTGCTGGCAATCTTAAGGATATGTTTATGGCGCTTGTGCCAGCATCCGACCTAGAGTTTAAATATGGAACCAACGCACCCACCGTTCGCGTAGACGGTATGATGATTGCGGGCGCATAACGAACAGACATTACGCCAAAACCCTAAAGGCCACGATACCATGTCCCTGAAGGCCAATATGTCATGAAAACGGAACCAAAAAAAACCGACGGCATTTCCCGCGAAGACCACAGCCCGTGGGGCCGGGACGACGACATCAAATTGATCAATCAGGTAACCCGCGAAGCCGGGCGCATTGCCCTTTCCTATTTTACCCGCGACATTCATGTTTGGGAAAAATCGCCCAACAACCCTGTGTCCGAAGCCGACATCGCAGTTGACGATTTTTTGCGCACCACTTTGATGCAGAACCGAACCGGATACGGTTGGCTGTCTGAAGAAACCGAAGATCAACCCGAAAGGCTTCGCTGTGGACGGCTGTGGATCGTTGACCCGATAGATGGAACGCGCGCCTATCTGGCCGGCGGAGACGACTGGGGAATATCTGTTGCCCTTGTCCAAGACCAGAAACCGATCATCGCCGCCTTCTATGCCCCGGTTAAAGACGCCTTTTATTTTGCTGAGGCAGGCAACGGCGCCACAAAAAACGGGGCCCCCATATCAACGTCAGCCTGCGCAGACCTATCAACAGCCAAGATGATGGGCGACCCCGCTGCCTTCAAGGCAAGCGGCTTCTGGCCTGTGGCCTGGCCAGCCAGTATGACAGCGGTTCAAGCCAACTCCATCGCACTGAGAATATGCCAAATCGCAGATGCCCAATTCGATTGCTGCGTGACCCTGCGACCCAAAAACGACTGGGACGTGGCCGCTGCCGATCTTATTCTGTCAGAAGCTGGCGGCAGATTAACCACCGGTGATGGCACCGGACTAATTTTCAATCGCGAAAAACCGCTTCACAAGCATATTGTGGCAGGCACAACCCCTATCTTCCCCGCATTAATGGAAAGAGTAACGCCTGCAATTGAACAATGGAGAGCGCAGCATAATACCTGAATTAGCGCATCAGAAATAGTAACGCATTCCAAAAATCACGCTGCCCTTACCTTGGCGGGCACGAAGCGACGAGTCGTCGTACGAAAGACTAAGTTCAATGTCACCGACGAAGGCCGACAATCCAACAGACCAATCCCATAAATTACCAATGTCGTTGCGGAAATCGCGTCCCACATGGGTAACAACTGTCAGGGCTGGTAAGGTTGGTACCGGTAACTCCAGATCGGCGAAGGTATAAAAACTTTGGTTTTGCGGATTGCTCCAGCGCCCCCCAGGCGCATAGGCCGCACCGACTCTGGTAAATGCGATGCCGAAGTCTCTGGAAATGGAAGCTTTGAATTCAGGGTAATATTGGCTGGTGTCGCCGTAGATAGTGTCAACTTCCACGGAAAAATCGTACACATAATCACCGCGGTCCAACGAATAGCCACCGAAAAGCTCTGTACGGAAATTACCGCCTCGGTCCGTGTCGATTTTGGCTGCATCCAAACCGAAATAAAAGCCGCTATCGTGAAAGACACCGATTGATGCCATGGGCGCAATGTCAGCGTCCGAAAGCGATAGCCCTCGGTCACGGTAATCGGTGGCGCCACCAACATAACCATCGATTGAGAAGTCAGAATCCTGCGCCAACAGCGGGCCACTACTAAAGACAAGCGGTGCAACAGCTATTGCCGTCCAAAATTTCTTCACGTTATTTTTCCTCATTATTCACTCCCCACTGGCGACAACTCAGGCAACAAAAGCAATGGATCTAACCGCACGTTTTGCCAGTTAACCCGCCAGTCGACATGTGGTCCGTTCGCACGCCCTTTAGCACCAACTGTGCCAATCACATCACCCTTGGCGACACGTTCGCCTTCTTTAACAGCTACCGAATTCATATGAAACAAGGTTGAAGTAACACCCAGCCCATGATCAATAATAACAATGCCGCCTTCCAGTAAAAAGTCAGCCGCAGCCAGACGGACCACGCCGCCTGCGGGTGCCCAGATTGGCGTGCCAACATCAGCGGCAATATCGAGGCCGTAATGCGGACTACGCGGTTTACCGTTTAGGATGCGTTGACTGCCATAAAAACCTGAAAACCTGCCGTCCGCAGGCTTCAAGAAGCCTTCAACCCAATGAATTTCTGGTGTCATAACCGCGCGTGCAGACCGTACACGGCCATTTTCAACTTTCCGCCGGGCTGTCCATTCCGGTGGCGGGGTCACTGTTTTGGGCGGCAAACCATTGACATGTTCGACATCAAATTGACGCGACTTAACAGTGATATCGTGGCGCTCAGCGGTACCATCCGCATACTTATATTCAAGCGTAGCCACGCCTGTCTCATCGCGGCTAAATCCAATGACGAATGTGCCATCTTTGTGAACCTCAACCGCAGCACCGCCCAGATACACTTGTGTGCCGGTCGCAACCTGACCCCACAGCATGCCGCCTTGAGTGGCTTGCCCTTTCAACATCGGCGCAGTATCTGCCCAGGAAGCAGAAGCCAAAACGACGGCACTCAATACCGCAAAACATTGGATATATGTATTTTTCATCAAACGTATCATTCCCAAAAACAAGGCTAAATCACGGCATTCCAAATACACAGATCAGAAAAGCTTACCTTGCAATAGATTGTCTTTTGCCTTCCTGGCCTTTGGCGCGTTTTTCTTCTTTTGCTTTATCGGAGCAGGAGTGGGTCCCACTGAACCGCCGCCAACGATCTGCGCAGCTTGCCTGCCATCAGTGAAACGCAGTGCAACCCTGTCGCCCTCTGACAAATCTTTCGCCATAGAGACAGGCATGCCTTGCGCATTTTCCACAAGGGCAAACCCCCGGTCCAGCACTCGCTCGAACGATAGGCTATCCAGTACCCGCCCGGTTGAGGTCAGTTTTTCACTTTTCGTCGTCAGGCTTCGATCAAAAGCTGGCCCCAAACGCGCGCCTAGCACTTGCAGTCCTTTGCTTTGAAAGCTAACTGTCTGAAACAGGCGCCCAGGTGTCAGCGACCCGCTGATGCGGTTCAATGCACTCTCTTTGCTACGCGCAATGTAAGACAGTGCTCGTGGCAACCGGTCACAAAGGTCATCAAAGCGTTGCTGCACCATACCGAGTATATCAGACGGCGTCGGCAAGGCCCGCCCCAGCGCATCCAGCTTTTCGCGGCGACCCTGCACCAGCATCTGCTTTTGAAGCGCTAACCGGCGCCCGGTATCAGTTAGCGAAAACAATAATTCCTCACGAACCGGCACTGCATACTCAGCGGCACCAGTGGGAGTCGGAGCGCGCAGGTCAGAGGCAAAATCAATCAGCGTTGTATCAGTCTCGTGACCAACCGCTGATATCAGCGGAATTTGGCTAGCCGCCGCGGCGCGTACAACTACTTCTTCATTGAACGCCCACAGGTCTTCGATCGAACCGCCGCCGCGTGCCACAATCAACAGGTCGGGCCGGGGCACAGCACCGCCAGGTTCCATGCCGTTAAAGCCGTCAATCGCTGCTGCGATTTGCCCGGCCGCCGCCTCACCCTGCACCACAACTGGCCAAACAATCACCCGGCGCGGGAAACGGTCGTTCAGGCGGTGCAAAATATCCCGGATGACTGCACCAGTGGGCGATGTCACCACACCGATGACGCCCGGTAAAAAGGGAATCGCCTTCTTCTGGCCCTCGTCAAACAGCCCCTCGGCGGCGAGTTTCTTGCGTCGTTCGTCCAGCAAGGCCATCAACGCCCCCGCACCGGCGGGCTCCATCGACTGGACAACCATTTGGTATTTGGAACGTGCAGCGTAGGTCGTTAGCTTACCGGTACAGATAACCTCCAGGCCGTCTTCTGGGCGAAAGGCCAACTTTTGAGCCTGACCACGCCAGCACACGCCGTCTAGAACGGCTTTGTCATCCTTCAGCGCAAAATACAGATGGCCTGAAGCTGCGTGTTTGACACCAGAGAGTTCAGCGCGTACCCGCACATAGCCAAACTGGTCCTCAACCGACCGCTTGAGCGCGGAAGACAGATCAGAAACACTATATTCCTGCACGTTGGTAGCAGGCCATTCTTCAGTCATTTTTATTGCCTCGCCGCTTAGGGTCTTGAGTGGTATCAAACCTATGATACAAGAGACAAGCTTACAAGAATTGAGCGGCAACAAGGGCCAAATAAAAGGTCAGTAACGGGACAGAAAATGAATATACTTTTGATTGGCTCGGGTGGGCGCGAACATGCATTGGCTTGGAAAATTAGCGCGAGCCCTTTGACTGACACGCTGTATTGCACCCCCGGCAACGGGGGAATTGAGCCAATTGCCTCCTGTATCAGCCTTGACGTCAGCAACCACAGCGCGGTGATAGACTTTTGCCACGAGCGAGTGATTGGGTTGGTGGTGGTTGGTCCTGAAGCACCACTTGTGGACGGCATCGCAGACGCATTGAACGCTGCAAATATTCCGGTTTTTGGCCCCAGCGCCGCTGCCGCACAGCTCGAAGGGTCGAAAGGCTTTACCAAAGACATGTGCGCCCGCTACGGCATTCCAACAGCAGCATACGGCCGCTTCACCGACCCTGATGCTGCAAAAGCTTATATCGCCGAACGAGGCACACCAATTGTGGTAAAAGCCGACGGCCTGGCAGCAGGCAAGGGTGTTATCATCGCTCAAACCGATACTGAGGCCGATCAAGCCATCGATATGATGTTCGACGGCGAGTTTGGTGAGGCCGGAGTGGAAGTGGTGGTCGAGGAATTCATGCTCGGCGAGGAAGCCAGTTTCTTTGCCCTTGCAGACGGCACAACAACTCTTGCCCTTGCCACAGCGCAGGACCACAAGGCGGTTGGGGAAGGCGACACAGGACCGAACACCGGCGGCATGGGGGCTTATTCACCAGCGCCGGTGATGACGGACGAAATGATTGCCCGTGTCATGGCAGAAATTATTGAACCAACCGCCGCTGCAATGAGCGACATGGGATGCACTTATAAAGGCGTGTTTTTTGCGGGGCTAATGATCACCGGTACTGGACCAAAGCTCATCGAATATAATTGCCGATTCGGCGACCCGGAATGTCAGGTCTTGATGATGCGCATGACCAGCGACATAGTTCCCCTGCTGTTGGCAGTAGCGGACGGTACACTGTCGCAGCAATCGGTGAGCTGGAGCGATAATACCGCGCTCACCGTTGTACTGGCTTCCAAAGGGTACCCTGGAGCCTATTCAAAGGGTTCGAGGATCGAAAATGTTGACGATGCTTCGGCGGATGAAAATGTAGAAATCTTCCACGCGGGCACAAAAGCGGAAAACGGCGATATCATTGCCGTCGGCGGCAGAGTTTTAAATGTAACTGCTCAGGCTCCGTCAGTCAGTCAAGCCAAAGATCTTGCCTATGCAGCGATTTCAAAAATTGATTGGCCCGAAGGTTTTTGTCGAAGCGATATTGGCTGGCGGGCAATCAACCGAGACTAAGTGGGCACTATGCACCGGCAGCAAGCGGCTGAGGCGCTCGTTCACTTACAGTACCAGCCGGGAAGTAAATGGTTATTTTAGTGCCAATATTAGGCTTGCTTTCAATCGAAACCGTTCCGCCCAGTTTTGAGGCAAAAGCCACAACCAATGGCAAACCTAGGCCCGATCCCTCGCGGCTACGATTCAGACCAGATTCCACCTGACCGAACGGCCTTTTTGCAATGACAATCTCGTCGGCTGTCATGCCAATGCCCGTGTCTTCTACCGCCAACAGCGCGCCACCATCGTTGGTCTTGGCCAATATCAGCGACACTTGCCCACCAGACTCGGTGAATTTCACTGCATTTGACAATAAATTTAAACCGATTTGCTTCAACAACCGCTCGTCGGCCTCCAGCATTACCTGAAAGTCCAGTTCGCTACTTATGGTGACACCAGCCTCATGCGCTCGCTGATGAACCAGCCTCATGCACATCTCCAGGCACGGTATCGGGTCCAACAAGCTGATCTGCGCCTCCAGCCGGCCAGCCTCAATTTTTGACAAGTCTAGAATATCATTGATGATCGCCAAAAGATGAGTACCGCTTTTGTGGATATCGCTGGCATATTCAGAATGATTTTGGGCTAACTTATCGCCGCCAATGCCATCTCGGATCAACTCGGAAAACCCCAAAATAGCGTTCAACGGTGTGCGTAACTCATGGCTCATATTGGCTAGAAATTCAGACTTTGTTCGATTTGACAGCTCTGCAGCATCACGGGTTCGCTGCAATTCCAGTTCATGTGACATATCTTCGGTCACATCGCGGCCTGTCATCAACAAATAGGGTTCACTAGCCCCGTCAATCCGGCGGGCGAACAAACGAAAATGACGGATGATTCCACCACGAGTCTCCAGCGCCGCCGGGATATCTGTCAGCGACGCAGTTGTCTTCAGTTCTTCGATAAATCGTTCGAAGAACGTTGATTCTGACCACATCCCGAGGGCACTGACATTTTTACCCAATACAACTTCTTTGCGGCAGCCGAAAATATTGAGAAAAGAAGGGTTCACGTCGATCACTTGGTTGTTTCTCAAGCCAAACAACAGCATAAATTCCGGCGTAACGTTAAAAATATTTTTAAACAAATCACTGCTGAATTTTTGTTTGCCACGGATATCAATTTCGGCAGTGATATCGTTCAGATATGCCACCAGACATGGTTCGCCCGCCCAGTTAGACAATGAGGCGCGGCTGGATACCCATATACAGCTACCATCAAGCCGTAGAAGCCTGAATTCATAGGCGGTTGGAACATCTTCCCCGGCCATTCGCCGAGTGTACATCAGATTAATTCGGTCCAGGTCGTCTGGATGAATCCATTCTTCCAGGCTCTTATCAAGCTGCGAAGTATCATCTGGCTCAGCGCCCAAAATTTTAAAAATAGCGGTATTGGCGAAAACCACCGCATCGCCGCACCGGACAACCACGCCTTCGGTTATATCATCGAGCAATTGGGCCTGGGCACACACATCTGCTTTGGGGTGGCTGGAATAGGGATTAATTGACGTCGTCACGGAAATTGAAAGTTCCTAATTAAATGCGGATACAAACTGAACAAAATACCCCCAGACAATAGCGACCAAATCTTCACAAATAGTGAACAAATTGGGTCAATGAGCGTGCTTGTTTCAACAGCTAATCGGCATTTTTTTGCGTAGTAACCGTGAATTTCCGGCCCGAGGGGTTCAATTTTTGTCAGTTACTCCCATATAAATTTGATATATATCTAAGAAGATAAATAAAAGTGACAAAAGTCACTCAATAAAAAACGACAGAAAAATTGCGAGGATAAAGTGAGGAAAATACTCAAAGTTGCTATGCCTTTAGTGGTCGTAGCTGCGGGTGTCGGCTCTGTAATGGTACTGGCAAGCGCAAAAGAAGCTCCTGAAAAAACAATCGAAGAACCGCGCCCCGTTTCGCTGCATGTGGACAAAGTGCGTTCAGAACGTGTCACTATCTCGGTTGGCACCCAAGGCGAGGTTCGAGCCAAAACAAATATCAGTCTGGTGCCGCAAGTGGGTGGCCGGATTGTCGAAGTTTCTGATGCTTTTGCGGAAGGCGGCAAATTTGGCCCCGGCGAAACGCTCATTCAAATTGATGATGCAAACTATCTGTTAGCCGTAACAAGTGCTGAAGCACGTGTCGCTGAAGCGGCTGTGCGTGTCGAGCAGGAACTTGCAGATGCCAGCATTAAAGCCAAACAGTGGAAAGACTGGGTCGTCGACGGCGAGCCAACACCGCTTGCGCTAAACAAGCCACAGGTTGCCGAGGCACAAGCCAAACTCCGTGCCGCTGAAGCAGATCTGGAAAACGCTAAGCTGGACCTTGCTCGCACGAAAATTCAAGTGCCGTTTGAAGGCCGTGTCCTGGAGCGCAATATCGGCGTTGGCCAGTTTGTGTCTGTTGGCGCAACACTTGGCCGCGTGTTTGCAACAGATACCGTTGAAGTCCGTCTTCCACTTACTGATGCACAACTGGGCGAATTAGCCCTGCCGATCGGTTATGTTGCGGATGAGGATAGAGCTCCTTCAGTCACTTTGTCTGCCAACATTGGCGGCGCAGTACGGTCATGGACTGGAAAAATCGTGCGCGTCAATGCTTCTGTGGATAGCCAAACCCGCTTGGTATACGCAATCGCAGAGGTTGAAGACCCATACGGCGCTGCTGCTGACCACGGCATGCCTCTGGCGGTTGGCTTGTTTGTTACAGCCGGCATCCAAGGCGTAACACCGCATGATGCGTTAATAATCCCCCGTACAGCACTGCGCGGTGAAGATCGTGTTTATGTCATCAACGACAATAAACTGCAGATTCGAACCGTCGATGTTCTGTCCACGTCTGCTGAACAGGTCGTTATTCTAAGCGGCCTGTCTGACGGTGAAAATGTTGTTACATCGCCGGTTCGCAGCGTATTTGATGGTATGCCAGCGCTCCCGATCGAGCGCACCGCTGGCCAATCCGCACCAGCATCGCGGTAGGGGGAAATTATGAACGGTATTATTGAATGGTGGGCTCGCAATAAGGTTGCTGCCAACCTGTTGATGTTCGGTATCTTTATGGCCGGTGTTATCGGTCTGACATCTATGGAGCGGGAAATGTTCCCGCAGGTTCGTTTTCCTGGCCTGCAAATTGTTGTGGCATGGCCCGGCGCGGGTCCTCAGGAGGTTGAAGAACAGATTGTCTCGAAAATCGAGGAATCCGTTCGCGATCTGGACAATATTGAATGGGTCCGATCATTTGCCTCTGAAGGCGTCGGTGAAATATATATCCTAGCGGAGCAAAGCGTCGATTTCACACAGTTTATGAACGATGTGAAAATTCGAGTGGATGGCATTTCTTCACTGCCGCGCGATATAGAACCGCCGCGGGTGCAACAGTGGGTAAACCGCGACGAATTCATACGCGTTGCTGTCCACGGGGACGTGGGCGAGCGTGCGCTAAAACGCCTATCTGAGCAGCTGAGGCGCGAGGCCGCCCAATTACCTGCGGTATCTATTGTTGAACTGTTTGGTGTACGCCGCGAAGAGGTATCCATTGAGGTCAGCGAAGAATCATTGCAACGCTACAACATCAGCTTTGCTGAAGTGGCTATCGCCATGCGCAACAGTTCGTTTAACTCCTCGGGCGGCAAGGTCAGAACTGAAGCAGGTGAAATTACAATTGCAACCCGTGCAATGGCGGATACCGAAAAAGAATTCGGAAATATCATCGTACGCCAAACTGCTGATGGGGCAACCATCCGGGTGAAGGATGTTGCAACTGTTGTCGACGGTTTTGAAGACAATGAAATTCTCGCCACATTAAACGGTGAACAGGCGGTTCTTTTGCAGGTCATGACCACGGAGATCATGGACATTGTAACTGCATCAGAATCAGTCACGAAGTGGATTGAAGAACGCAGGGAAACACTACCTGCTGGTGTTCAATTGACTTTATGGACTGACAATAACGAGGCCTTTGAAGGTCGCATGCAAACCATCGGTAGTGCTGCTTTTTGGGGTCTAATACTGGTTTTGATTGTTCTGCTGCTTACGCTGCGTCCAAAAGTTGCTTTTTGGGTAGCTGTCGGCATCGCCACAGCATACGCGGGCGCTTTCATTCTATTGCCAAGCCTCGGTGTGTCGCTCAACATGCTCTCCACTTTTGCCTTCCTGCTTGTGCTGGGGATTGTGGTCGATGACGCCATTGTGGTCGGGGAAAGCATCCATACTGAAAGCCAGAAAACCGGGGGCGGTATAACAGCCTCCGTGTTCGGAACGCAGTTGGTGGCGAAACCCGTTATCTTTGCAGTTTTAACCACTATCATCGCGTTTCTGCCTTGGGTGTTTATCGATGGATCCACTAGCGAATTTACTCGCAATATTACATGGGTTGTTATAACTGCCTTGGCATTTTCGCTGATCGAATCAATCCTGATCCTTCCTGCACATTTATCATCGCTAAAACCACGGGAAAACCTGGGTACTTTCGGTCGTTTTCAAAAGTCAATTGCTGACGCCATTACCAAATTTGCGCAAACCAAATATCGACGTATTGGCCAGTGGTCCATTGACAATCGCTATCTAACTTTCTCGATCTTTATTGCGGTTTTGATCATTGGCTTTGGCATGTTCAACCTGGGTTATGTGAAAAAGAGCTTTAACCCTGAATTTGAATCGGACGAGATCACCGTAACCGTCGAAATGCCCGAAGGGTCGCCCTATAGTCGGGCGCTAGAAGTACTCAAGCAATTACAAGACGCCGAGCGGGCACTGGTTGAAGAAGTGAACGCACGCACAGGAGGCGAAGGTCAGCTAATTGAAAACTGGTACACGCGGTCTCGCCGCGACAGCGTACTGGCAATCGTGAAACTTGCCCCACCTGAAGTCCGCGACATGTCAACCAAGGATGCATCTATCCGGCTGCGTGAACTGATGGGTGAAATCCCGGACGCAAAACTGATTACGGTAGTTTACGAAAACGGAAACAACGACCCTGACTTTGAATCTCGGTCCGCCATCCTGACCTGGATATCTTGCGTGAGGCAGTAGCTGACCTTGAAACCAAGTTACGTGAATATGATACCCTGTACGATGTTCGCAACAACCTGGACAGTGCCTCAGAGGAAATTCGCCTGACACTGAAACCCGGCGCCGAAAAATTAGGCCTCACACTTTCTGACGTATCGCGTCAGGTTCGCCAGGCCTATTTCGGCGAAGAAGTCCAGCGCGTACCACGCGAAGGCCAAGACGTGAAAGTCATGGTGCGCTATCCTGCTTCATCTCGCCGTTCTATCGAAAGCCTACAAGGTTTTCGCGTCAGGACGACCGACGGACGTGAGGTGCCGCTTACTTCTATTGCCAACTTGGAATATGCTCCCGGTATTAATCGCATCGTGCGCTGGAATATGAACCGTGCTGCCCGTGTTAGCGCGGACATGAAAGAAAATGTCCGGCAAGACATTATGGATGATCTTGAAGAGAACTTCTTTGATGATTGGGAGCGAAGTTACCCAGGCCTTATCCGCGGTAGTATTGGCCAGGCGGAAGGCGAAGCCCGCTTTATCAAACAGGTTATGGGCCTATACCTAACCGCCTTCTTTGCCATGTATATGCTTCTGGCAATTGCCTTCAAGAGTTACTGGCAACCACTGGCGATCATGGTTGCAATACCCTATGCGTTCGTTGGTGCAATATATGGCCATGTTGCCGTTGACATGACAATGGCGATCTTCAGCTACTTTGGTATCGCTGCAGCAGCCGGGGTAGTGATCAACGATAACCTTGTATTGGTGGACTATTGTAACCGCCTGCGGGAACGCGGGATGGATATCAGGGAAGCCATTGTCGAGGCAGGTGTGGCGCGTTTCCGCCCTATCTTGCTGACATCGGTGACAACCTTCGTTGGTCTCATGCCGATGATGCTAGAGCGCTCGATCCAGGCCGCCTTCCTGCAGCCAATTGTTGTGGCATTGGCGTCCGGCGTTGTCATCGCCTTCTTTGTCACTCTGCTAATGGTGCCATCGCTCTACGCAATCGGCGATGACATTGGCAAGCTGGCGGGCCGGTTCAAGCGTTTTGTCATTGGCTTATTTGGTGGTGGTAAAAATTCGTTTCCAACCCAAGCCGAGTAGCGAAGCTTCAGCACAACAATATAAAAGGCCGCTGGTTCTCCGGCGGCCTTTTCCTATATATGCCGTATTGATCAGCGCACAAAGGCCGCATGCGCCAACGTCTGCATATGGTCTATATAGTCAGCTTGCGACCAACCACTGTCACGGATTAATTGTTCCCAACTGCGTACAGAAAGAAGCACCCACAACAAGTCGGTAGCCTGCTCAACAGTGTAAGCCGTCGACAGCTGCCCGTCCCGCTCCAGCGCATGAATGGCCGCGGCACAGCCATGGCGCACGGCCTGCATGCGCCCTTTCCAGGCTTCGGCTGCAACGATGTCGGTTGCCTCCAGCGTCATCAATGCCTTGGCAACACCGTAAATTTCAGGAATATAGTTGCCCCACGCATCAATAAAGGCTGTTAAGCGGGACCTGCCGTCCGGCGCCGTTCTGCTGGGTGCCAGCCGCTCGTCGATGCCTTTAACTTCGTCCAGGTAAAGCGTTGTCGCGACCAACAGGTCCAGCCGTGTTTCAAAATGCAAATACACTGCCTGCCTTGACACACCAGCTCGCTTCGCGATGTCTGACATACGCACACCGCTGCCCTGATTGCTTTCCAACAATTGCCACGCTGCCTTCAGTATGCGGTTGCGGGTTTCACTATTGATCTTCGGCATAAATTAACATCCTTACTTGACATAACGTAAAGTAATTCTCAAATGTCGTTTTATCAACTTGACTTTATGTCAAGTAAACTAAAAAACAAAACAAAAAACAGGAGACATTGATGGAATTGATATTCACAGCATCTCTCTGGTTCGCGGCGATTGGCTGCGGTCTAATGGCAGGGGTTTATTTTACCTTCTCAGCATTTGTGATGAAGGCATTGGCGCAAATCCCGGCGACGCAAGGCATCAAAGCGATGCAGTCAATCAACAAAGTCATAGTATCATCCGCATTCCTGCCGTTGTTTTCAGGCACCTCAATCGCTGGTCTGGTGTTGATGGGGCTTTCACCACTATTTTGGGATACAGGTAACTCTTTTTTCGCAGCCGCAGGCGGCACCGTCTATGTGTTGGGCATGTTTGTTTGTACGATGGTTTTCAATGTGCCTTTAAACAACAAGCTGGCAGCCTTGGAGCCAAACAGCAGTAACGCCGAGAACTTCTGGCAGACGACATACCTCCGCAACTGGACCCGCTGGAACCACCTGCGCACGGCAGCGTCCACCGCCGCCAGTGTACTATTCACCTGTGCAATCAGGCTGAGTTAACGAGTTAATCCAATTACCAGCGTAAATTAGTACGCAGCAGCATAGGCTCCTGGCCTACGTGGGTCTGCTGAGCCCGCAATAAGTCCGTCAGGGCGGCGGATGATCGTCATCGTCGCCCCTAAAACCCGCTCCCCTTCGTTGTATGAAGCAACCGCACTAACACTGTGGCCCATGGCAGCCAGCAGAAGGCGTGTGTCGACCGAGTGGCCAGGTTCAAGGATAAGGCGATCAGGAAACCATTGATGATGAATGCGGGGGCGTGCTGTGGCCGTCGCAGCGTTCATATCAAACTCCATCACATTCAGCACCGTCTGCAACACTGCGGTAATGATAGTAGACCCACCGGGGCTGCCTGTTGCCATAACGGGCTGACCGTTCTTGAACAACAATACCGGCGTCATGGAACTCAGCGGCCGCTTGCCCGGCTCGATGGCATTGGCCACACCGCCGATCAGGCCAAATCCGTTCGGCGTGCCTGGCTTGGCAGAAAAGTCATCCATTTCATTATTCAGCAAAAAGCCAGCTCCCGCCACCGTACGGCCATTGCCGTAGCTGAAATTCAGCGTGTAAGTATTGGAAACCATGTTGCCCGCAGCGTCCATGGTTGAAAAATGAGTGGTGTCCTTACTTTCGTCAGGTAGCTCCGGTACTGGGGCAATTTCAGTAGACGGAGTCGCCACGTCCAATTTTATTTTGCTGCGAATAGTGCCCGCGTAAGCCTTATCGGTCAGCGCGGTGATCGGTACGTTGAAAAAGTCTGGATCACCGAGATATTTGGACCGATCTGCATAAGCATATTTCATGCTTTCGGTCAGCCGGTGGATATAACTTGCGCTGTTGTGGCCGAGCGCCTTCAGGTCCCAGCCCTCTAACACATTCAGCATTTGAACCACGTGCACCCCACCCGAAGATGGCGGCGGCATGGCGACCACGCTATAGTCGCGGAAAGTGCCTGATATGGCATTGCGTTCCTTGGCGACATAATTCAACAGATCCTCATGGCGGATCAGGCCATCGCTGGTTTTCATCGTGTCAAC
>JAALKD010000012.1 GCA_011088215.1 Sphingomonadales bacterium | reverse complement strand
CCCCCCCCCCCCCCCCCCCCCCCCCCCCCCCCCCCCCCCCCCGCCGCTCTTCCGGCCCCGCGGGGCGGTACAGCGTGGACTGCAGCAACCGCCGCGTGGATCGGACAACGATAAGACGGTCAAGTCCGGGCGAAAAATGCTGCAGCGTTGAGGCCAGTGTATATTGGGGGTGTATTATGAAGACTTTGTATTTTCTCAGGCACGCTAAATCTGATTGGGGCAACATTGATATGCCTGACCACCAGCGACCGCTTAATGCGCGAGGCCGCAAGGCCTGCGCAAAGACCGGTGTCCGATTGCGTAAGAGAGGCTTTAATCCCGGGTTAGTTCTATGTTCTATCGCCGCACGCGCACAGGAAACACTGAATGCCGTTATGTCGGCGGCGGGCTGCAACTGGCCAGTACAAATGGAGCCGGAACTCTACGGTGCAAGTGCTGACCGCATTCTTGGCTTGATCCGCCAGCAATCTGACGCGCACGATAGCCTGTTGCTGGTTGGGCATAACCCCGGATTTCAGGATATTGTTATGGGCTTGGCTGGGGAGGAAAAACCAGCAGGCGCCCTTGCCCGCATCGCCCGGAAAATGCCAACAGCCGCTTTTTCCGAACTTGTTTTCGATACCGAAAGTTTTCAAAAAATTGGCATCGGCACAGGTTGCCTGATGGATTTCTTCACGCCAAAAGATAAAACCATGGTTTAGTTTCCTGAATTTGTAATTTGTTATAGGATAACGGTGGATAGTGGATATTGGCGCTGTATTTTGCTTAAGAGTGCTTTTTCGGCTATACTGTGCGTCATGTTAGGTGACTTTTTATTGGTTTTTTGTTTGCAAGCTTGAGCGGTGCAGCGACAGCAGAGATGGTCGAGATTATTTTGCAGCCGTCCGACCTTATAAGGCGCGGCAACGTTTACATCGAGCAGGGCGAGATCGAAAAGGCGAAAAAAACATTATCAAAAGCACTAAACTCTAAGTTGACATCAAGGCAGCGCGCCAATGCACATAACGGTTTGTGTGTCGTGAGCATCAAAGAGGAAGAGTGGGGCGAGGCGATGCGCCAATGCGATGCAGCGATCAAAATCAATAGGGTTAACTGGCGGTTTTATAACAATCGGGGCAATGTTTATTTGGGGCTGGGCCAGTTGGATCTGGCGCGAGAGAACTATCAGCGCGGGCTGCGTATTGCGCCAAAGTCCAGAACGCTTGCAATCAATGTAGCCATTCTGGAGGACTATGCCCAAAGGAACTAATCCAAGAATATTAACTATGAAAAACCAACCTGATTATTGATTTTCAGGACTTACTCACCCAATTGTTAAAAACAGAGACACTTTCGCGCGCTACTGTGAAACCTGCGAATGCGAATAAAGGAATAGTGTGCCCCGCCAACTAAGATATTTCTCAGTTTTGCTGATATTGCTGGTCACTGCTTGCGACAGTGTTGAGCGCATTCCGGCGGCCACAGGTGCACTTGTGGGCACACGGGCCAACATTAAGATGCATGGTCAGGATGTGATCGCAGAAATTACCCGGGTCGCTGATAAAGTAGTTTCAACCGAATTTCGGGACTGGCGCGGCGATGTAATTAGGGAAGTAAACCTTTATCGCGGCTTTTTTCCGGTAAGCGGTACGGATCAAGGTTTGAGTTACGAATCCAATTTTGATCAAAGTGAACTGGAAAACCTGTTTCCGCTTAAGCCCGGCAAATCGATCGGTGTTTCCGGCACCATGTATTATGTGGATGGCGGCGAATCTGCAGATTTTTACACTCACATTGAAGTTGTCGGCGAGAAAACTGTGGACCTGAAAGACGGTCCGCGAAGGACTTTCGTTATTCAACTGGAATGGGAATTCAGTTGGAACGGCAACACCCGACGAAAAACCGATACACTGTATTTCGATGCCGAACGCTCGATGGTTTTGAAATCGGTAGTTCGCGGTCAGAATTTCCAGAATTACTGGGTCGTTGTATCGGTGGACGAGCCAGATAACCCAGATGCAACACCGGAACCGGCAAACAGGCGTTCTGGCACGGTGATGATCTAGATGCCGTCAGACTCGTTCTATCAGATGCTGAAAATTTCACCGTTTTCTACCCGGTGTGCAATTGGCCTAAGGTAACGACCTTTGCAGGGCCCTGCGATGCATACACCATTCTTCCTGTCGAAAGTGGCACCGTGAGTGCGGCATAGAATATTTTGTCCGCGCATATCAAGAAACCGATCTCCAAACATATTCAGCGGCGTCCCCGCGTGGGGGCAATGGTTCAAAAATACAGCGACAAAATCACCTGTTTTTTGGACAAAAATACTGGTTCGATAACGGCCTTCTACGAAAATAATTTCCTTGCCGCCGTGGCTGGGTAGCTCATCAAGGCGGCAAATCAGGCTGCCGACTGGCGGAGTGCCATCAAGTTCTGACAGTGAAAGCGGGTCGGGTATGCTTTCGCTCAAAGTCCGGACATTCTGCAGATTATACCGTAAGCGTCAGCGTCAAGCGGCATCACCGACAAGCGCGGTTGCCTGACGAGAGCTATGGTTGCCAGGGTTGGCGTGGCTTTAATGTTCGCAAGCGTTGCGGGCGTTGAGGCAGATTTGACCGCGCTCAGATCCACCAGACAGAACCGTCCGCTGTCATCATCAGGATCCGGGTATGGCCCGACCGCAACGCGGCACAGGCCAACCACAGCTCTTTCTTTGCCGGAATGGTAAAACAATACGTTGTCGCCCACAGCCATGGCGCGCATGTTTTTCTGGGCTTGAAAATTGCGTACGCCGTCCCAGGGCTCTTGTTTTACACCCAGCTGATCTTGCCACGACCATGTGTGCGGCTCCGATTTAACCAGCCAATGTGCCATGGCGGTTGCCTCCTCACGTCTTGCTTTACTTAACTACCCGCGCCCCAAGCACCCATGCCGCGAGTCCAGGGGTGTATTTCAACTCGTTCAAACAGGCCCGCGGTTGCATATGGGTCATTGTTGGCGAAAAGCTGCACTGCTGCTTCGCTGGCAGCATCAATAACTATCATGCTGCCAATTGGTGTAGCCCCTTCGCCCGGACCCATCAAAGGACCCGTTAGTTTAACTCGGTCACCAGCACTGGCCAGATACTCCAAATGTAGGGGGCGCGTGGCTTGTCGCACGCCCAATCCGTCTGGTTTATCATAGCATAATATCGCAAACAGCATGGTTGTCTCCTATACAGTTTCGCCGGTAAACGGGCGCGCGAGCAAAGTATCCATCACATCTTTTGCTGGCCGATCTTCTTTTAGAATACGGTACACAGCGTTGGTGATCGGCATATCCAGGCTTTTTTCCTGAGCAATTTTGTAAACGATATCAACTGTGTGCGCCCCTTCAGCGACTGAGTTTCGCTCCGCCATAATCTCGCCCAGTGTTTTGCCTTCGCCGATTGCTTTGCCCAGCGACATGTTACGTGATTGTGTACTGGAACAGGTTAAAATAAGGTCACCAAGGCCAGATAGGCCCATCAGGGTTTCGCGCTGCGCGCCGTACAGGTTGCCGAAGCGAACCATCTCTGCCAACCCGCGTGTGATAACAGCAGCGCGGGCATTTTCGCCGGTTCCAAGCCCAGCGGCAATGCCGGTCGCAATCGCCAGTACATTTTTTATTGCTCCGCCGATTTGGGCGCCGATTATATCAGAACTTAGGTATGGCCGAAATGTTGGCAGCCCCAGGGCTGCGACCAATTGCTCGCCCAGTTCCTTATCTTCAACAGCGAGGGTTACTGCACAAGGCAGTCCGCGCGCGACTTCGCCGGCAAATGTTGGCCCCGAGAGAACACAAACCGAGTGCCCGGGTGCGGCTTCGCTGAGCGCGGTGCTGAGCAAACTGCCTGTCGACACCTCGATACCTTTGGAGCAAATAATCAGCGGGATATCCGGGCGGATATGCTGGGCGAGGTCTGTTGCCATGGCGCGTGTATACTGGGCAGGCGTTACCATAAGAATGGCATCACGGTCGGCTAGCTCTTCAAGTTTATTGGTGGCTGTCAGTTTTGGGTCAAGGTCGATACCGGGCAAAAATATGCTGTTTTCATGAGACTGGTTTACGGCGGCAACCACCTCTGTCTCGCGCGCCCACAAAAGTGTATCGCGGCCCGCTTGCGCCGCTGCTGCCGCAAGTGCAGTTCCCCACGCACCGCCGCCTAAAATGCCAATTTTATTCAAAATTAGTGACCCTCCGTAATTCTAACAGTGCCAACGCTTGGCCCGGACTGCAAGTTTCTTATGCTTTGGGCCCTTTGCGGCCGCTGCCTACTTTCGGTTTGGCGGCGCTGTCCAGCGGCCAGCGCGGGCGAGGCGCAAAACTCTTGTCATTGATGCTTGGGTCGCGGGCAAACCTCTCAAGACCTGCCCAGGCAATCATCGCTCCGTTATCGGTGCATAGGGCCAGGGGCGGCGCGTGAAAAGCCATGTTGTTGTCCTTCGCTGTTGCTTTGATGCGGTCGCGTAAATACTGGTTGGCGGCAACCCCGCCTGCAACCACTAGCGGTAGCCGTCCAGCACCGGCTTTCTCTCGGAACAGGCTAATAGCATTCTGGAGTCGGTCTTCAATGCTGGCTGCCATTGCTGCCTGAAAGGCAGCGCAGATATCAGCCCGGTCGTTCGGGTACAATGCCCCACGCTCTGCGACGCACGTTTCTGCAATGCGGCGCACAGCTGTCTTAAGGCCGGAAAAGGAAAAATCACAATCGGGTCGCCCCACCATCGGAGTTGGCAGGCTGAACCGGGCCGGATCACCGTTGCAGGCCGCTGTTTCCACCGCAGGTCCGCCGGGGTAACCAAGACCCAAAAGCTTGGCGGTCTTGTCGAAGGCTTCACCGGCAGCGTCATCAATGGTGCTGCCAAGACGTTCATAGTTGCCGACACCGTGCGCGGCCAATAGTTGGCAATGGCCACCTGACATTAGCAGGAGCAGATAGGGGAATTTGATATCCTCGACCAATCGCGCGGTTAGCGCATGGCCCTCAAGATGATTGACCGCAACAAACGGTTTGCCCGCTGCCGCAGCGATGGCTTTGCCCGTCATCACGCCGACCATAAGGCCACCCACCAGACCTGGACCGGTGGTTGCCGCAATCGCGTCCAGCTCATCAATGGAAACACCAGCTTCCGCCAATGTGCGGCGGATAAGATGGTCAAGGTTCGAAATATGCTGGCGCGCGGCAATTTCGGGGACGACACCGCCGTAGTCGGCATGATCATCGACCTGCGACAATACTATATGTGCAAGGATGTTTTTTTTGCCGTCAACAATTGCAACCGCGGTTTCGTCGCAGCTGGTTTCAATTCCCATCACCTTTAGGCCAGCGGCTTTTATGTGTGATGTGCCCGACATTTATACCATTATTTCTTTCTGCAACGCACGCCGTCATTGGCTTTGCGGGCTTATCGGTGGTCTTGCCCGGTGTTGTGCGCCGCACTTTGCACCGACTTCAGGCTTTACAGTCCCGCTTCTATACGCCAAGTAACAAAATGAGAAGTCTAAATCTATTGCTTTCACATGATTAGGAAAGGGCATTGGTGGCGGTCAAATTGAAAATAGGGACACGGGGAAGCCCGTTGGCGTTGGCACAAGCTGAAGACGTGCGCTCCCGGCTGGCTGCCGCCCACGAGGACCTGTCTTTAAACGATATAGGCATTACTGTGATCAAGACCAGCGGTGACCGTATTCTAGACCGGCATTTGATGAATGCTGGTGGAAAGGGCCTGTTTACTAAAGAAATTGAAGAGGCACTGCTGGCTGGTGCCATCGATTGTGCCGTTCACTCCAGTAAAGATATGCCGACGGCCCTGCCATCCGGGCTTGAGCTGGCAATTTTTCTAGCGCGCGAAGACCCGAGGGATGCTTTTATCAGTCCGAGGTTTTCGCATTTTATGGATTTGCCAACCGGTGCTGTTATTGGCACTGCGTCGTTGCGGCGCCGGGCTCAGGCACTTCGTCTGCGACCTGACCTGAAAATTGTAACCTTCCGCGGCAATGTGCAAACGCGTTTGCGCAAACTTGAAGACGGTGAAGCTGACGCCACTTTTCTGGCGGTTGCCGGGCTCAATCGCTTGTCTAAGGCGGCGACCATAACGGAAAAACTGAGCCTGGAAGATTTTTTGCCAGCACCGGCGCAAGGAGCGGTAACCGTGGAGGCCCGTATTGGCGATGAGGCGATGCTGTCACGCCTGAGACCGCTTCACGACGATGATACAGCACTGGCAGTCGCCGCTGAGAGGGCCTTGCTGGCTGCGTTGGATGGTTCCTGCAGAACCCCAATAGCAGCAAACGCGACACGGCAGGGGAATTTGGTTATTATGCAAGCCATGCTTTTATCGATCGATGGGCAGACTGTTTTTGAGGCAGGCGGATCAACGGCGGCGTCGCACAATGATGCTATGGCGCTGGGCACAGAATTAGGGGCAAAAATAAAGCTGGATGCTGGGGCAACGTTTTTTGATGACTTGGCAACACAGGTGAAAACGGAGTTCTCATGAGCACAATTTTAGTAACCAGACCGATCAATGAGGCTACGATTACCGCTGAAAAGCTAGAGGCAGTGGGCCACCGGGTGGTGATGGCGCCGGCCATTCGTGTGGAGCCGGTTTCTTTTGAGATACCGGAAAATAACCGCAGTATTATCGTCACCAGCCAAAATGGCGCCCGAATGGGGTTGATCAACGTTGGTGATAAAACGCGGCCTATTTTTGCGGTGGCTGAGAAGACAGCCGACGCAGTGCGAGAATTGGGATTCACAAATGTTACAGTTGGTCCAGGCACTGCCAGGCAGTTGGTGCCCTTGTTGCTGGAGTGCGGCCTGAGTGAAAAACGCAAATATACCCACCTTTGTGGCAGCACACTTTCCTACAACATTTGTGATGTTTTGAAGAATGAAGGGCTGGATGCTGAAAATACCGTTACCTATCAAACCACACCGGTGCAGGGGTTAAGTGCGGGTGTGCAGGAAGCGCTCGATGCAGAAGAAATTGATGTGGCACTCTTTTATTCGCCGCGTACAGCTACCATCTTTGAAGAAACAGTGGCGGATTACGGCCGGTCAGATTGGTTGCGCAGTATAGACGCCTTATGTTTGTCAACGCGCGTTGCCACTAATCTTTTAGGTCCGTGGCGTAATAAGGGTTATGCGGTGATCCCGACAGAAAAAGCCATGTTCAGCATGCTCGGCGCGGCTTGATATTTAAGCGATAGCCAGGAAAGTCATCAATGGCGACTAAAAAAATTGATCCAATAACCGGCACAAAACCTGATGCAAAGACGGGTGCAAAGCCCAAGGTGATAGACGCTGAGATTGTTGAAGAGCCTGTGGTTGAGCCTGCGCGGTCAACCAGACCGGAGACCGCAAAAACAGTCGAAGAAATGCCGGCGCCCAAGGCCAAGAGCAGCAAAGCAGGTTGGTATAGTGCGGGCCTACTGGCAGCATTTATCGGCGGTGTATTTGCTGCACCGTACGGTGAGGAAGGCTTGCGATCACTGGGTATTTTGGCGCCGCTTGCGTCAAGCGCGAGTGGTGCCAGCCCTGACCAACAAACAACCGATGCGCTGGCTTCGCTGGAACGCCAATTGGCTGACATGAGCGTATCTGCATCCCGTTTTCAGGAAATACTTGCTCAGCAGGCGTCGCGGCTTGATCAGGCTGATGCAGCGCGCCTGCAAATTAGCGATGATGTGGCCTTGATTGCTGCACAGCCAGGCCGAATAGATGCCGGTACCAGCAGTGACACACAGGCTGTACAGCAAATCGAAACCCGCCTTGCGGCGATAAACGCCGAACTTGCTCGGCTCGCCGCTTTGTCGGGGTCCAGCGACCCAGAGATCACCGGCTTGACCGGTTCGGTGGCATTGGCCCGGGCCGAAACAAACCAGGTGAAAGCCAAACTGGCGCTGCTAGAAGCAGCACTGCAGCAGATGCAGGCAGGTGCACTGGATGTGTCGCCCCGCGGTAGGCTTTTGCTGGCGTTGGGCCGTTTGAAGGACCAAGCGGTCTCTGGAGAACCGCTCGGCGGGGAGTTGGACGCAATCCGGTTGGATATTGCTGAGCTGCCGGCCCTTGACCAACAACTGATCGGCGCAGATGTGGCGGTATTGTTGGCAAATAGAGAGGGTGTCGAAACATATGAGGGTCTCACGCGTGGCTTTGACGGCGTGGCTAATGCCGCCAAAAAAGCCCAGGAAAAAGCTGACGGCAGTTTTCTAGCGTCGCTGTTTACGGTGCGGCGTACCGACGAAAATGCAACAGGTATTGATGCTGTTCTTTTGTCGGCAGAAAAACGTTTGGCGCTGAGGGATTTGGACGGCGCACTGGATGCACTTGCTGGCCTATCTGGCGACGGTGCAGCGGCGGTCGCCGAATGGCAGCAACATGCGACCGCGCACCGTGATGTCCTGGCTGCCTTTGACAGGCTGTTGCGGCAGATCTCAGTCTCGACGGCTGGAGGCAGCCGTTGATTCGCCTGGCAATTTGGTTCTTAGCAGTGCTGGCGTTGGCTGCAGGTGCGGCTTGGCTCGCTGATCATCCGGGCGCAGTAACGGTTAGCTTTCAGGCCTTTGAAATTGATACCAGTTTCGCCGCTCTGACCTTGATGTTTGTGATGGTCGCAGCAAGTGCCGCCGCGCTCGTGTGGCTGGTTGGGTGGCTCAGGCGCGACATGCCGGTTTTTGGCAGTAATCAGATGATCAAACGCCAGCGGCGTGGTTTTAAAATGTTGAACCAGTCGCTTGTTGCTTTGTCGGCGGGAGACCCCAGGCAAGCGCGCTTGTTGGTGGAACGCGCAGAGGTTTTGCTTCCGCCGCAACCCATGGTGCATTTGATTGCGGCGGAAGCCGCCACCAGAAGCGGAGATTTTGTAGCTGCGTCAAAACGATATTCTGAACTGGAGGACACGGAGGACGGGCGCCTGCTCGGTTTGCGCGGCCTGCTAGTTGAGGCGCGGCGCACTGGCCATGAGAATGAAGCGTTGCGGCTGGCACGCGTTGCGTTTGAGGAAAATCGAAAAAGCCCGTGGGTTCTTAAAACCCTGTTTGCGCTGGAAGTTTCTGCTGGAAACTGGCGGGAAGCCGAGGCTGCACTGGATAAGGTTGCCAAAGAAACCCTGCTGGAGAAAGATCAGATCACTCGACACCGCGGTGCCATCGCACACGCTGAAGCAACTGAGCTGAAACTGAAGGGTGACAAGGCGCAGGCACGCAAAACCCTGAAGAAGGCGATTAGCCTGAGGCCTGAGTTTACCCCGGCAATAGTCGCGCTGGCGCAGCTTGAAAAGGGTGACAATAACGATGGGCGCGCCAGCAAGATAATATCAGATGCTTGGGCGAGAGAACCGCACCCCAAGCTCGCGGCCGCCTTCAAGGAACTAGACGCTCAGGAAAGCGCAACCGACTGGTTGAAGCGCGTTCGGGCATTGGTAAAGCCCTCATCTGACCACCCGGAATCGAAATTGTTACTTGTCGATGCCATGATGGACGCCGGAGAGTATGATGCTGTTAAGCCACTGTTGGAGGGATTGCTTAAAGAAGCACCTTCCAGGGCAGCATGGCAGTATCGATTGGCGCTGGCACATGTGCTGAAGGAAAATCCGGACCCTATCGAAACAGCGCTTGCCCACGCAAGCGACGGTGCACATTGGCACTGCAATGATTGCGGACACCGGCCCAGGGGATGGTCGCCGCTTTGTCCATCGTGCAACGGTTTTGATAGTTTGGAATGGAGCGCAAAAGCTGTTGTTATCGTACCAAATCAGGCGTTTGAGCCTGACGGCACCATCGCTTTGTTGGCAGATAATCCCGGGCTTTAGCAGGCAATGATTGATGGTGGTTTTTTTGGCTTAATCGCCGGATGCATTAAGGTCAGCTGTTTCGTCGCCGCACTCAAGCATCCGTTTTTTTAGGGACCGGTTTACGTTTACTGCATCTGGATGTTGGTCTGTGTAGCCCAAGGATTTCAGTTTCGCTTGGGTTTGTTTCAATTCGGAAAGTCGAGTTATACATAATTTTGCGTCGAATTCTTGTTCGTTGGCTGCATCGAGGATGTCTCTGTCGCCCAGAATTTTGCGCACGCTTTCAAGTCGGGTTTGAAGCGTAGTATATTGCATTCGCATGGTGTTCAGTGCTTCGGTCAAATTTTTGACTTCCAGCTCCAGCCTTTCAATTTTTGCCTTGTCATCTGCTACGGGCTTGTCATCTGCCACCGCATATAGGGGTGCAGTGAAAAAGGCACTGATTAAGATTACAATTGAAAAGGCGCGCATAATATTTCCTCCGGCTTTGCGGCAGTATAGCATGCGCAATGGAAAAGGCCACTTGGTGGTCCTGCCACAAAAAAAGATGCACGGACTGAGGTAACATGCAGGCCGCCCACACAACATAAGTTGCGACAGCTAGGGGAATGGCTATTCTGTAGTTCATGATTGAAATCACGCCAGATATTATCGTCAATGACAGCGACATTCAGCTTAGTTTCATTCGCGCCGCCGGGCCAGGCGGTCAAAATGTTAATAAGGTAGCGACGGCGGTGCAACTGCGCTTTGACGCCAAAGCGTCGCCCGCCATTGATGCTCAAATGTTGGCGCGGCTACGGACAATTGCAGGCAAGAAGCTAACCCGAAACGGTGTACTGGTGTTAACTGCCAATCGGTTCCGCACTCAAGGTGAAAATCGTCGAGATGCCGTGGGACGGTTAACTGACCTGTTGAAGCAGGCGGCGGTAAAACCGGTTTTTAGGGTAAAAACCCGTCCGTCCAGGTCCGCCAAGGAAAAGCGGTTGACCACGAAAAAAATTCAAAGTGACAGGAAAAAGACCCGCGGTAGGGTCTCGCGAGAAGACTAAGCAACAAAGTTGCCCTTGTTCATTGCAATATCTTCCAGCCCTGTTGGTCAGTCACATTATAGTGTTGTGACTTTCCCTCAGGTATTTCCCGCCTAGGTAAAAGAGAAACCAGCGAGGATTGTCATGGCCGATAAAATTGAATTGTACGGATATACCACTAGTCCCTATGTGAGGAAGGTGTCCTGTTACTTGTATTATAAAGGACTAGAGTTTGACTTTATTGGCGTTAGCCCGGTGGAACCCGAAAAGACCATTGGATTTTCTGACGGCAGTCAGGTCCCCGTATTGAAAATCGGCGAGGAGTGGCGCCGCGACTCGTCCGCTATTGGAATTTGGCTCGATAGTCTGTTTCCGAAAAACTCCCTGCAAGGCACCACGCTTGACGAGCAGCAGAAAACAAAACAGGTAGATACTTGGGCCAGCGACCAGTTCATTCCGAGCATATTTTTCCGAACGGCCATTGAGGCAGAGATGACAGATGCCTTTCGCAGGCGCGCCTGGCGTCTCGCAGATATTGTGTCCAGCGCTGCCGAGATGCCCGACCCCGTCAAAAAGGCGTGGCCTGACCTTCTCAAGCAAGCCCCTTTCATTTTAAGGATGGTTAGTGAACTGGACCAGAGTGAGCCGTTGCACGACATGCAGCAAAGGTTGTTCATGGAACTCACAGCACATCTGGGAGACGGGTTGTACCTGAGTGGTGGATCAATTCCGTCGATGGCTGACTTCGCCATCTATCCCCAGATTATGTTCCCCTATCAGGTGGGTTTGCTGGATGACTTGATATTGCTTCAACACCCAACACTTGGACCGTGGCTCAAGCGGGTTGCAGGTCATTTGCCGCAAAACCCTTGGTGTGTAGATGAAGAGTTTATCGTTAACCCGTTGCCCTTTGATAGGGCGCCCTTTAGATGTGGAAGCTTTCCCCGCAACCGCACCGGCCCTTTTCGTTGGGGTTGGTGAACTTAAAGCCGGTGGAAAACATGGTGTCTTCCCAATCCATCTGAGTGCCCAGCAGGAACAACAGAGATTTGCGGTCGACAAAAACCTTAACACCTTTGTCCTCGACAACTTCGCAAGTCGGGTCTTCGTCGGTCAGATAGTCAACCGTATAGCCAAGGCCCGAGCATCCGTGAGTTTCCGTGCCCAGCTTGATGCCGATGGCGTCCTGGTTTTTTGCCAGCAGCGCCTTGATGTGCTCGGCGGCTTTGTCGCTAATTTCGATCGCTGATTTCATCATGCTACCCTTTACAATAAACCCAGTTCCAGACGGGCTTCGTCCGACATCATAGACATTTCCCATGGTGGTTCCCATACAAGGTCAACCCGAACGCCGTTTACGCCGTTAACCGAATTCACTTTCAACTCCACCTCACCGGGCATGGATTCTGCTACCGGGCAATGCGGTGTGGTCAGCGTCATGGTCACATGGGCTGAGTAATCCTTGGCAACATCAACCGAATAAATCAGTCCCAACTCGTATATATTCACCGGGATTTCCGGGTCATATATTTCTTGCAAAGCCGAAACGATGTTGCCTTGAAGCTCTTCGGGTGAAGAGGGTGTTTGAGAGTTGGTGGGGTCTGTTTGTACGCCCTGCGACTCGACATTCGAATCGTTCATCGACTCGGTAGATTCTGGTTCGTTTTGCTGATCCAGGAATTTATCTAGGAAATAGGCCCCCTCTTGCGGACTGACCATGGGTCGCTCCACCTTTTGAGGCTGATTTTCCGGCGGTACGTTCGCGGTGGTCACGTCCAAAATATCTCTTTTGCTATCGTCGGTCATCCGAATATATCCACTACTTTTTTCAGGCCCTCAATCAGGCTGTCGACGTCATTGCGGTCATTGTAAATACCAAAACTGGCGCGCACAGTGCCAGGAATTTCAAATCGGTCCATCACCGGCTGAGCACAGTGATGTCCGGCGCGAACCGCAATGCCTAGGCGGTCCAGAATGGTGCCAATATCATGCGGATGCGCTTCCTGCATTACAAAGCTTATAATAGCACCCTTGCCTTTGGCAGTGCCAATCAACCGAACGCTGTTCGAGCCCTCTAGTTGGCTGGTCGCATAGTCGCGAAGGTCGGCTTCGTGGGCAGCAATACGGTCAAATCCGATAGCGCTGACATAATCAAGCGCATGGCGGAAGGCGATGCCGCCAGCAATATTGGGTGTGCCCGCTTCAAATTTAGGCGGCAAATGATTGTAAGTTGTTGTGGCAAAAGTGACGGTCGAGATCATGTCTCCGCCGCCTTGCCACGGCGGCATTGCATCCAGCAAATCTTCTTTGCCGTATAGGACGCCGATACCTGTTGGGCCGTATACCTTGTGGGCAGAAAAAGCGTAAAAGTCTACGTCCAGTGCCTGTACATCAATGGGGCAGTGTGGTGCTGCCTGACAGCCATCAATCAGCACTTTCGCGCCCGCTGCATGGGCCATGCGGACAATGTCTTCAACAGGAAGATGAGTGCCGATGGAATTGGAAATATGGGCAACCGCAACCAGCTTGGTGCGTTCATTCAACAGCTCAGCAAAAACATCCATGTCTACTGACCCGTCATCCAAAAGCGGAATAACCTTGATCGAAGCACCCTTTTCCTCGGCCAACATCTGCCAGGGAACAATGTTAGAGTGATGCTCTAGCTCGGACAGGATAATTTCGTCGCCCTCACCAATATTTTGCCGGCCCCATGTCTGGGCAACCAGATTAATACCTTCGGTAGCACCACGGACAAAAATACATTCACGCGATCGCTGTGCGTTTATAAAGGCGCGCACTGTTTCGCGGGTTTGCTCATAGGCTTCGGTGGCATCCTGGCTGAATTTATAAACACCGCGGTGGATGTTGGCATAATATTGCTCATACAGATCCTTCTCAGCTTCAATAACAGCGCTTGGTTTTTGTGCGCTGGCAGCGGAGTCGAGAAAGATGAGCGGCTTGCCGTAAACCGTTTGGCTTAAAATAGGAAAATCACCGCGAATCGCAGCAACATCCAGCGGTTCTGGCGCGGTTGTAGTAGCATTGATATGTTGAACCGTGTCAGGCATTACGCTGCGTCTTTCCCTGATGTATTAGGCACATGTGCCATCATCCAGCCTTTTATCTGGTTACGTAGCGCGTCCGCGATTGCAGCATTGTCGATCCGCGCCAAAGCATCATCGGTGAAAGCCTCTACCAGCATCTGACGAGCAGTCGTTGGGTCAATGCCTCTCGACATCAGGTAAAACATTGCCTTTGCATCAAGCTCACCAATAGTGGCGCCGTGGCTGCATTTCACGTCATCAGCAAAAATTTCTAGCTCGGGTTTGGCGTTGGCTTCGGCTGTCCGGTCTAACAATAGAGCTTTGAAAGATTGATCCGCCAGCGTTTGCTGGGCACCGTCTGCGACAGTTATTTTGCCTTGAAACGAGCTTTTACCCAGCGCATCGGCTACGGTGCGGAAAACCTGATCGCTGTTCGTGGATGGCATGCGGTGGTCAACATGAACCAGCATGTCGTGACTTTGGCGACTGGCAGCCAGTGCAACGCCGTCGATGGTGGCATTTGCTCCATCAACCAGTAACCGCACCTGCGCATCAAAGCGTGCCAGCGATGCACCCAGTGAAACATTGCAGGCACTATAGTTGCCGCCCGCGCCTACGCTGACAGCGGCATTGGCAGTATGGATGGCTTGCGACCCGTCCATCTGCATCCGGTAATGGTTAAGTGCGGCCCCTTCGGCAACCCGGGCCTGAACCACAGAGTTCATCCAGTAAGCACTGTCATCGCCGATAAACCGTTCTAGGATTGTGGCTTTTGCACCCTCGCCCAGCTCAACCAGATGTCGCACCTGAGCGGCGGCGTTTTCTGCATCATGCATGATGTGGATAATCTCAATAGGGTCATCAATTTCAACACCCGCAGGTACCACTAGAACCAGTCCGTCGCGCATCAGCGCCGTATTTAAAACGCTTGTTGCTTCACGACCAACCCGCAATTCATTGGCACGTTCGCTGTTTGCCATTAGGTGGTTGGCAAGTGGGCGAACCGATATAGCCTGCAGCAAATCGCCGAAGTCGCTGCGTTCCTGGTCGAAGTGACCGTTTATTATTACTAGTCGTGCGGCCGTCGTGCAGATTGCGTCTGGAATTCGGGCATCAGATTGTATCTGCGCAGCGGCAAAGGCCTGACCGCGAAGTCGTTTTATGTCGCTATAGCGCCAGTTCTCGTCCCGCGCGGTGGGGAACCCGGTTTCGGCGAATCTGTCAATGGCCTTGTCTCGCAGACTGTCTAGACCAGCAAGGGTACCTGAGAGGCTGGCGGCCTGGTCGCGGTAGGTTGATTTTATTAACTCCGGCATGCGCCGATACTCCTAAATCGCTTGGATCGTGCTACTATTTACGCGACGTCCGCATAGCCTTTTTCTTCCAGTTCTGCGGCTAGTTCCTTGCCGCCGGATTTGATGATTTTTCCGTCGATCATCACATGCACAACGTCAGGCTGCACATAGTTCAGCAGCCGCTGATAATGGGTGATCAGCAATATGGCTGTGTCGTTTTTGCGCTGGGCATTGATGCCGTCTGCGACCACCTTAAGGGCGTCGATGTCGAGACCAGAATCAGTTTCGTCCAGCACCGCTAATTTGGGGTTCAGCACCGCCATTTGCACCATTTCGTTGCGCTTTTTCTCTCCGCCCGAAAAACCCACATTGACGAAGCGTTTGAGCATCTCTAAGTCCATTTTCAACTCAGCAGCTTTGGTGCGCACCAGCTTCATAAATTCGGCCGCAGACATATCTTCTTCGCCGCGGTAGCGCCGTACGCTGTTAAGCGCTGTGCGCATGAAGTTTAGGTTCGAGACGCCGGGGATTTCTACCGGATACTGGAAGCCCAGAAACAATCCTTCACCGACCCGCTCGTGCGGCTCCAGCTCGCTAATGTCTTTGCCGTCAAACTCGATGGAGCCTGCGGTCATCTCGTAGTCATCGCGCCCGGCGATGGTGTTCGCCAGGGTTGATTTCCCGGCCCCATTCAGGCCCATAATCGCATGTACCTCGCCTGGTTTTACTTCAAGGCTAAGGCCTTTGATAATTTCTTTATTTTCGACGCTTACGCGTAAATCTCTGACAGTTAACATAATATTTGGCCTATTTATCCAACGCTGCCTTCAAGGGAGATGCCAAGAAGCTTTTGAGCTTCCACGGCAAATTCCATCGGCAGATGTTGCATGACTTCTTTACAAAATCCGTTGACGATCATCGCGACCGCTTCTTCTTCACCCAGGCCCCTCGACTGGCAATAAAACAACTGGTCCTCTGATATTTTAGAGGTTGTCGCTTCATGCTCGATTTGGGCGGTGGGGTTTTTCACTTCGATGTAGGGAACGGTGTGTGCGCCGCTGGTCGACGACACCAAGAGCGAGTCGCACTGGGTGTAATTACGCACATTTTCAGCACCCGATAGTACTTTCACCAGTCCGCGATAGCAGTTTTGCGAACGCCCGGCAGAAATGCCTTTGGAAATGATGGTCGAGCGCGTGTTGGGCGCCATATGGATCATTTTTGTGCCGGTATCGGCTTGCTGCAGGTTGTTGGTAACAGCCACTGAATAAAACTCGCCCACTGAGCCTTCGCCCGCCAGCACACAACTGGGGTATTTCCAGGTGACGGCAGAACCGGTTTCAACCTGGGTCCAGGAAACCTTCGAGTTTTTGCCTTTGCAAAGCGCGCGCTTTGTCACGAAATTATAGATGCCGCCCTTGCCGTCTTTGTCGCCTGGGTACCAGTTCTGGACGGTGGAATATTTGATCTCGGCGTCATCAAGCGCCACCAGTTCGACCACGGCCGCATGTAGCTGGTTTTCGTCGCGCATAGGGGCGGTACAACCCTCAAGATAGGAAACATAGGAACCTTCCTCGGCGACAATCAAGGTACGTTCAAACTGGCCAGTGTTTTCCGCATTGATACGGAAGTAAGTGGACAGTTCCATCGGGCAGCGAACTCCTTTGGGGATGTAAACAAAGGTACCGTCCGAAAATACAGCGCAGTTAAGCGCGGCGAAATAATTGTCACGCTGCGGCACCACTGTGCCCAAATATTTCTGGATCAGCTCAGGGTGTTCATGCACCGCTTCCGAGATCGACATGAAAATTACGCCAGCTTTTTTCAATTCTTCCCGGAAGGTGGTGGCCACAGATACGGAATCGAATACTGCGTCCACAGCAATTTTGCGCGCGCCTTCAACGCCGGCCAGCACTTCTTGCTCAGCCAGAGGAATGCCTAGTTTTTCGTACACCCGCAGCAGTTCTGGGTCTACTTCGTCCAGGCTTTTTGGTTTGTCTTGGCTTTTGGGTGCAGCGTAAAAATAAATATCGTTATAATCGATTGCCGGATAGTTGACCTTGGCCCAATCAGGCTCATCCATTTTCAACCAGGCGCGGTAAGCCTTCAGTCGCCAACTCAGCAACCATTCGGGCTCGTCTTTCTTGGCAGATATAAAGCGAACAATATCTTCGGACAGACCTTTTGGTGCCATGTCCATTTCCACATCGGTCGAGAAGCCGTATTTATAGTCTCCGGTTATCTCGGCAACTTGTTCGCGGGTTTCCTGGGTACCTGCCATATGGCTGGCTCCTTACTCTCTAATTACATACTAATTTCTGGCGGCGCTTTGTGCCTGGGCCTCGAATTGGGCGACAAGCTCTTCGCCGCCGAGCGGAGTGACAAGCGATGACAGCACAACGTCATCAAGGGCACTTTTCACTGCACCGTTGATAAGCTGCCATTTGGGGCGCATCACGCAAATGTTGGTGTAGCCGCAGTCAATATCGCTGGGTTCTGCGCAGTGCGTAACAGCGATAGGGCCATCAATGGCTTCAATAATGTTCGCTACGCTAATTTCTTCGCACGAACGGGCCAGGGCAAAGCCACCTTTGAGTCCGCGGTGCGACACCAGCAGATCAGCGCGACCCAATGCATTTAATATTTTTGAAACAGTCGGTACCGGTATATTGGTGCTGCTAGAGAGCGTTTGTGCGCTCACACGCTCAGAGTTAACGGCGATTTCGCACATCAATACAACGGCATAATCCGCCAAATTTGTAAGTCTTATCATGGGTTTGGCCCTTTTTTCCCGCGATTTAGGACTTTGTCATTTAATATATGACTAAATCAGTCAGGTTTACATATGGGAACTGTAGGGGGTGAGTCAACCGTCTACGGTGCACTATGGGCAACCTGTGACATAATGTCATCAAAGCAGTTGAATGTGAATTATGGCTGATTTTTCTCATCTTTGCACGCTTTTTTAGTGAAAACCCTGTGAGGTGTCTTGGAAAAGAAGCCTTTTCCCGCTGGAAGGTGATGCTGGGTTCGTGTAGGGGTAGAACCATGAACGAAGTAGCCCTCAAACAATACCAAAGCTGCTGGTTTATCCGCTCCTTTGAAAAGGCGATTGCGGTCCAGGCGCGTGCGGGCAATGTGCCTGGGTTGGTGCATTTGAGCACAGGCTCAGAGGTAG
Source organism: Sphingomonadales bacterium (assembly GCA_011088215.1). Classification (GTDB taxonomy): domain Bacteria; phylum Pseudomonadota; class Alphaproteobacteria; order Sphingomonadales; family Kordiimonadaceae; genus Kordiimonas. The sequence goes on along the minus strand of JAALKD010000012.1, from coordinate 53,125 downwards.
CTGACATTCTTCTTGGCCAGCAGCTCGACCCGACGCGCGATCATGTAACCGGGTCTCATCGAAGTCACGGCCTCGCTCTGGCGTGCGGCGCGGACCCTGTTGCTGTCGCAAAGGAAATTCTTGGCCGTGAGGGCGGGCTCTCAGACGGGCTTGCGGGCACTCAGCATTTGCTGGCGCCGGAAACAGGTTTTCTTACGTCGAATGGCATTGTCGGCGCACAAGTTCCCTTGGCGGCAGGCGGCGCATTGAGCGCAAATACAGCTGCAGTTGGCGGTATCGGCGTTGCGGTTTTCGGCGACGGTGCAGCTAACCAGGGCGCGGTGCTGGAGACGATGAACCTGGCTGCGACGCTAAATCTGCCGATGCTTTTCGTCATGTATAATAATGGAATGGCACAAACCACTGCTGCTGTTGATGCCACCAGCGGCAGCTATTGCGCGCGCGCCGAAAGCTTTGGCCTCACTGCATGGTCTGCCGACAGCGATGCCTACACGGATTGCTTAAAAACACTTCGCGATGCGGTTACATATACGCGTTTGGGTAGCCCAGCGTTTGTTGAAGTTACGGTTTCGCGCGACCATGGCCATTATTTCGGCGATGAAGAAAGATCAGAATTCCCTCCGTCAAAAGCAATGGCCTGTTTTGCGAAATGGCTTTCTGAACAGGGTGTCAAGGACCAGTTGTTGAACACTGCACGATGTGCGGCAGAAAAAGATGCAGCCGCAGCTGTTGCGGCGGCGGCATCAGCACCATTTGCGGCGGCGAATGCGCTTTCACCCTGGCTTGGGGTGCAAGGAGGCACCGATGGCTGAGCAGGTTTTGACAATCAGGCAAGCGCTTAACAGCGCTCTTCATCAGGCCATGGCCGATGATGATACCATCATTTGTATTGGTGAGGACATCGCTGAAAATGGAGGCGTGTTCAAGGTTACGGAAGGTTTGTCTGGCAAGTTCGGAGCCGAACGTATGATTGACACGCCCATTTCTGAAACTGCTTTTGTCGGCATGGGTGTAGGAGCGGCCATGACGGGTTTGAAGCCAGTTGTAGAACTGATGTTTTGCGATTTTGCTGGTGTTTGCTTTGACCAGATTATGAACCAGGCGGCAAAAGCCCAGTTTCTGTCAAATGGTCGGCTTAAACTGCCGCTGGTTATTCGCACTACTATGGGCGCAGGTGATGGATCTGGTGCGATGCATAGCGCCAGCTTGCACAGCCTTTTCGCTTCGATCGCAGGCCTGACTGTGGTGTGCCCTTCCAACCCCGCTGATGCAGCCGGGTTGTTGAAAGCCGCCATCCGATACGATGGACCGGTTATCTTTATGGAAAACAAACAGCTCTATGATTTTGAGGGTCCAGTGGTAGCAGGCTTGCCCGAGATTTCGCTCGGCAAGGCGCGAACTATCCGGGAGGGCACGGACATCACTATTGTAGCTGCAAGTGCCATGGGCCATCGGGCTTTAGCGGCTGTAGAAACTCTGGGCACAAACGGTATTTCAGCGGAAGTGATTGACCCGCGCACGATCAAACCACTGGATGTGGGTGCGATTGTCGATAGTGTGGAAAAAACCGGGCGACTGTTGGTGGTCGACGAGGGCACTGCATTTGCCGGATTCGCTGATGCAGTTATTGCAGCGGTGAGCGCTCAAGCCTTTGGATCGCTTCGGTGTGCGCCCATGAAGTTATGCCCGCCCGATACACCGGTTCCATATGCGCCAGCGGCTGAGCTGCGATGGTTGCCCGACAGCGCCGATATTGTGGAAGCAGCAACGAATATGACGGAGGCTTAGGTGAACGAGGTAAACGGCGATAAAAAAATAAAAGTCTGGGACATCGCCACCCGACTGTTTCATTGGGCTCTTGCGGTATTGTTTTGCTTATCGGCCTATTCTGCGTTTCAAGACAAATTTGGTCTCTACGCAGATATGCACCGAAATGCAGGCGTTACGATTCTGATTTTGGTAGCGTGGCGTATCCTCTGGGGGATTGTTGGCAGTGATACAGCGCGTTTCAGTCACTTTATCAAAAGCCCGAGGGCGGTTTTCCAGCATTTAAAGCAAAGTTTCAGCAGCCTTCCTTACAAAACAATTGGACACAATCCGCTTGGCGGTTTGTCTGTGGCTCTTATGCTTGTGCTGCTGTTGGCTCAAGCGATCATGGGTTTGTTTGCCAGCGACGGAATGATTTTTTCAGGGCCGTTATCGAGGGAAGTTTCTGGTTCCTTGTCCAGCGACCTTACCAATTGGCATGAATTGCTTGGGCGTATCTTGATCGGTGTTGTGGCATTTCACGTGCTTGTTGTTTTGATGTACGGGGTTTTTAAACGGGTGAATTTAATTTGGCCAATGATAAGTGGAAACACCAGTGGTGAGCCTTCAACACTTGCCCCGAGAATGAAGCCCGGCTGGTTGGCTTTGTTGTTGTTTATCGTCGTTGGAGCGACTGTGTGTTTGTCGGTTTTCTGATAAAAAAAACGCCCTCGAATATGAGGGCGTTTGGATGTAGTTATGGATTTGGTGTCTAGTTTACCTGACTTTATATTCGTCGTGGCACCCCTTGCAATTTCGCCCAACAAGCCCGAACGCAGCTTTTATTTCATCCATGTCTGTTGTTTGTTTAGTGACCTCTGCAAATGCGGCGGTATCCGCCTCTAGGCTGTCCATACGTTTGGCAAAGTCTTCCCAGTTTTCCCAAACAGCGTCCTTTGCTTTGGTGAAACCTTCGGTGCCGCGAGTATCTTTTTCAAAGACCGATTTGGTCATGGTAGCTGTACTGGCCATGATTTGGGCGATCGCTGGCAAGTGGTCAGGGTTGCCTGTCCCTCGAAAAATAATGGGAACTAGTTTCTGCATCGAGTAATTAAAATGCTGCATCGTATCGTGGCGGTATTTCGAATCGAAAGAGCGTTCTTCTTCGCCCTCGTGGTTGTCGGCAACAGATGAAGAAAGCGGCAGCGCTGCACACATGAGGGCAGCTATTGCAATTTTTTTAAAGGTGAACTTTCTGGTCATTCGACTCTCCCTATATATAACCTCACATCAATAACGATGGTAACGTCGTCGCCAAAGAGGGCAAGAGTGAACCGGTAACTTATTGCGGAAGTCACTGAAAATCGGCCAAAAACCGCGAAAATGCAGAATTCGTACAGCTTCTTTTCAGCTTGGATACGTTGTTTTAGGGCCGGGCGGCGCCCTAAAGGATTGGTGGGCGCGTGTTGGGCCTGCGGTCACGGCGTGGTGGTTGTGCCTGATAAGCCTCAGCGCAGTGGCGCGCGCAGTAAGGCATGCCGGGCTCAGATGATTTGCCGCAGAAATGGAAGTCCGAGTCGCCGAGGTGACCGATAGGCCATTTACACATGCGGTCGGTTAGGTCCAAAAGCGACACCAACTTTTTATCGCTTTTCTTGGCGGCAGGTTTTGGTGCTGCTTTTTTCTTTTCCGTGTCGGTTTTTACCGGCGATGGACGAGACTTCAGACCTAGCCTGTGTGCCTTGCCTATTACCGCATTGCGCGTAACACCTTCGGCCAATTCTTTGGCGATTTGGCTGGCGCTCAAGCCGTCGTCCCAGAGTTTCTTGAGCTTTTCAATGCGGTCTTCCGTCCAGGCCATGAAGGTGTCCTTTGATTATGCGTTGCTGTTGGGCACTTATATATTTTTATGAGTCGACTTGCGAGTCGGAATTCGGATTCTTTATATCGCTTTGCGCCCCCTCTTGCCAAGACCTCATGTATCACCATATGAAGGAACCCTAATTTTCTCCTCTTTAGAGTCGGAGCGTGTACCGTGACAGACAGCAACAGCAAACCCTATCCGGAGCTTGGCGTTCGGACTATCGGGTTGGTGAATTGGGTTGGCTTGCAAACGCTGTATTTGAAGGAAACCAAGCGTTTCATGAAGGTGTGGACGCAGACGCTGATTGCGCCAGCGGTGACCACTATCCTGTTTATGGTGATTTTTTCGCTAGCGCTGGGCGGCCGTGGCCGCATGGTGGCTGACATGCCCTACGCTCAGTTTTTGGCGCCCGGGTTGATCGTTATGGCAATTTTGCAAAATGCCTTTGCCAATACCTCATCGTCGATTCTTATCTCAAAGGTGCAAGGCAACATCGTTGATACGTTGATGCCTCCGCTTTCAGCACTGGAATTGACCATTGGATTTGTGCTCGGTGGCGTAACCCGAGGCATTGTCGTTGGCCTGTCTGTTGGTACAGCTTTTGCCCTGATGCCCGGCGTTGGCATGAATGTGTCCCACTTGTGGGCAGTTCTGTATTTTGCGCTGGCTGCCAGCACAATGTTGTCGCTGATTGGAGTGTTAACCGGTGTTTGGGCCGAGAAGTTTGACCATTCAGCAGCTATTACCAATTTTGTGATCGCACCTCTTAGCCTCTTGTCGGGCACCTTCTATTCGATTGAGCGGTTAAGCGAAGGCTGGCAAGTCTTCTCCAGTATTAATCCATTTTTCTACCTGATAGACGGTTTTCGTTATGGTTTTATTGACCGGGCAGACAGCAATTTAATGGTTGGTCTACTCTTTACTTTGAGTATCAATTTTATCCTGACTGTTGCGGTTTATCTGGTGTTTAAAAAGGGTTACCGCCTTAAAGCGTAGATAGCGGGTTATCTCGGTGCAAAGCTCGCTCTCGGTGGCAACTGATCTTGTTGCAACCAGACAATTCAAGTGCTGCTTCAGACCATAGAAAATATAGCTTCGCTAGCATTGACAACTTGCGGGGCCGGAGGCATCCTCGCCCTCCGTTGGCCGGAGCGCAGCTGCGCCTTCGCCCGACCTTTTTGAGCCTAGGGGATTGTCGGCTCAGAAAGCGCCCAACAGAGGTACCCAAAGAAGGACACCCGCAAAACTGTCTAGCCCAGAAGGGAGACACATTGTGATTACACCATTGATGCCAACTTATGCCCGTAACCCCATCGCATTTGAGCGCGGCGAAGGCATGTATTTATATGACACTGACGGCAAGCAATATCTGGATTTCTATTCAGGTATCGGCGTCATGTGCCTTGGTCATAGCCATCCGAGCCTAGTGAAAGCCCTGCAGGAGCAAGGTAGCAAGCTTTGGCACACAGCTAATGGTTTCACTATTCCTGAGGGCGAGCGATTGGCCACTCGGCTAACCGATGCCTGCGTGGCTGATACGGTATTTTTTGGTAACTCTGGCGCTGAGGCAATTGAGTGCGCAATTAAAATGGTGCGTAAATACCACCATGATAAAGGCCAGAAGGGTCGCTACCGCATTGTAACCATGGCATCAGCTTTCCATGGCCGCACCTTGGCGGGTATCGCTGCCGCTGGTCAGGAAAAATTGACAAAAGGGTTTGAGCCGTTGCCGGAAGGCTTCGATGTCGTACCTTTCGATGACCTTGAAGCAGTTAAAGCAGCGATTGGCCCCAACACCGGCGGCATTATGGTGGAACCTGTACAAGGCGAGGGCGGTATTCGGCCGATCCCCGCTGAAACCATGCAGGCCCTGCGGCAAATATGCGACGAAAACGGCCTGTTGCTTGTGGTTGATGAAATTCAATGCGGTATGGGACGGACCGGCAAATTGTTTGCCTATGAATGGTCGGGCATTGAACCAGACATCATCACCGCAGCCAAGGGCATTGGCGGCGGCTTTCCGCTGGGCGCATGTCTGGCCACTGAAGATGCCGCATCGGGCATGATTGTTGGCACCCACGGCTCCACCTACGGCGGTAATCCGCTTGCAATGGCGGTGGGTAATGCAGTGCTTGATGAAATGTTGAAACCGGGTTTCTTTGATCATGTCATTGAAATGGGCGACATGCTGCATGGCCGTCTTGCCGCCCTTCAGCAGCGACATAGCGACCTAATTAGCGAAGTGCGCGGCAAAGGTCTGATGGCGGGTATTCGTGTGCCGGACATCCCAACCCGTGACATTGTGGTTGACCTTATTGGCCGGGGTATGATTCCAGCGGTTGCCGGTGATATGGTTGTGCGTATGCTGCCACCGCTTATTCTGGACGAAAGCCATATTGAAGAAGCGATGAATCATCTGGACGCATCACTGACCTCGTTGCGCGCCAAAAAATAGCGCGCATTTGCTGGCGAATGCTGGGCTGAATATTGGAATGAACCCATGAGTGCTACAGCACCAAACAGTCACTTTCTTGACCTGAAAGATCTGCCATCTGAAGTGCTGCGGCACATTCTCAACACGGCGAAGGTCTGGAAAGCGGCGCGTGCGGGCATGCCCAAAGGCGCGGTCGACGTCGGCACTCCGCTTGCTGGGCATACGCTTGCAATGATTTTTGAAAAATCATCCACTCGTACCCGTATCAGCTTTGAAATGGCAATGCGGCAACTGGGCGGCAGCAGCGTGGTTTTGCAAGGCGCTGCCATGCAGCTTGGCCGCGGCGAAAGCGTTGCCGACACGGCGCGGGTTATTAGTCGCTATGTGGATGCCGTTATGGTGCGGGCAAATGACCATGCAACGGTTGTTGAACTGGCGGAAGTCGGGACAGTACCTGTTATTAATGCACTGACAGACCGGTCGCACCCATGCCAGCTGATGGCGGATATGCTTACGTTGGAAGAACGTTTTGGATCGATGGAAGAACGCAAGGTTACGTGGATTGGCGACGGCAACAATGTAGCAACATCCTTAATTGAGGCTGCGACGCGTTTTAACTTTTCGCTGACGCTGGCTTGTCCCCGTGGTTTTGAACCCTCGGAGGACGCTGTCGCTTGGGCCGAAGCCGAAGGCGGCGATGTGACGCTCACAAGCGATCCGCAAGGGGCGACACGTGGTGCCGATGCGGTCATCACCGACACCTGGGTTTCCATGGGGGACGTCGACGCCGCCGAGCGCATGAAAGCTTTTGGGCCGTTTCAGGTAACGTCGGATATCATGAAAAATGCGTCGGCCGACGCCGTGTTTCTTCATTGTTTGCCCGCGCACCGCGGCGAGGAAGTGGCAGCTGAAGTGATCGACGGTCCGCGGTCTGTGGTGTGGGAAGAGGCGGAAAACCGGTTGCACGCCCAAAAAGCGATCTTGGCCTGGTGCCTTGGTAAAATATAATCGGGCAAGATGTAGATAAAGAGTGACAGTGCGACATGACTGAGACAGATCACAAAAAACCGATTGTTGTTAGCGATCCCGATGGTAGCCGTGACAATGAAGTACGTCCTTTTCATATCGAAGGTATGGACGTGCGGGGCCGTGCAATAAGGCTGGGTACGGTTGTTGACCAGATTTTGCGAGCGCATGATTACCCCGACCCTGTTGCACGCATTCTCGGCGAACTGTTGACATTGACCGGGATGCTCGGGTCGATCATGAAATTTAACGGCATTGTGACGGTGCAAACCAAATCGAGCGGTGCGGTTCCGATGATGGTAGCAGATTATGAGCGACGCGACGACGGAGTGGGCCGACTGCGCGGTTATGCCGATATCGATGAGGCTAAACTGTCCACCTACGGCAAGAACCCGAGTTTCAACGGTTTGATTGGTTCAAAATCTGGCTATTTGGCGCTGACCATTGACCAAGGCGACGACATGGAACGCTATCAAGGCATCGTTGATCTGGCCGGCGGTAGTGTTGCGGACGTTGCGCGCAATTATTTCATGAATTCCGAGCAAACGCCGACCGAGCTTCGTTTGGTGTGCAACAAAAACGAGGTAACCGGCCACTGGCGTGCTGGCGGTATTATGGTGCAGCATCTGGCGCGCGGCGAAGAAGGACAAGAGCGAATTCTCGACCGCGAGACACAAGAGCACTGGGACCGCGCCAGCGCACTTATGCACAGCGTCAAAATAGACGAACTTTTGGACCCGCAATTGGATTTAGATAGCCTATTGTATCGGCTATATAACGAAGACGGTGTGCGGGTGTTTGAACCGGCTCGATTGGTTCATGTCTGCCGTTGTTCGCGCGAGCGTTTGCAGAATGTTTTAGGTCAGTTTGAGAAAGCTGAGCTTGAAGATATGGTCAAGGACGGCATCATCGATGTGAATTGCCAGTTCTGTAACCAGACCTATGAGTTTGTTCTGGAAGACGTGGCCGAAAAACCCAGTTAACGTCGTTGTTTCCTGTAGCTCAATAAAAAAGCTCCGGGCGGCAAGACACCCAGAGCTTCTTTTGTTTGGTTCGTGATTACCGGCTTTTGGCGTTGTCGTCGCCTGCCGCCAATATATCGATAGTGCCAACGAGCTTCAGATTGTCGTTAGAGTTGCGATCAATCAGTTTGTTGTAGGGATCAACGCCGATGAATGCGGGCCGACCGTTGACGATCAACTCGATCGTGGATGCACCGTCAGCTACAACCTGTTTTTGCATATGCAAAACATGCTCGGGCCCGAAATCGCTGTCAGCCGGGTTTTTACTAAAAATGCCGATATCGACCGGAATGTCGAATTTGGCAACGGTTTCGTTGCCCTCGGCGTCGGCGTATATTTTGCCAACTTCCAAATCAATCGACACCTTGAAGGTGCCGTCTGCTTGTTCCTGCACGCGGCTATCTTCGGCTTTCACGTCGAAAATGGTGATTTTTTCGAAGAAATCCTCGATCAAACCTACTTTTTCAGGTGCTTCTTCTTTGAAAATCGAAATCAAATCGGTGGAAATTGCATAGGGGTCGCTGCGATACGCCCGGTTGGCTATCAGCCGCCGCAATGATCGGTTGACCACATCTTCACCCAAATAGTCCTTGAGTGCATACATGATCACTGACCCTTTTCGGTAATGGATATACTGCTGGTTTTCCACCCGGTAGAGCGGCAGCTCGCCTTCTGGATCTGTCGCCCGGCCAGAAAGATACCGATCAAGCTCAAATTTGAGAAACCTCCTGATTTGATCTTTGCCGTATTTCTGTTCCATCACCAACAAGGCACCATATTGTGCCAGTGTTTCCACCAACATTGTGCCGCCCTGCGTGTTGGCGGACATCACCTGATGCGCCCACCACTGGTGCGCCATCTCGTGCGCTGTGATGTAGTAGGGCATGTCGATATCATCTTCACCAGCAACGTTTGCAATAAAGCCTATGCCTTCCGAGTAGGGAATGGTGTTCGGGAACGCCTGTGCAAATGTGCGGTAGGCGGGGAACTCCAAAATCCGCACCTGGCGGTGTTGATAGGGGCTGAAAGCGGTGTTGAAATAGCTGATGCTGTCTTTCACACTGTCGATCATCCGCGCCACATTATAGGTGTGTGGCTTATGATGAAACACCTCAATCTGGATGTCGTTCCAGTTTTCGCTAACCACCTCATATTCGGCGGACAGGAAACTGTAAAAGTTCAGTATCGGCGCATCCATCTTGTAGGTGAAATAGCGCCTGTCGCCATCGGTCCATTCGCGTTCCAGGTATCCTGGCGCGACCACCCGCTGACCTGCCACCGTTGACACGGTGGTTTCGAAGGTTACGAAATCGCTGTCTTGCCGCAGATAGTTGTTGCCGTGCTGGCTGGTGTCTTCCAGTTTCGGTGTGCGGGGCAATGGCTCCAGTCCGTATTCGCGACGAGTGTTCCTGTCGCTGAGCATGCCGCCCTGCCAGAAGCCAATATAGGGTGAAAACTCAGAGTTGTTGATGAAAGTTCCGTTCCTGACCAGCGTCACGCTGTTGCGCTCATGGGCAAAGCCCTTTTGCTGGATCAGCGTTTCGTATGAAAGCGATCTTTTTTCGACCGGCAGCATGGGTTGATCCAAGCCACAGATATGGTAGTTGAAACGATTGTCGAATTTTGTGAGAGCTGCGCCTTCCAGGGCAAGGTCTATGACTTCGGCCTGCGGTGGAAACACGCAATGCACCGTTGAGATTGGTTCAGTTGTCTTGTTTTCCAGAATTTGCTGCGACCGAACTTCCACGCGCCGCCCGTATGGAAAAATATCCACATCCACTTTGACATCAGTGGTTCGCGGCATTGGCAGGTCGGCATACTGACGGTAATCAGCTTCGTATTCGACCGAAAGCTCTTCGAGGTCGTCCAGCGTAAAATACTCGTTGAGAATATTTGTATTATAGTAGATGACACTGCCCGTGCTGACGGCCCCCACGATAAGCAGCGTTGCCGCCGCACCCGTTACTGGTTGCAAAAAGGCACGCAGCCTCCGCAGTCGATATTTGAGTGGCTGCAATGTACCGCGATTCCACAACATGTAGGTCAGCATCAAAAGCAGGCCGGATACAAATGCCCAGTATGCAATTAGCCAGTAATCTGCGTTGATGAAACGCCCAGAGCCGTTCATGTCGGACATGGGCGTGTCAATATTACTGCCAAAGCGATACAGCGGATGCTCGAATCCAAGTTGCTGCAACACGATTGTAGATATCAGATACAAAACCATGATCATCATGCCGACAAAACGGTTTTTAGCTAGAACCTGCACAAAGGCCGACAGAACAGCGACAAGAATGAACGGGGTAACAAAATGTAGCAGCCCGCGATGCAGGTAAAGACTTATCTCCAGTGCACTATAACCGCTAAGAAGCTGGACAACGATCGACATCACAACGCCCAGCACCATGATGGATACAAGAACCAATGCCAAAGCAACTAATTTGCTGATGACAAACACCCAGTTCGGTGTTGGTAGCGCGTCAATAATTTCGTTGAACTTAGCAACGCGTTCGCGCCAGATGATGTCGGCGCTGTAAAAAATAAGCAGCACCACAAGCGCAAGACCAAAGCCCCCCTGTATCGCGTTAATCATCAGGCGGGTAACCGGGTAGGCGTCCAAACCGTATCCAACGTTGCGGTTTATCAGGGCTGTTATTGTTATGAATAGACTGAAGCCGACGATGATCAAAAATGGCAAGCTTTTGAATGCCGAGCCAATTTCAAAGCGGGTGCGTAACCGAAGTTGCGCAAACAACGTGCTTCCATTCCACACCGGCGCCCCTTTGATGTTTGTTTGGATATCATCTTTTCTGGCCTCTTCAGCTAGGGCTTTTTTGCTTTTCTTTTCCTTCGGCATTTTGGCTGCGGCTCGGAAAGAAAACATAATGTAGGAAAGCGCGCCCAGTCCAAAAGTAATGCCCAGCCAAATCAGTCGGTTTGTCAGCAGATAGCCTTCGTAACTCAACAGGTTTGTGTTGCGCTCAACGGCGGTCCAATAGCGAGTCATTTCAAGGAATGTACTGAAAACAAACGGGTCTGCCAGCGCGTTTAATTCGCGGTACTCAGGCCCCTGCAACAGATTGATGCCAACAATGTAAAGGATCAATAGGCCCATGGCAGCAATGTAGGTATACATCAGCGACCGGGTTTTGATTGCGATGGCATAAATGAGCGCGCTGATAACCAGTGAAACCGGTAGCACCAGTAATCCGTATATATATAGGTAGTGGCCTATATTCGTTGGTGATAGTGTTTCAGGGTCGACCGTTGGCCAGAATGTACCCACCAACATGCCAAACGGCGCCCCAAACATTGCGATACTCATTGCTACAAAAGCACCAATGAACCGCCCGAAAAGATAGGCCGGTTTAGAAATTGGCGCAGCGAATAGAATACCATCGAATTTATTATCGAAGTCCTTGAGAACTGCGTTGGCAAGAAACGACGGAACCACGAAAACAGCAAACACATTGAGAGTTAGTAAGGTCATAGTGATGGCATAGGGCGAATTTACATCCACATTGCCGCCACCGCCGATGGTAATATTTGTGCTAATCATTGCAAAGAAAGACAGCAGGAAGAAGATTGAGAAAGCCACCACAGTTTGTGGAGACTTGAGCATATAGCGCAGCTCGTGCGCAGCGATATGGAGCATCATGATATTACTCCTTATGCTGCGGTTGCGGCAGCGGTGTCGCTGCCATTACGGCTTTCAGCAATCGCTGAAAAATACACATCTTCCAGAGTCGGCGTAGACGCTTCAAATCCTTCACCGGGATTAGCCGGAGCGTTGACAAAAATCACCGTTTTACCGACCGTTAGGTGGGACGAGATGACGTTGTGTGATTTCTTGTAGGCCTCAAGTTCGCTCTTCTCGATCACTTTTTTCCAGATCGCACCGTCAATTGCTTCCGTCAATTCTGCAGGGGTTCCCTTGCTGATGATTTCGCCTCCTGCAAGGATCGCCATGTTGGGGCACAGGTCAGCCACATCATCGACAATATGGGTGGACAGAATAACCACCACGTCTTCGCCGATTTCAGCCAGAAGATTATGGAAACGGTTGCGTTCTTCCGGATCCAGCCCTGCGGTTGGCTCGTCAACAATGATCAGTTGCGGATCGCCGATCAGCGCCTGGGCAATGCCAAAGCGTTGGCGCATGCCGCCGGAATATGTTGAGAGCTTTTTCTTGCGAACCTCAAAAAGATTAGTTTGCACCAACAACCCTTCAACAACCTGTTTGCGTTCTTTGCTGTTTGTGATTCCCTTCAGCACAGCCAGATGATCTAGAAGATCGTAGGCAGAACCGCGGGGATAAACGCCGAAATCTTGCGGCAGGTAGCCCAGCGTGCGCCGGATCGTGTCCGGGTCTGTCAACACATCAGTGTTCCCAAAGGTTATCGAGCCGGATGTGGGTTGTTGCAGCGTTGCAATCGTGCGCATCAGGCTGGATTTACCCGCACCGTTTGGCCCCAATAGGCCAAACATGCCTTTGGGCACATCAAGTGATACATTCTTGAGTGCCTGCACGCCGTTTGGATAGGTGTGAGTTAAATTCTTGATCGAAAGCATGTCGTTCCCCTCGCTATTTTCAGCTATTTTTGTTTGGCCACTTGGCAGCCGTTTCTTATTAAAAGCTCTCTATATTTATTATCGTAAAACAGAAAGTCAATGGGTTAGTATTTTGTCGGCACATTCCGGTTGGCTTGTTCTATCGCCCCGTCGCTGCTAGCGTTCTGCTGGGGAAACAAGCGATAGCTGCCGAATTGCGGTCGTTGGATATGGGGACTATATGAGCGAAGAACAGACGCAAGGTGAACCGCTGACAGCTGATGGGGCCGACCAACTAACCGTTCAGGCCGTTGATTTGACAGGGCTTCTCAGATTTACAGTGCCGTCGCTCATTGGTATTCTGATTTTCCTTACACCGGTTACCGTAGGCGGCAAAAGCACCATTGTTATGGGCGTGATCATGGATTTTGTGCGCGCGCCTTTTGATGCTTTTCTGCTTGAAATTCTCGTTGGGTTTGTGTGCATGACGGTTGCAGGCGCAGGGTATTTTCTGGTGCGCAAGCCCGCATGGGAAAATAGCAGGCCAATACTGTTTGCAATGTTTGAGACCACGCCGGGTTGGTTTTTGATGCGACTGTTGGGGGCAGCTATTGGCCTGATGGTTTATTTTGAAGTTGGGCCGGCGGTTGTGTTTGCGCCTGATACCGGTGGCACAGTGTTCGCCGAAATTGGGCCAGCCCTGTTTTTTACTGTATTGGTAGCCCTTCTATTTTTGCCGTTCCTCACAGATTTTGGTTTTTTGGAGTTCACTGGCACGCTATTGCGTAAGCCCTTTGAAAAGTTGTTTACTCTTCCGGGCCGTGCTGCGATCGATGCCACGTCTTCGTTGGTTGCCGCAGCTTCTGTGGGCTTATTGATCACTCTCAAGCAGTATGAAGATGGCCGCTATACGGCACGCGAAGCCGCCTCGGTGGCAACCAATTTCTCTATCGTTTCACTACCTTTCAGTCTAGTGATCGCCGCGACCGCTAAACTGGATCACATGTTTTTCACCTGGTATCTGACCGTTATTGGTGCGTGTCTTATCTGTGCCGCTGTTATGGTTCGCCTCAAGCCACTACGGGCGCTTTCGGACACCTACTACGAGCCGGTGGGCAAGCAAATTCATGAAGAACGCGAAGGCGATGTTTCGCTGTTCAATTGGGCGTTGATGCAGGCGGTTGGCCGAGCCGCGAGTGCTCCTAATATTTTTCAGTTATTTTTGGGTGGCTTTAAAGCAGCGCTAACGACGCTGTCTAAAGTTATCGGCCCATCGCTCGCCATCGCCACCATCACCAGCATATTGGCGTTCCACACAAGTGTATTTGATGTCGTTGCCTGGCCGATTTATCTGGTTCTGGATTGGGCGGCTCTGCCGGAAGCGCAGAGAGTGGCGCCGGGCTTGCTGGTTGGGTTTATGGAGCAGTTCACTCCCGCTGTTATTGCTTCGGGGGTTGAGGACGAACGCATGCGTTTCGTCCTTGCGGGGCTGTCGGTATCACAGCTTATCTACATGTCCGAAGTTGGGGTGCTGATAATGCGCTCGCATTTGCCGCTAAATTTCGCGGATCTGCTCAAAATTTTCGCGCTCAGAACATTGATTCTGTTCCCAGTTTTCCTCGGTGCAGGGCATCTTCTGATTTAGCGCTTAGTTCTCGGCGGCCTCTTCGGCAAGACTGTTGTGGCCCTGTGCAACCACGTAGGCGCGAATGGCTTCAATTTCCTCAAGCGTCAGTAGTTCGCTGAAAGAAACCATGCCTTGGTCTGCAAGCACACCTTCCGCCACCACTGCCTGCCATGCGTCCGCACTGCCACTATAGGCCGACCATCGCAGGTCTGGCAGTACGCCGGAGCTGATCGCCAGTGCGCCGTGGCACGCTGTGCAAACGCGCGCATAATGAACCATGCCTGAGTTGAGCTGGTCAGCAGTTCCATAGCGCTCGGCTTTAACTGTTCTTTCTATCTCGATCATGTCGGGCACGGGGATTGTGCCCGTTGCACCCAACTTGAAGGTCACAACTTTGCCCACTGTTGGTGATACTGTTTCGTCGAAACCATAGCCGGTGATCAAAGCAAACCCGGAGCCCCAACCGGTGGTTATCGTGACAAATTGCTCATCGCCGATTGAGTAGGTCGCGGGCCCGGATATGCCGCCGGACCTCAAATTATGGTTCCAAAGGCTTTCGCCAGTTTCAGCATTGTAAGCAACAAAATCGCCATCAAGCTTGCCTTGAAATACCAGCTTGCCCGCTGTTGAGAGTATACCTCCGTTCCAGGCATTGTTGTGTTCTACGGTCCAGCGTGGTTCCTGTTTGACTGGGTCCCAGGCGATCAGTCGCCCCTTCAGGCTTGCACGCAGAAATTTCGTGATGCCAGGCGGCAGGTCGACGGGAACACCAGTTGTAAAATCGGCACCTGTATTCCATTTGGCCGGTTTGGTGGCCCAGAGGGGATCAAATGCGTAAGTTTCCGGAATTTCCTGTGCTGGAATATAGGCAAGCTTCAGGTCGGGATTATAGGCCATTGGATGCCAGTTGTGCGCCCCGAACGGACCCGGCATTTGAGTGTGGGGTACATTGGTATACCGCGCGGCTGGAACTTCGATCGGCCTGCCGTTTTGATCCAGTCCTGTTGCCCAGTTCTGTGGTCCAAAAGGCTTACCTGAGATAAATTTGCCGGTTGCTGCATCCAATACATAGTAGAAGCCGTTTTTCGGCGCCTGCATCACCACTCGCCTTGGCGTACCGTTTTTGCCCAGCGGTAGCTCGGCCAGAATGATCGACTGGGTCGCGGTATAGTCCCAGTTATCGCCCGGGGTGGTCTGAAAATGCCACTTGTAATTACCGGTTTTTGCGTCGACCGCTACGATGGATGACAGGAACAGATTGTCGCCGCCAGAGGGGTCTCGGATGGTACGATTCCACGGTGATCCGTTCCCTACACCGAAGATGACCTGGTCGCCCACATGGTCGTAGACGATACTGTCCCAAACGGTGCCACCGCCGCCGTCGGTGACCCATTCGCCGTCATCGCCCCAGCTGACATTGCCGATAGATTCGAACGCTGCGTCAGACGCAGCGTCGTCGGGTTCTTTATTTGGGTTGGGTACTGTATAGAAGCGCCAAACCAAGTCGCCGGTTTCGGCACTATAAGCTGATATATAGCCGCGCACGCCCAGTTCAGCACCACCGTTGCCGATCAGGACAAGGCCTTCGACTACTCTCGGCGCTCCGGTGATTGTGTAGGGTTTGGCTTGGTCAACCGTAACGGTGCTCCAGACAACCGCACCGGTTTTTGCGTCCAGCGCTTCCAATCGACCGTCGATAACACCCACGAATATCTTGTCACCGTATACAGCGACGCCGCGGTTTACCACGTCGCAACAGGCATTCACCCCAACCCGCTTGTCCACCTCGGGGTCGTACACCCACCGCTCTTCGCCGGTGCGGGCATCGAGGGCGTATACCAGCGACCAGGCCGAGGTAATATACATGATACCGTCAGCGACAATGGGAGTTGCTTCCACACCCCGGTTGGTTGCCAGATCATAGGTCCAGGCGACGCCAAGATTAGAGACGTTTTCGCTGGTGATTTGGGCGAGCGGAGAATGGCGTTGCTCGTCGTAGCCGCCGCTATGGGAAAGCCATTCCGCACCCGGGCTGGCTTGCAGGATGCGCTGGGTATCTACTCCTGGGATAGTGTCTTGCTGGGGCGCAGCGGTGTCAGATGGCTCACTGCAAGAAGCCAGCACCAGAATCCCAGTACATAACAGTCCGAGTTTAATCCAGTTTGTGTACATTGCTTCCCTCCAGCTTGTTCCCTTGGGAATAAGTTAGCGCGTGGAGACACAATGACCAATAGTGATAAAGGATAGGGTGGTTAGAATTGCTAGATCAGGAACGATCTAGCGACCAAGGCTTGCCTGTGATTTAGTTGGCAGAATGCTTGTAACTTGATCCATGACATCAACACGGGCACTGGCGACCATTTGATCACCACGCGCGTGAACGGCTTTGGAGATTGTGTCCTGCAAATCTAGCAGGCGCGGGAAAAAGGGTGACGCCTCGCGCTTGGCCATTATTGATGCCAGCTCTGTCGCAGTGAAATGTTCCACATAAATCTCTGCCATCAGCTGATTCCAACGCGGCGCATATATCTTATGCGCTGCCTTGATCGCGTCCACGACAGTTTCTTGAACCTTGGGCATACCATAAAGCGCAATAGCATCTTTGATCTGGCGGCGGTTCTTAACGTCTTGCAGAACCAATAGTGACAAGTTTTTTGTGATGCCGGTACGTTTGATAAATTTAAGGGCAACTTTGTTATTCTGGTCAGTTGCGTAGGGTGACAATCCCTCTAGCGGAGCTATTGGGGCCGCTAAAATCTTGGTTGGTGCTTTAGATGTTGTTGCATTTGCATTTATAGTAAACGCTAAAACACCGATGGAACCTGCCATCAGTGATTTTGCGAAAACGTTTAAAAATTTGCCAAAAATACGTTGCATTGTAGCCTCAAAAAACCATGCGCCAAGCGCCTTAAAACACCAGCTACACGACTAAAGCGGGCTTGTCCGTACTTTTCTGACCATGTCATAAAAACTTCATATGGAGATTTTCGAATCACGTCGAAAATGACTAAAGCACTGGGTAAAAAAGAGAATTTTTATTTGTTACAGAAAAAATTTTTTTAATGAACTAAATCAAGCGGTTAATTTACACTGGCTATAAATTTATCTTCTATGTTACACATAACTGTAACAAACATGTTGATAATAGAAAGGTTTGCCATAGGGTCAGAATTATGAGTATTTCAAAAAAAGTAAAAAAAGTCGCTGTAAGCTTGTTTGCTGCAGGACTGTCACTTTCTGCTTATAGCGCGTCAGCCGCTGAGCAAGTATCCGAGCCACTGCTAACAGTGATGATGCAGGAGCAGGATAAGGAAAAATATGCCGCAGACGAATTAAGCACCGGCGATTGGAGCAAGGCTGAAGCGGCTTTGTTGAAATCAGATGTTGCCAAAGAAGACGAAGTCTTCGCCAAATTAAATTTGGCATTTGTATATAGCACTACCGGCAGACGTGACATGGCAGTCGCCATTTACAATGAAATTCTTTCATCCAAGAAAAATCCTTATGCGCTGACAGTGTCTGGCCAGCCGCGCAGGGTAAAGTCTATTGCGAAACTTGCGCTGGCACGGCTGAACACAGCCAATTAAAAAGCGCCCTTGATCGGTGGGCTATATCGAAACCAAAAAACACGCTGTTGAAGCGTGTTTTTTTGTGACCTTCGCCGGGCCATTGCCCCATCCATGATTTGTTGTGGCGGCAAGCAAAACCGTTTTGTTATATAGAAGACAATGTGTAACTACATTGACTGGCCGTTATGCGATTATTCATATGTTTCCAGCAATAGAACGTGCAATTAGGTGACTAAAATACCTGCCGATGAAAAAATCCTCACGGGACTGACAGGCAAAAGATTTTATCTGAGTGCCGCAGTTATTGTTGCAGCAACTGCCTGGCTGGCCTTTAAATCGGATCAGCCCCTTCTGTTGTCCGTGCTTTTATACGTAAACCTTGTTTCTTTAGCTTTGTATGATTTGCGTTTTTTTCGACTGCCCAATCTTCTAAACATGACGCTGTTAGTTGGCGGCGTCGTTTCTGTTTGGTTGTACCCGCGTTTCGGGCCTACCCATCATGTTGTTGGCGCGGTTGTCGGACTAATTTTGTTTCCTACCTTAAATTATTTATACCGCATGCTTCGCGGACGGGACGGCATCGGACTTGGTGACGCCAAGTTGCTCGCTGGGCTTGGCCTTTGGCTGGGGTGGCAGTCGCTGCCGCCGCTTCTGTTGATAGCATCGCTGTCGGGATTGATGTTTGCTTTGATTGTAAGCCTGGTCGCGCCAAAGCCAGTTGAACAAAACAGGATGGCTCAACCCTTGCCGTTTGGCCTGTTTCTTTGCCTGGGCGGCTGGCTAACCTGGCTGTTTCTATAGGAAAACTGCTCGGTTTTGGGCCGTAAGCGCATGCATGCTACAGCGTCGCCCAAGATATCATAGCTCTAATAAAAAGTGTCATACTTCCGAAACCAAACTGTCACAGTTCCTCGTTACATGTCTTGACCCATGGATGGGCACGCTGATTTTGCGCTGACTATCCGCAACAAAAATCATGAACGTGATGGCGAAAGTCGCCGCTGGGGAACAAGATGACAAACCTTCAGATATTCAAAAACACCTTAATGGCGGCAGTCGCATCTGTCGCGTTGGTTGCGTGCGGCGACGACAGCACTGAGTTGGCCTCACCTGGGACCGTTGCGCCCAACCCGGGCACTGGCGGGGGCGGCAACCCGGACCCTGACCCGGGTCCCAATCCAGACCCAGCAGTTAAAGTTGGTCGCGGTGGCATCGAATATACATCAGCAGGCACATGCCCTACTGGAACGTCAGCTGCAACAGTTGGCGAGCAAACCCACTGTACTCTGTCGGGGACAATTACATCTGACGTTACCTTGACCGCCGATAATATTTACCAGCTTTCTGGTAAAGTCACCATCGGCGTTGACACCGGAGCAGACGGAACGGCAGCGGCAGGCGATAGCGCTATTTTGAGCATTGAGGCTGGCGCGGTTTTGTACGGCGCGACGGCTTCCGACGTACTGGTTATCTCTCGCGGCTCTGAAATCGATGCCGCGGGTAGCGCAACCAACCCCATTGTTTTCACTTCAGCATTGGACCTCGATCTTGCAACAGAACTGGGCCTAACTGCAGCGTCGTCTTTCAGCGGCGCGCTTCTGGAAGAGCCGTTTACCTCTGAATGGGGTGGCCTGGTCATAAACGGTGCAGCATCCCTGAACACTTGTAACGGTTCGGGTACTTGTGAAGCTGAAGGCGAAGGCGACAGTGGTCTATACGGCGGTGACAATGATGCCGATTCGAGCGGTACAATGCGTTACGTTCAGGTTAAATACGCGGGTAATCCGATTACAGCAGACGATGAATTGAACGGAATTGCCTTTCAGGGCGTTGGTTCAGGCACCGAGTTGGACTTCATTCAGGTTCACAACGGCGCAGATGACGGCGTTGAATTCTTCGGTGGAACTGCACAGATTAAGCACCTTGTTATTACAGGCGCAGACGATGATAGCCTTGATTGGACTCAGGGCTGGCGCGGTAAGGGCCAGTTTGTGGTCATTATTCAAAACCCTGCCCAGCCAGCATCTGACCAAGGCATTGAGGCTGATAATTTCGGTGACGGAAATGACTTCCTGCCGCGGGCACAGCCTGAACTGTCCAACCTGACAATTGTTGGGTCGCAGTCAAAAGGCGGCGAAAGCGACATCGGCATTCTACTGCGTGAAGGAACCGGCGCGAATATCTGGAACGCTGTTGTCTCTGATTTCGGCGACGCATGCTTTGATATTGACCAGGATGCGACATTCACCAACGCTGGGTCCAGCGCAACTAGTCTTAGCGGCGGACTGACAATCGAGTCGACTCTGCTGGGTACTGATTGCAACACAGTATTTAAAGACGACGGCAATGTGTTTGACCTTGAAGCTTATTTCACTGGCCAGGCCAATAACGTTGTCGGTGCAACGACATTGTCCAACAACTTCATCAACGGCTCAGCAGAAAACGCTGTAACGGCGACTGACGTAAGTGCCATTAATGCCTTCTTTGACAGTGTAGATTTCGCCGGCGCTGTTAAAAGCGACGCGGTGGCTGATAACTGGACACTGAACTGGACATACGGCCTGAACCCCGACCCAGAGTGCCCAACTGGCACAACGGCCAACGCAGACGGCACTGTTTGCACATTGTCGGGCACTTACACCGACGACCTTCGCCTTGTTTCTGGCCTTGACTACCAACTTTCTGGCAAAGTTGTATTCGGCGTTGATATGGGCCCGGATGCATCCAGTCCACTGGCTACAGGTGACGCGGCGACCTTGACCATCGAGCCCGGTGTAACCGTCATGGGTGAAGACAATACGTCCTATCTGGTTATCTCGCGCGGTTCCAAGTTGAATTCAAACGGTACGCAGGATGCACCGGTAACTTTCACCGCCACCAACCCTGATACACGCGATCTCGATGTGGATACGTCACTTTGGGGCGGCCTTGTTATCAATGGCCGCGCAACCATCAACACCTGTAATGGTTCAGGCACCTGTGAAGCTGAAGGCGAAGGCGATAGCGGTCTATACGGCGGCACCGACGATACTGACGGCAGCGGTCAGATTTTCTACACCCGGGTCGTTTATGCAGGTAACCCAATTACAGCAGATGACGAATTGAACGGTATTGCTTTTCAGGGTGTTGGTTCCAGCACCGAAATCGACTTCTTACAGGTGCACAACGGCGCTGATGACGGCATCGAGTTCTTCGGCGGTACAGCACAAGCGAAACACATAGTGATTACCGGCGCAGATGATGACAGCTTGGATTGGACACAGGGTTGGCGCGGCAAGGTGCAACATCTGGTCATTATCCAGAACCCGAACCAGCCTGCAACAGACCAGGGCATTGAGGCTGATAACTTCGGTGACGGTAACGACTTCCTACCGCGTGCGCAGCCACAAATTGCTAATGCAACCATCCTCGGTTCAGCGGCAGCTGGCGGCGAGAGTGACATTGGTATTCTTCTCCGCGAAGGTACAGGCGGTAACCTTTGGAATGTGGTTGTGGCTGACTTTGGCGATGCCTGTCTCGACATTGATCAGGATGCTACATTCGCATCGTCCGGCGCTGATGCAACAACCCTTACCGGTACACTCACAATGGAATCGACACTGCTGAGTGACAGTTGCAACACGGTCTTCAAAGATGACGGCAACGTGTTCGATCTGGCGACTTGGTTCAACAACCAAGCCAACAATCAGGTCGCAACCGATACTCTGACCGGGTTGGCGAGCGCAGCAAGTTTCAAGACCTATATTAACGGTGCAACAGAAACTGGTGTGACGGCAACAGATGTCAACGCACTGGATAGCTTCTTTGATGTAACGACTTATGTCGGTGCAGTTGAAAATGCAGCCAATGACTGGACCCTGGGTTGGACAGTTTGGCTCAATCAGTAAGCATGTGATCGGGGCGCCGCAGCGGAGCAATATGCTCCTCTGCGGCGCTGCGCATAAGAAAAGAAAGCCAAATGGTGGTCGCGATGGTAATGAAACAGAAAAATATTAGATATTTGCTGATGGCTTCAACGGTGTTGGTGGCACCGTCGATGGCTTCGGCGCAGGACAATCCGCAGCCCGCAGACGATGTTGAGGAAATTACAGTTCTTGGGCGATATATTCCCGACGAGAAACGGGCAACATCAGAGATCGCCAATGTTCTCGACGCTGACGCATTCACTCTCGCGGGCGACAGTAATGTTGCGGCCGGGTTGCAGCGGCTGCCGGGTGTGTCGCTGGTTGGCGGAAAATATGTTTATGTCCGCGGCCTTGGTGATCGGTATTCGTCGACTTTGTTGAACGGATCGGGCATCCCTAGTCCGGAGCCGTTGCGTAAAGTGGTGCCGCTGGATCTTTTCCCGACAAGTATAATTGAATCGGTATTGGTGCAGAAAACTTATTCGCCGAAATACCCTGCGGAATTTGGTGGCGGTGTTATCGACCTCCGTACAAAAACTGTACCAGATGAGTTCATTTTCGAATTTGGCATTTCCGGTAAATATAACTCGGAATCAACCGGTAAAACTGGTCTGAGCTATGATGGTACTGGCAGTGAAATATTTGGTTTTGGTGGCTCACGCCGAAACATCCCAGATGAAATATTACAAGATGTATCGCTAGTCAGCCTGACACCTGAAGAGCTTCAAGCGGCGGGTCGGGCTATCCCGAACATTTGGTCTATCGATAGCGAGAAGCTCTATCCGGGCGCGGGCCTGAATTTCGTTATTGGCAACCGGTTTGATGTCGGCGATGAAAGTGCGTTCGGTTTCTTCGCGGCCGTCGATTACGATGTAAACACCAGAAACCGCATCGGCGTGCGCCGCACCGTGACAACATCAAACGCTGGGCCCGTGATCCGGACCAACTTTGCTCCGGAGGTTTGCGAATCCCCGGATTTTGTTGATGCCGGTTTTGATGATTGCGGTCTGCGCCAAACCAATTTGGATGTCTCGTTAAACGGGCTTTTTTCGGCTGGCTTCGAGTTTAATGCGGATCATTCTATTTCCTATACCGGCACCGTGCTGCGTCAGTCGACCAAACGCTCGCTGATTGAAAAAGGTCTATTTGCTCAAGAAGATGGTTTGCGCACTCGCTCAACCATCGACTGGATCGAGAGCCAGGTTTGGACCAATCAGCTTACCGGTGAGCATATCGTTAGCCTATTTGGTGACAGCGACACCTTCCAGCAAACAGAAATAAATTGGCGCGCCAATATTTCGCGATCTGATCGTGATGTTCCGCTGCGCCGCACCACAGTTTATGAATTCAATCCGCAACTGAACGCAGATCTGATTTTTGCGCGTACAGACGGCAACACAACCATCTACAACGCGCTTGATGAAGAAACCAAAGAATTTGGTTTGGACTTTGTGCAGCCTATGTATGTGGCTGATCTGCCGATTGATATTCTGGGTGGATTTACATACGTAGATAAAGACCGCAGCTTCGGCCTGGTGCGCTATAACTTCGAGTTGCCGCCCGGTGTAACCACCGACTTGCGCCAGCTTGCACCTGAAATTATCTTCGGCCCGGCAAACATCGGTCCGGGCCAAATTGAGCTGACCGAAATTTTTGACGCTTCAGATTTTTACACCGCAACATTTGAAAATGTTCAGGGGTATCTGGGCGCTGATATTGAAGTATCGGAAAAGATGCGTATCGCTTTTGGAGTTCGCTACGAAGACAGTATTCAGGTGGTCGACACGGTTGACCGGATCACGCTTGAGCCAATCACGGTGACACAGCGCGGCGAGTTTTGGTTGCCGTCGGCGACAATGACCTACGAAATTGTCGAGAATATGCAAGTGCGCCTGGCCTTCAGCCAAACCATCAACCGCCCTGACTTGCGCGAGCTTTCAACCGCAAGATTTGTCGATGATGAGCGCGGCCTGACATATCAAGGTAATCCGGAACTTCGTATCGCTGAGATTAACAATTTTGATGCTCGTTTTGAGTGGTATTTCGCATCCGGCGAAAGCCTGACCGTAGGGGCATTCTATAAAGAGTTCACTAACCCGATCGAGCAGAGCAGTCGGGCACTGGGCGAAGGCCGATTGGCCACTTATGTGAATGCTTCTTCTGCTGAACTTAAGGGTGTTGAGGTTGAAGTTGAGAAAATTCTGCCTTTTCAGGACTGGTTTGGTTGGGACTGGCTCGGTTCTCGTGAACTGTTTATGAAGGTCAACGGGTCATACATTGACGGCGAAACCGTAACAGATGAGGCCGACCTGGGTGTTGTGACCAACGCAGTGCGCTCGTTCCAGGGGCAGTCAGAATGGTTGGGTAACCTACAGTTTGGTTGGCGTGATTATGATCGCGGTGAAAACCTGGCGATTGTTCTTAACTACACTGGCACGCGTTTGGCGCTGGTGGGTGTTTTTGAAGCGCCGGACGAGTTTGAAAGTCCACCGTTGATGCTCAATGTTGCTTACAGTAAAGAGTTTGAGGCTTGGGGTAATATCCTTGAATTGAGCATTGAGGCTGAGAACTTGTTAGGCGATGAGATAGAGTTTAGCCAGGATGGTGTTATTACCGAAGGCTACGAGCTCGGCCGGACAGTTTCACTTGATTTTACATATAAATTCTAGACGTCAAAAGAAAATAGGCCTATCTCGTACGTGGTGAATCTTTTGAGTTGTATGATTTACACTAGCCCAAAAGAAGCCGGAAAAAAAGAATGTTAATGCCGATGGAGACGTACTATCTCTATGGATAACGATGAATTTCGTTCGGCGGACAGGGCTCCTCGCTCTGAATGTTCTTCTGTGCTCTCGCGGGGTATGCGTGCGGGCATAATATTCGTTGAGCTGGCTTTGGTCGGCCTGATTGCTGTTTTATTGGCAATCTTTACCCTCAATAGGCTGGCGGTCGAACCAGAGCAACTGGTTCCCCCGCCGCCGATCCAGCGTCCAGCTGCAGTTAAAGATACTAGCCGTCTTCTCTCATTTGATCCTTTTTTCCGGGATGCAGTTGAGAGCAATATACAGGCATTGGCCGTCTTGCCCGAAAGTACATTAAATATTCAAGTGTTTGGCCTGCGTGCCGGCATCGACGGGTCGGGTACGGCTATCATTAAACTGCAAGACGGTGAGCAAAAACTCATACTAGTTGGCGATAGAATTGCTTCAGGAGTAGAGCTGGCAGCAGTTTACGCTGACCGGCTGGAATTGCTGCGTGCTGGTGTTAAAGAAGCAGTGTATCTGCGACCGCAACGAGAACGGACTGCTACTGAAGCAAAGCCTGTGCAGTTGATGCGCGGCACCAACGCATCGGGTGCGGAAACGCAGTTAGGGCCGCTGCTTTCCAGTTTGGAATTAACGCCGGTTCGCCGTGACCGCCGCATTATTGGCTTTATGTTGCCGGAGCCAACACCGCTTGCGCTTTTGGGAACTGGCCTGGAAGGCGGTGATATTTTAACAAGCGTTAATGGATCACAGTTGTCGTCGTTTGAACGATTGCAGGAAGTGAGCGAGGCCTTGCCGCTTTCGCCCAGCCTGCTGCTGGAAATAGAGCGGCGCGGCCAAAAGATTGAACTAACCGTCAACTTCGAAGGAAATGGCTAGATGAAGCGCATATTTACAAGTTTGACGGTGACCCAAAAAACGGTTCAGAGGCTAGGCAAATGTCTTGCAGTGCTGATGGCCGTTCAGGTCGCAGCTGTATCTGTCGCTTACGGACAGGACGATGGCCATATCCTGAACTACCGGGATGCAGAAATTCGTGCTTTCATTGATGATATCGCCGCTATTACGGGCAGAACATTCATTATTGACCCGCGGGTGCGCGGCAAAATCAACGTTGTATCCTCTGAAACAGTGACAGTTGAAGGCGTTTTCCAAACATTTTTGTCAGCACTTAAAGTGAATGGGTTTACTCTGGTTCCATCTGCAAGTGGTGCGTTCAAAATTGTGCCGGACGAGATTGCCGCGCAGGATGCTGGTCCAGTAAACCAGGAGCGCGCTGGTGACGTGCTCATGACCAGAGTGTTTAGTCTGAAATATGCAGACCCCCTTGCCGTGCAAGCTGCGGCGAAACCATTTGTTTTCAAAAATGGCCGTGTTTTCGCTCGCAAGGGCATGCCCGTGGTCATCGTGACCGACTATGCCGACAATTTGGAGCGCATCGCCCAGTTGGTTGCCAGCATGGACGTTGACCATTCAGTCATTCGCACCTTGGCCCTGGAAAACACCTCTGCTGGTGAGATGGCTGATATCGCGCTCAAACTGGCTGCGCAGCCTGGCTTTGACGACAACGTTCTACAGTCTTTGACCGCGATGCCGCTCGATTCCAGCAACACACTCATTCTCAAAGGCCCGTTGGACTTAATTGAAACCTTTCTCCCGGTACTGAGAGAATTGGATGAAAACAACGCGTCACGCGGTGATTTGCGGGTTATTTATTTGAAACACGCAAATGCGGAAAAACTGATGCCCATGTTGGAGACAGTTACCAAATCCTTGTCTCGAAAGGACAAATCAGGCAAAGCGATTTCAGCAGACGGCGACGTGTCTATTTCTGCTTACGCTGGAGCGAACGCGGTTGTTATCAATGCGTCCAGTGAAATGCAGCAGCGCATTGCTAACGTTATTAATATGCTGGATGTCGCCCGGGCGCAGGTGCTGGTTGAGGCTATTGTGGTTGAGGTGTCGGACAGCGCCGCCAAAGAACTTGGTGTGCAGTATTTGCTGGCGGGCGGCGACAACAGCGCAATCCCCTTTACCATGGCGAACTACTCCAATACTGCGCCGAATTTACTGGCTTTGGCAGGTGCATTGCAAACATCTGATGATGATAGTGACACCAGTAGTGCAAGCGACTTGTTCGGTGCAGCGGCAGTAGACTCGCTGCTAGGGTTCAATGGTTTTGCGCTTGGTGCTGCTGGTGAGACAGATGGCGGTACAATTTTCGGCGTCGTTTTGAATGCAATTAAGCAAGACACCGGCAGCAATATTCTTTCTACGCCGTCAATCATGACAATGGACAACGAACCTGCAAAATTCTTGTCAGGACAGGAAATTCCGATTTCAACCGGCGAAACGCTCGGTGCAAACAATGTCAATCCGTTTCGGACCATTGAGCGCAAGGATGTGGGCATCCAGCTTGAAGTTACGCCGCAGATAAACGATGGCGATGAAATCCGGCTGCAAATTCGCCAGGAAATTTCATCTATCGCCGGCCCGGTCAGTTCAAGCTTTACCGAACTCGTAACCAACAAACGCGAAATTGAGACCACAGTAAGCATTCAAAGTGGCGACATCGTTGTGCTTGGTGGCCTGGTGCAAGAAGACGAAATCACTTCTGTCGATAAAGTGCCGCTTTTGGGTGATATTCCGTTGTTGGGGCGCTTGTTCCGTTCGGACCGTAAAAGCCGGGCAAAAACAAATTTGATGATTTTCCTGCGTCCGACAATTGTTCGAAGCGCTGGTGATGCCAAGGCGCTGACAGCAACAAAATACGATTACATTCGTGGTCAGCAATCCAAAGTAAATTCGGGCGGCCTGACAATTGATCAGTTAGTTAAAGATGTGATGGGCGGGCAACCGGTTCCACCGCTACAGGAATAGGGACAGATATTGACCGACAAGTCGGACCATATTCTTCGTTATACTTTCGCCCGCGATTACGGATTTGCGATCATTAATACCGGCGGCGATGCGGCCAAAGTAGCCATGCGTGATGATGCGGTGGTTGCTATGCTGCCAGAAGTGAGGCGGATAGCTGGCAAACGCCTGCAATTAGAAACTTATAGACGACCAGAATTCGATACGTTGTTGTCTGAAATTCACGCGGTTGACGCGATCGACTCTGATATCGGTGACGAGATGCCCGCCGAAAGCCTCGATCAGGCGCTTGAGGGCATGCCCGCTGCGGCAGACTTGTTGGCAAGCGAAGACGATGCGCCGGTTATTCGCCTTATCAACAGCTTAATAGCAGAAGCAGTAAAAAATGTGGCGTCTGACATACATCTGGAGCCGTTTGAAAACCGGCTTTCCGTTCGACTGCGCGTTGATGGTGTTCTAAACGAGGTTGCTAGTTTAGCAGCCCGTATGACGCCTTATATCGTGTCGCGCATCAAAGTAATGGCGCGGCTGGATATTGCCGAAAAACGAATTCCCCAAGATGGCAGGCTATCGCTTAAGCTGGGCTCTCGGGAATTTGACGTTCGTGTATCGACACTGCCAGCCAGGCAGGGTGAGAGGGTGGTATTACGGCTTCTGGATGCATCGCAAGCACATTTGTCGTTGGAAGACTTGGGCATGAGACCGGACAGCGAGCAGAAACTGAGATCGCTGCTGTCAGAGCCAAATGGCATCATTTTGGTCAGCGGGCCAACCGGTTCAGGCAAAACAACCACTCTTTATGCGGGACTTGGTTTGTTGAATGACCAAAGTCGTAATATCATGACAGTGGAAGACCCGGTAGAATATGCGCTCGACGGCGTCAGCCAAACGCAAGTGAATCCCAAGGTTGGGATGACTTTTGCTTCGGGATTGCGTGCCATATTGCGCCAGGATCCCGACGTTGTCATGGTCGGCGAAATTCGGGATATGGAAACAGCTGAGATGGCAATCCAGGCCAGTCTTACCGGCCATCTTGTTTTGTCGACCGTGCACACCAATAGCTCTGTTGCGGCCATTACCCGGCTTCGCGATATGGGGGTAGAACCTTTTTTGCTGGCGTCGACAGTCAAAGGGATTTTGGCACAACGACTGGTCAGGAAACTGTGTATTAGCTGCAAAAAGCCCGCAGACAATGTTGATGAATTGAAAGACCGTTTCCGTGCAGGTGATGATGAAAAGGCAACTTTCTTTTCGCCTACAATAGGCGCCGGATGTGCAGATTGCGGCGGCAAGGGGTATCGAGGCCGTATAGGAATATACGAGTTCGCTCTGATTGGACCGGATCTTCGTAGGATGATCCAGGACGGCGCTTCCGAGCAAGATATTGAGGCGGTCGCCTTTGGCGGGTTGAACACGCTAGCGTCAAATGGCCGCGAGCTGGTGCTTGATGGCACCACCACTATTGAGGAAGTGCTTCGGGTTTCCAGAATACAGGAGGCGGCAAGTGCAAGCGTTTGACTATAGCGCAATTGATGCCTCAGGAAAAACCCGCCGGGGTACAATTGCCGCCGAGGGTGAGAAGGAAGCTCGTAAAACCCTGATGGTACGCGAGCTTTACGCCACCGAGATTAAAGCTGTCGCAGGTGATGCTGGGCGAGACGGTGACTGGTTTTCTACTGTTTTCCGGCGAAAACAACGGATAAAATCTAAAGATGTGGCGCTTGTCACTCGTCAAATGGCGACCATGATCGCAGCCGCGTCGCCGGTTGAAGAGGTACTGGCGGCACTTGTCCAGCAGGCTGAAAAAGCCGAAATTCGAGACGTGCTGACCAGGGTTCGGACGCATGTCATGGCAGGTATGCGATTGTCCGGTGCTATGGCACAGGAAAGTGACACTTTTGACCCGCTGTACTGCGCCATGGTTGCAGCAGGCGAGGCGGCGGGATCGCTGGGCGCGGTTCTTGGCCGGGTTGCGGAAAACCGCGAAAAAACCGAAGAGATGCGATCAAAAGTTCAGTCCGCGTTGATTTATCCTGCGGTTTTGATGACGGTTGCGATCGGCGTTGTGACAGCGCTGATGATACTTGTGGTGCCTAAGGTTGTGGCCCAGTTCGAAAGCTTCGGCAGCGAATTGCCACTGTTAACCCAAATTGTTGTTGCCACATCGGGCTTCTTGACCAGCTATGGTTTGATGCTGGCTGTATTATTGTTTTTGGCAGTTTTTGGGTTTGTGGTGTTGATGCGCTACCCGTCGATACAATATTTTGTTCATATTGGCCTTTTGCGATTGCCTATTGTTGGACGGCTTATCCGTTCGGTGAATGCTGCGCGGTTTGCCCGCTCATTTGGCACGTTAGTGCTAGGTGGCAGCCCGGCTCTTGAAGCTCTGGCGGCGGCGAAAGTAACTGTCAAAAATGTGGTGATCGAAAAACAAGTGGCCGCCGCCGTTGTGCAGGTGCGTGAAGGCACAGGCGTTGCAAGCAGCTTGCGCGGTGTGAGCGGTCTGCCGCCCATGTTGGCGTATATGGCAGCAGCAGGAGAGCGCAGCGGCCAATTGGGCGATATGATGCACAAAGCCGCCGACTATCTTGAAAGCGAGTTTGACGGGTATACCAAAACGGCCCTTAGTCTTCTGGAGCCGATGATTGTCATCTTTATGGGGGCTGTTGTCGGGGCGATTGTTTTGTCGATTATGTTGCCAATATTACGGCTCAACAGCCTTGTCCTGATGTAGGAGAGAAACTTATGGAATTATCATTCAGCAAACTACGGAAAATTGCCCTTGCGGCCAAACGGGATGATGTCGGGTTTTCCCTGATCGAATTGATGGTTGTAATTGTGATTATAGGGCTTTTGACTACCATCGTCGTCGTCAATGTTTTACCCAGTCAGGACCGAGCGATGGTTGAAAAGGCCAGGGCAGATGTGCGGTTAATCGAAACTGCGCTTGAACTCTATAAACTGGACACCAGACGCTACCCCTCTCTGGAAGAAGGCATCGATGTTTTGCTACAAGCGCCGCGCGGGTCTGCTGTTCGGTCTGAAGGATATATCAAATCGCTGCTGACCGACCCTTGGGGTAACCAATATCAATATCTGGTTCCCGGCGAGCATGGCACATTTGATGTTTTTTCCTATGGAGCTGATGGCCGACTCGGCGGTGAAGGCCTGAACGCCGATATAGGTAATTGGTAGCCAAGGCTTGTGTGCATGCGTAATAGAAAGTCAGAAATCGGTTTTTCCCTTGTCGAGATGATGGTCGTGGTGGTCATTGTTGGCTTGATGACAAGTGTTGTGGTTTTGACTTTACCAACTAGTGATTCGGGCTTGGAACAACGGGCTGCGCGCACCGAAGAGGCACTGACTGCATTGTCCCGACGCAGTGTTATGACGGGTCAGATACTGGGAGTGAGGTTTTCTGCAGAGGGGTTTGAAACAGTCAGACTTTCTAGCGACGGCTGGGTTGTCGAAAATGCGATTTTGAAACCAGAGGTTCAAAGCTGGCCATCTGCCAGACTTTTGGAACTGGCAGTCGATAATGTCGATATCGATTTTTCAGAGTTGGAGACGAATCCTCATATCTGGTTTTTGCCGACCGGCGAATATCCGTCTTTCAATCTAATGCTGTCAGCAGGGACTGAAAAGGCATCGATTACAGCGCCTGCTTCTGGGTTGATTGAGGCTTTATACAATGGTTAGAGCAATGCGGCGCACCATATGTAGTTCTGACAGTGGGTTTTCGCTGGTAGAACTTTTGGTGGCGGTAACAATACTCTCGCTCGCGGCAGTAACACTGTTGGAAAGTCAGTCGCAGGCAATTGGGCTAACTGGTGCGATTGAACAGCGCAGTCTGGCGTCTATTGTCGCGGAAAACCGCCTTAACATTGGCTTGGGTTTGGTGGAGGCACCGATACCGGGCACGCGTACAGGTTTTGACCAGCAGATGGGCGCAGAGTTTCTGTGGCGCGAAACTGTAAAACCAGCACCCGGCGGTGATTTGCTGGTTATAGATGTTGTGGTGTTCGTAGAGGGGAACGAGCGAGAGCTTGCCCGGTTGACCGGCTTCCGGGGGCGTCAGTGATATGAAGCGGACTTTGCGAAAAGATGCCGGTTTCTCGTTGGTTGAAATGCTCGTGGCGACATTTATTTTTGCCATGGTAAGCGCGTCGGCAGTTGCAATTTTGTCAGGCTTTGAAAGTAGCAGGATCAGACTGCAAGACGCAAGCAGTCAGCTAGCGGCGCTTGACCGGGCGCGGGCGATTATGAGGGCAGATTTTTTTGCAGCCCATAACCGACCGGTCCGTGATGAATTTGGCGATACCATTGCTGCGTTTGAAAGCGGTATTCAAATGCCCGAGGGCGCGCTATTGCGCCTAGTACGTGGCGGCAATCCTGCAGCGGCATTGTTTGGCAATATGTCCGCGCTTCAGCGCATAGACTATATGCTTGCGGGCGAGACCTTATATCGCCGGATATATGACCGAACGGATATTGTAACTGCGGCGGATTTTATCGACCAGGAACTTGTTTCGGGTGTTCAGTCCGTCTCCCTGCGTTATGCGGCTGACGGAATTTGGGTTGAAGAGTGGGGAACGCTCGTCAACAGTTCTGATCTGCCGCGACTGGCTGAGGTCAGTATCATTTTTCGGTCCGGCCAAGAGGTTAAAATGATGTTTCTTGTGGGAACGAAAGCATGACTGGCGGCCTGGCAACATTCAGGTTCAAAGGTGAAACCGGTGCGGCGTTGGTTACGGTTTTGCTAATTGTTTCGGTTATGGCTATTGGCGCAGTGGTGACCTTTGAGGCTCTGGGTTATTCGATAAAACGGTCCAGCGCCCAACGTCAGTTTGATCAGGCTAGCTTGTACGCTCTCGGCGGAGAACAGCTGGCAGTTGCTGCCGCCGAAAGTCTTTATAACGAAGGGGCACAGTTAAATGAACCCAGACCAGTTTCCTTTGAAATTGAAGGTGGCCGCATCAATGGGTTGATTGCCGACGCGAGCAATTGCTTCAATGTTAACAGCTTGGTCCAGCGTCGTGAAAATGGCAAATACGTAGCGAACACAGGCAATGTTCAACACTATCGTCGCCTGCTGGGGGCTGCTGGAATTTCCGACCGGCAGGCTGACCAATTGGCAGCAACTTTGGTTGACTGGATCGACAGCGACAGCAGACCGGCACCGTCTGGCGCTGAAGATTATGATTATGGTGCGTTGGAACGGCCTTACCGCACCGCAAATACCTTGGTTGCCGACATATCGGAATTGCATTTAATCAAAGGCTATGATGCAGGCGTTATGTCTATTGTGGCGCCGCTTGTTTGCGCCTCTGACACGACTATGC
Organism: Sphingomonadales bacterium; assembly: GCA_011088215.1. GTDB lineage: Bacteria > Pseudomonadota > Alphaproteobacteria > Sphingomonadales > Kordiimonadaceae > Kordiimonas. The sequence goes on along the minus strand of JAALKD010000012.1, from coordinate 20,397 downwards.
CTTCTGTGATAAATATCAATACGCTGACTGTTGATGAGGCCGCGCTTTTGATCGGCCTTGTTGGTGAAGGTTTTAGTTTAGAAAATGCTATTGAGCTTATTTTGTCACGACCCGGAAAAGGCTACGATAATGTCGCTGATTTCTGGCGGGAGCCCGTGTTGGCGACGCGAGAGGTAGAGCAGAGCGTGCGCAGGCAAACATCCGTTAAACCTCAGCGTTTTATCAGCCGTATTCGGGTGAAGCATTTCGATGCAACCAGCTCTTTGAACTCAATTATTCAAGTCGATGACACCGGCGTTGGCCGATTGCTTTCGCATCAACGCGGGGTGTTACCATGAGCGAGTTAGTCGTTATCGAAATAGTAGAAGACGTGACTGCGCCGCTATTGGCCAATTTGTTTTCTGAAAGTGGTGATTGGCAGCGTGTGCTTGATGAAAACGCTCTGGCAGACGCATGCACGGCCAGAAAAGTGGTTATTGTTGTTGACGGTCGGTTGACGGCACTACATTTGGCTGCGATGCCTGCGCTTGATGATGCAAAGCTCGTTAAGGTCCTACCCGGTCTCATGGATGATAAAGTTGCAACCAATATTCAGGACAACCAGTTCGCTCTTTTGGACAAACGCGACCCTGAAACTGGTATGCGACCTGTTGCCGTTATTGAAAAGAAGATTCTGAATAAAATACTGGAACGGCTTGCCGAGCTCAATGTTAATCCAGATATGGTGACGTCTGATTTTGCATTGCTGGCACGGCCCGCTAGTGGCGCAAAGATTGTGGCCTTGCATGATCGTTTTGTTGTTCGAAATGCGGACGGAAGTGGTTTGGCTGGCGAAAAAAATCTAGTTGAAAAGCTAATTTCGGAACCACTGAAGGCGGAACCGGTTGCACCGAGCGAATGGCAACAGTTGCTGTCGCAATCAGCTGATTTGACTGGTAATTTTCTACACAGTGAATATGCGCAAAAAAACAGTTGGATGGCGGCCTTGGTCTGGTGGAAAAGAGCCGCTTATCTGGCATTGTTTGCCAGTGCGTTATATGGAACGCTTTCGTTTTATGAGGCGTCAGAAAACTTTAGTCGTGCGGAAAAACTGTACGGCGAGTCTGAGCAGATATTTCGGACAAGCCTGCCGGATGTGCAGCGGATTGTTAACATGGAAGCACAAATGCGCCGGGCAGTTTTAGTCCGCGATCAAGAGGGCGGTGGCGAGTTTTTTGCACTTGTAGCGGTTGTTGTAAAAGCAATTGAGTCCGACACCACAGCGTCTCTCGAAAGCTTGCGATACGACCAGAGCGACGGCGCACTATTGCTGAGTGTATCTTTCCTTTCTTTCGCCGAAACTGCAAAGTTTAATGATGTTTTGCGCCGCGAAGGTATGCGGATAAACGAGGGCAGTAGCTGCCAGGAGGGCGGGCGCATTTTTGCCGAAATTCAGGTGCGCAGACAATGATGAATTCATATTGGCAAACACTAACAGTGCGCGAACGAACACTGGTTTCTGCAGCAGTTACTTTGCTGGTGGTGACGCTCGTTTATTTTCTGGCCATTCGTCCGCTGGGTGCCTATCAGGCTGAAAGCGAGCGTTCATATAGCGCTGCGCTGGACCAATTTCAGGCAGTTCGATCCTATGCCAACCAACTGCAAGCTACAAACCGCGAGGCCGGGGATACAGCCGTACCACAGCGGCCGGAAAACCTACGCACCGCAGTTTCTAATGCGGCACGTAGGTCTGGTGTGATCATTAGTCGTCTGCAACCTTCGGAAGACGGGTCGTTGACTATCTGGGCAGAGAAAATCCAGTCTCCGCAGCTATTCTTGTGGCTTGACACACTGTCCAAGGCCTATGCGGTGGGACCGAGCAATGTGCTGATCCAGAAGACCTCAATCCCGGGCGACCTGAGGGTTCAATTGCAGTTTTCGGATTCTTCTTCGTGACGAAATTTAGGTATCTTCTTGCCGTTGCAGCGCTGGTTTTTGTCAGTGTTTTGATCGTTTTTGCGCCTGCTCGGATTGTGCCGCGTTTTATCGAGCTTCCTGCTGCCCTTAGCTATTCAGGGCTTGAAGGCTCTTTTTGGAGACCGACTTTCACTAATGTTCATTGGCGATCTCGAGCGTTTGGTGATGTCCGTTTATCTCTCAAGCCGCTGTCGGCTGTTTTGGGTTTGGCAAAAGCGCAGGTTGAGCTAAGCGGGCTTGATCAAAAGGCGTCTGGCTTGGTAACTTTGCTCGATGGTGTTTTGCTTGAGGATTTTGAAGCTGAAAGCCAGATGCAGACCACTTTGGGTACACGGCCAGTTGCAGGTTTGGTGAAGGTTTCGGGTGCTCAGTTGGCCTGGGACAAGCAAGGGCAATGTACGCTAGCGCAGGCGAGTCTGACCACGAACATTCCGGCTGCGTTGCTTGCGGATTTTGATAAAAATTTGACCGAAACAGTTGCGAATTTTATCTGCGAAGATGGGCGGCTTTCGTTTGTGTTTGAGCAGGGTTTTGCCGTTGGAACGCTATCGGGCACCGGGAAGTTCGTCGCCGTTGATACGGTTAACCTGGAGCTTGTTTTGCGTTTTGCTGGCGAGGCTGCTATTCCAGACGCAGCGATTGTTTTCATGCGCCGACTTGGTTTCGAGCAGAAGCAGAATGGCTGGTATAACGACGTGGTTATGCAACTATGATCAATAAGGAACCTTCGGGCCTCAGGCCTATTGCTCTGTGTTTTGCATCTTTATTGCTCACAGCCTGTTCGCTCACACCCGGTCCATCACCGGAAACACCGAGCAATGTTGAAAGTGCCCCCGTGCCTGTTGAGGCCTTGGGGACCGATGAAGTATTATCGCGGATAAAACCGTTGCCATCTCAGCAAATTCCTACAGGTGAATGCGGATTGTTCCTTTGGGCCAAACACCAGGATACGCCTTTGGTGTTTTTCCAGCGCTCCGGTGGCGACGCATTCATGCATTTGGACGACGTTGCCGCTGGCCTGACGCGCACAAGCGCAGGCGATCAAATTGCCCTGCAATTTTACGAGACGCAGACCTTCACGGTTGCTGATGTCACGGTCAAGGTTGATGTGAATCCTGAGCAAATTCGCAGTTTGCAGCAGGGGTTGAAATTACCCTCCGGTAGTATTTCGGTGACCACTAAAGCCGGATGGTCGGCAGCCATGCCGGTTGCAGGCGCCATTGGGTGTCAATAAATTCGTGAGATAGATTTCGCGCTTGAATGGCAATAAGTATTTGATTCATTTTATTTTTTTGAGATACTTGTGATACCGTTCTCTAACGGTTGACCGCCGAATTGGGATTGATATGATCGCTCTACTTTCTAAAAGCATCAACCTCCTGCCATGGCTTTGCCACGGCTTTTTTGCTTTGCCATCAACGTCGAAAGCGTTTGATGGTCCATATGCGGACGGCTTAGAAGCCTTGACTTGGAAGCCCTGATTATGAACTAATGTGCATCATTAAAGAGCGCGTTTCTTCGGGGGGATGCGGCGATATAGGGGAGAGACCAAGTGAGGCTCAAACAATTCATGACCGTCAGCTTATTGGCGCTGTCAAGCGGCGGCGCATTGGCGCAGGCTGAACCAACCAATTTATATTGGGGCGATACTCATTTGCATACGTCTTACTCGTTCGATGCCTTTATGAACGGTAACAAAAGCGCAGACCCCGATACCGCTTACCGCTGGGCAAAGGGACAGCCCGTTATACATCCCTATAACCGGGCTCGCGTGCAACTGGATCGGCCTTTGGATTTTCTTGTTGTTGCTGACCACGCGGAGCTGATGGGCGTAATCCGGTCAATCCATTTAGGCGATCCGGAACTGCCAGAAATGGGCTGGTGGGGCAGCCTCAAACGGTGGTTTGCCATTCGCACTCTGAATTCCAAATTGGAAGATGGTACGGCGGCCGAGGTTTTTTTGAATTTGCTGCCCAGCAGCGCGGAAAACCCAGGCACAGACCCGGTTGCGGACCCTAATGGCCCAACTCCAGCGCGGGCATTTGGAGATACCAATGCCATGGAAAAAATCGCCTGGGACGAGATTATTGATGCCGCCGAGCGTCACAATCAACCCGGCAAGTTTACCAGTTTTATCGGTTGGGAGTGGAGTTCGATCCCGACAGGTGCGAACCTGCATAGGATCGTTATGTCGCCAAACGGCGGTGAGACATCCAAAAAGTATCAACCGTATGGTTCAGATGACAGTCAGTACCCGCAGGACCTGTGGGCGTGGCTTGATGAAACGTCTGAGAAAACCGGCGCGGAATTCATTGCAATTCCACATAATTCAAACATTTCAAAAGGCTATATGTTTCAGGACACGACCTTGAAAGGTGCGGCGATAACCCCCGATTATGCGCGCACCCGCAATCACTGGGAACCGGTAACCGAGATTACACAAATCAAGGGTGATTCTGAAACCCACCCCAGTTTGTCGCCTGAAGATGAGTTTGCCGATTTCGAGCAATATAGTTTTTACATCCAAAAAACCGATGGCGGTTATGAATATACCCTTAGCAAAGCTGACTTTGTTCGTTCTGCCTTGAAAATCGGATTGGAAACCGAAGAAAAAGTTGGCGTTAACCCCTATAAATTCGGCGTCATTGGTTCAACCGACAGCCATAGTGGCCTTGCATCGGCCGACGAAAATAACTTTTGGGGCAAAATGGCGCGCGATAGCACGCCTGAGACTAAAAGAAACTTTGGTATTGGCAGGCGAACTGTCACTGGCTGGAATATGGCCGCACAGGGCCTGGCGGCTGTATGGGCGGAAGATAATAACCGTGATGCCATTTTTGCGGCTTTCAAACGAAAAGAGGTATACGGCACTACCGGACCGCGCATGAAAGTTCGTTTCTTTGGCGGCTGGGACTTTTCTGGCCTGAACGATCGGCTTACTAATATTGCTGAAGTTGGCTACCGAGACGGTGTGCCCATGGGCGGCGATCTGACGCGGCCAACCGGCGCGGGTTCAGCACCTAATTTTATCATCCAGGCGGTCAAAGACCCAATTGGGGTAAATTTGGACCGAGTGCAGGTAATCAAGGGATGGGTCGATGCAGACGGCCAAAGCCATGAGCGCATCTATAATGTTGCTTGGTCTGAAGGCCGGGCCATGGATGCAGATGGTCGGCTCGCAGCAATTGCGGACACAGTTGACCGCGCCACGGGTAAATTAACTTCGGACGGTGGAGCACCTGAGCTGGTAACCGTATGGCGTGACCCTGACTTCGATACTGATCAGCGGGCATTTTATTATGTTCGTGTGTTGCAAGTGCCGACCGCACGGCATTCACTGCTTGACGCTGTGGCGCTACAAATGGATCCGCCGGAAGAAGGCCCTGCCGTTCAACAGGAGCGTGCGTATACATCGCCGATCTGGTACACACCCTAAATAGTGAGATTATTCTAAGGGAGCTGGAGAGATGATACATTTTCTCAAGCAGCCGCTCGTTCAGTTTTTGATCGGCGGAGCACTTTTGTACGGTGCGCTTGCCGCATTTGGCCCGCGCGAAAACGAGGGTGACAATAGCTATCTGGTTGTTGTTGATGACCCGGTGCTGCTGACTTATCTTCAATATCAGGATAAGGCATTTGATATTGTGCAAGCCCGCCAGCTGCTGTCTTCGCTGGACGCCGTTGGCCGAGCGCGGTTAGAGGCAGAATATATCCGCGATGAAATAATGGTTCGTGAGGCCGTTGCGCTGGGACTAGATCAAAACGATGATGTTATTCGCCAGCGTCTTATTCAGAAAATGGACTTTATCTTTCAGGGGTTCGGCGAGGAAAAAGGCGATGTCAGCAATGCGGATATAGAAGCCTATTATACTTCCAATAGCAGCCGTTACCAGCAACCGGCGCAGGCAACATTCACCCATATTTTCTTCAATGGCAGAGACCGCGGCCCCGACGAGGCCAAGCGTGATGCAGAAACATGTTTGGTACAACTTAACAAAGATCAGGTGCCTTTTGAGCAAGCTGGGCAATATGGCGACCGTTTCTTTTTTCTGCGAAATTACATCGAACGCTCAGACCGCTTGGTGGCTGACCACTTTGGGCCCGATATGGCGACCCAGATATTTGCAGCTGATGCGAGCCCGGCTTGGACTGGACCTTTCCTGTCGAAATATGGCTATCATTTGGTGATGATGCGAGGCAAACAGCCAGCGCAAACCATAGCGCTTGAAGCTGTTGTCTCGCAGGTGATAGCAGATATGGAGCGTGACAGATTAGATGCAGCTCGGCTCGCCGCCTATCAGCGGGCGGCGGATAATTACACCGTTGTCCTGCAGGCGCCTACTGAGCTTGAGGCGCAGTGACATGAGCCGCAGTCTTATATTTCTAATCCTGTTTGCGGCCAGTGTTTTTGGGATTTTACCATCCGGTGCGCACGAGGGGCGGCCAATTTATGTGGAAATTAACGAGGCCGACGAAGGGGCTTTTACACTGCGTTGGAAAATTCCACCGGTTCTTACCAAAAGCGAAATTCCGGTTATTGCTATGGCAGGCGAACAGTGTGTACCGACAGCACCGCCTGCAGCACCGTCATTTGTCGGACGACGACTATACAAGTGCGAGGACGAGGCTCGGCCATCGCAGATCAAGTTAACCTATGTTGGAGCCAATCCGGTGTTGTCGACTCTGGTTTTGTTTCGCGAATTTGGCGGTGAAAGCCACAGTTTTTTGGCACCGCCATCGGACCGCAGCATCGAACTGCCGGCAAAGCCTGATTTCAAAACCGTTGTTCAAACATATGGCCTGGGTGGTTTTACTCATATTCTGGATGGCTATGATCATTTGTTGTTTGTTTTTTGTCTCATGCTTCTGATCGGTGACGTGCGGCGAATATTGTGGGCGGTAACAGGTTTTACCATTGGCCATTCGCTTACGCTTGGAATGACAGCGCTCAGTGGCATCTCATTGGCGCCCGACTTTGTTGAACCGCTGATCGCTTTCAGCATCGTTTTGTTGGCCGCGGAAAAGCGCGCTGGCCGCAAGGAAGCGCTTGCGATCAAGTATCCGGTTACGCTAGCCGGCTGTTTCGGCCTGTTGCACGGCTTTGGTTTTGGTGGTGCATTGGCCGAAATTGGGCTGCCTTACAATTTTAAGCTACAGGCATTGGCCTTTTTCAATTTGGGGGTCGAAGTCGGCCAGATTCTCTTCATTATCTGTGTGTTGATTGTCGCAAAAACCGGACAGCTGGCGGTGCGAGCCGTAGTCAAAACTCCATCGTACGATCTGCCGCTTAAACTTGCCGTTAACTTCGCCGGGCTAGTTGCAGGCTATTGGACGGTTGAGCGCGTGGTGTCAGTGTGGGTGCAACGATTGCTTGAATGAGCGCTGGCACCCCTTTACATGCGCGCCGCACCGGCGTTACAGTCTGCGCGGGTTATGGACATACAAAATAATCATTAGTTTCAGCAGTCTGCCTTGGTGGGTCGGTGCCGCTGAATTATTTCCGCAGTTTAAAAAGAAAGGCTTGAGTTGTGAACAAATTGATTTCTGTTTCCGCGGCCGCCATTTTGCTGGCCGCATGCTCTCCTGAAAATGCAGGGCAAACCGACACTGAAAGCGTAGTTGAATCTGCGTCCTATGCGCCGACCGGATGGACCAACAAGTCTTTGCCTGAAATAGCAGCAGCGCTGCAAAGCGGCGAGGTTAGCTCGGAAGATATGGTCAAAGCCTATCTGGAGCGTATTGAAAATGTTGATCGCTCTGGGCCAACCTTGCAAAGCGTGCTGTCTGTCAACCCGGCAGCGCTGGATGAAGCCCGTGCATTGGATGCCAGGCGCGCTGCCGGAGACATCGCCGGGCCATTACACGGTGTTCCGATCTTGCTCAAGGACAACATTGAAACCAAAGACCAGTTGGCAACCACCGCAGGTGCATTGGCGTTGAAAGACAATATCACAGGCCGTGATTCACCGCTTGTTGCAGGCCTGCGCGACGCGGGCGCGATTGTTCTCGGCAAAGCCAACCTCAGTCAATGGGCGAACTTCCGGTCAAACGATAGCATGAGTGGCTGGACGGCGCTTGGTGGTCAGGTACGCAACCCGCACCAACTTGATCGCAACCCCTGCGGCTCAAGTTCAGGTTCTGGCGCAGCGGCGGCTGCGTCGATGGCAGCTGGTACGGTGGGTACTGAGACCAACGGCTCTGTTATTTGTCCGTCAACGGTAAACGGTGTTGTAGGCTTCAAGCCGACCGTTGGACTGGTGTCGCAGCAATATATCATTCCTATATCCTCGTCGCAGGACACAGCGGGCCCGATGACAAAGTCGGTTAAGGGTGCAGCGATGTTGATGAACGCCATGGCGACAGGCGACGCGAAAGTAGATTATGTGGCGGCGTTGGACGCGGGTATTTTGGATGGAAAACGTGTTGGTGTGTTGCGCTTTGCAGAAGGTTCCAACGCTGACATTATTGCCTTGTTTAACGCAGCGGTTGCCGAACTGGAAGCGGCGGGTGCGACAGTTGTTGAAGTTGCTGACAACCCAATCACCGATGATGATTTTGGCGCCAATTCGCGCCAGGTGCTTTATCATGAATTTAAAGCGACCCTGAACGACTATCTGGCTTCCACGCCGGAAGATGCGGTTAAAACTCGTACGCTTTCGCAGCTTATCGCCTTTAACCTAGCCAATGCGGATATTGAGTTGGCGCTGTACGACCAAAGTATCTTTGATATTTCGGTGCCGCTGCCGGGTCTTGATGACCCGGTCTATATTGAAGCGCGGGATATGGTTCAAGCCGCTACCCGCGCGAATGGCATTGATGCCATGATGGCAGAGCATAGTGTGGACATTTTGGTGTCGCCTTCAGGGCCGGTGCCAGGCCGGATTGATGCAATTAACGGTGATGTCTGGCCTTCGTTCCCTGGCGCTGGCTGGATCGCCGCTATCGCGGGATACCCACATGTGAGCGTACCCATGGGCACCGTGCATGGCATGCCCATCGGTTTTTCCTTTATCGGCGCCAAGGATCAGGATGCGAAAGTGCTCTCATATGGTTATGCTTACGAACAACGCACCAACCTGCGCGCGGAACCGCAATATTTGCCGACAGCTGAGGCCCGCGAGGAAATTGCAGGCCCGATGAAAGGTTATTTGCGGCGGTAGTTACCCCAGAAAGCTTTGGCCTAGAAAAACATTGACCCGCTAGCGTCGTTGCGGCGGGTCAAATTCAATATACTCACTGTCACTTTCTAACGCCTGTCTGATGATGAGCAGTGCAAGCGTGCCATTTTCTAGAAAAGCAGCTGCAGGGTCAGCGGTTGGCACAAACCCATCAATAGATTGCAAGTGTTGGTTGGTTTTGGACTTCAGATCATACAACATTGTTGCGCGTTCCTGCCGGTGAAAATAGGCGATGGCTTCACCCGTCAACCGCCAGTTGCCCCAATCGGAAAATTCTAGATCTGCCAGAACTAATTCCGGCTCGCCTTCTGTGCCCGACAGCTTCCATATACCTGGTTTGTTGGGCCGAACGTGATACAGCACGCCGCCTTCCGTCATATAACCAAAATAGCCACCGTTTTTAGTAAGCTGTACCTCCGTGTCGGTTACCAGATCCAGTTCCCAAAGTTCTAGTGACCCAGTGGTTTCTTTTGCATAAATAAGACCACTGCCACCGGGTAACCAAGTGGGTGCATAGCGGTTGACATCGTCAGTTGAAACTACCGCCAATTCGCTCCCGTCTGCGTTCATCACATAAATTTGGGCGGTATCTTCCGGCCGCGCGTCGAAGGCAATTTTACTGCCGTCAGGCGAAAAGCGTGGATGCGCGGTGAAACCCGCCCGGAAATCGGTTAGCCTTGCCAGCCCACCTCCTCCTTTATCAACGCTCCAAATCTCGAAAAAACCTGACCGATTTGAAGAAAAAGCCACCGTTCCATCCGACATGGTCGGGTGCAGCACTTCGGCATTGAATTGTAGCAAATCTCTTGGTGTTCCATCTCGACCATCAAAAGACTGAAGAGACATCACCCGGTTGATTACCTCGTAGGTCAAGCGTCCACTACCGCTTGAAAACACAGGGTTGATAACGCCAGACTGCGAAATCGGTAACCTGCTCAGCGCCGCGGTGTCATCATCAACGGACCATATGGCGTACCGACCGTTCCGGTTGCTGGCGAACAGGGTTTCGCCTTCTGTTCGGGTTAGCCCCATGATGTTGCGCCCGTCGAAGGTTATGCGGGTTTCCTTGCCCGTTGAAAGGTCTATTTTGTAGAGATCCTGCATGGCTTCCGAAACCGAACGGGCGAAATAAAGCGTGTTGCCGTCTTTCGCAAAAATCGGGTCATAATCGCCCCAAATTCCGGGCGGTGGTGTGGTTAGTGCACTGCGTTGCCCGGTTTCTATTTCCAGGCTGTAAATAGCATGGGTGCTGTGATCAGGTGGGTGAGCGCTGAAAGCAATTAAGCGGCCGTCGGTCGAAACAGCTGTATCGGGGAAACTACTACCCTTGCAGCTACCAATCACCCGTTCGGCATTGTCGATCAGCGATAATAATATAACCGAGCAGTCTGCAGGTTGTAGGCGCATGAAAACGATAGATTCATTGTCCGGCATAGTGGTGGGCGCAAAGTTGTAGCCGCGTTGGGTCAGTTGTCGATCGGCGTTGCCGCGCTCGATGCCGTGAAGAAAGATATTTTCACCGCGAGAGTTTGATGACGCAGCGTTGTCAGATGCTTTAGAATAGACCAAAAACCGACCGTTGGGACTGATCGATGGATCTCGCTCGCGCCCAGGCCTGCTGGTCAGCGGTTGTGATATCAGCAAATCACTATTGCTGGCCTGTTTTTCGTCTGTGCGCTGGGCTGACCAATAGAAGCCAATTACCAATAGGCTAACAAGCACTGCTGCGATGTATCGAGGGAAGGTTGGCTTTGTTTCATCGACCCTTTCAAATTCAACCGAATGCACGTCAACGAGCAGGCGGTATCCCTTTTTGCGAATTGTCTCGATATAAATCGGAGTGTCTGGGTCATCGCCCAGCAACTTTCGCAGTTTTGAGACCGCCTGCGACAGGCTCTCATCGGTGACCGACAAGCCTCGCCAGACAGTGTCGATAATATCATCTTTGCCGACAAGTTCACGCGGCGTTTTCGCCAGCAACACCAGGAGACGCATGAGCCGTGGCTCCAGTGCGTGCTCCTGGCGTTTTTTGCTCATTCGGTTGAGCTCGGGCTCGACTAGCCAGGGCCCAATTTTGAAAGAATTACTCATTAGTTCTGTCTACTCTAACAATGACAGATCACCAAAATCTTCAGCAAAAATTCAGCCAATCTTCAGGTGATTTTCAAGCCAGCCTTGTGCGTGTCTGCCATGACAGTTGTGCATTCATAGCGAAAAAGGACAATAAAATGAAACGACACAGCATACGGAAACTTTCGGCGATAGTTGGTACGGTGACGAGTGTGATAATGCTCAGCACACCAGTATCGTTTGTGCAGGGCAGCGAACCAGATGACACGCGGCAAATCATTCATGGCATTGAGGTCAATGACCCGTTTCGTTGGATGGAATTGGAAGAGTCCGATGCGGTAATTAACTGGGTCAAGAGCCAAACCGCGCGGACAACCGACTTTACCAAAGGTGCTGACTATGAGGCCATGCGCGCCCGTATTTTTGAACTGTCGAACTTTGATTTACAGTTTGGGGCCAAGGTGCACGGCGAGCGGCTGTTTTACCTTAAGAGGCATCAGGCCAGCCCTTCATTGGAGCTGCGCCTGAAAGAAAACGGCGTTGACCGGCTTATTTTAAGCTCGGAAAATGTACCTGACAGTACGATGCAGGAAACCTATATCGCGGGGCGTAATTTTGGCGGCGGCCATTGGCCAGACCGCGCCGGAAACTTTGTAGTTTATGGATACAATGACGGCATTTCCGTGGAAGGAAAATTGCGGATTATTGATCAGCGCTCTGGTTTGCATTTACCAGATGCTATCGGTGAAGTTGGCCACGGTCTCCTGAGTGTTGTCTGGGCGGCCGATAGTAGTGGGTTTTATTATTACCGCTCTCGTTCGGTGCCGGTTGAAGATGGCGCTGGTACCCGCACCCGTCAGTTGGGGTTATATTTCCACCAGTTAGGAACGCAGCAATCGGAAGACACTGCGGTTATTGAGCAGGCCGACGGCGACAGGGTGTTGTATCGTCCCTATGTTTCCAAGAACGGCAAGCATTTGATTGTTTCTCGCCGTGAGGGGCTGGTGGCTCAAAACAGCTATCTCATATATTCAACCAAAGATGTAATGGCTGCACCCAAGGAATTGTTTTCTGAGCTTGGTGACCAGTTCCGGTTTCTGGGTGATCAAGGCAACCGGCTATTTTTCCAAACCAATTACGACGCCCCCAACGGGCGGGTAATTTATGTTGATCTGGATCGCCCTGCCGACCTTGTCGAGGTTGTGGCCGAAACCGACAGGTCCATGCTGGTGGGCAGTAGCGCTGGCGGCGATATTATTGGTTATGCGGACGGCTACATTCTTATTGGTTACTTGAACGACGGCGTGCCTGAGGTTTCGGTCTTTGACCAGAGCGGCGCATTTAAATATGTGCTTGAGCTGGCGCCTGGTAAAACCATTTGGGGAGGGATTCAAGCCAATGTCGGCAGTCCTTTGATAACCATTGGTACTCTGAGCGCGCTGTCACCGTCCGAAGTTAGTACTGTGGATGTTCGCGCCGGTGCTATCAGCCAAGAATTCGCGTCCCCGGTCCCGATCAATCCGGATGACTTTGTAATCGAGCACGTGTTTTACAACAGCAAAGACGGCACCCGCGTGCCCATGTATGTGGCGCGCCATCGGTCGACCAAGCTGGACGGTAGCAATCCGGCGCTCATGTATGGTTATGGCATGCATAAATGGGTGAGTTTTCTCTTTTATCAGCCGCATATTCTGCACTGGATGGAAATGGGCGGCGTATACGCTATGCCCGCAATCAGGGGCGGCGGCGAGTATGGTACCAGTTGGCACCAGTCAGGCATTAAACTGAACCGGCAAAATGCGATTGATGACTTTGTCGCCGCTGGGCAATGGTTAGTGGACAACGACTATACCAGCCGCACGAAATTGGCGGCCAATGGCTCTAGCGCCAGTGGGCCACTGGCAGGCATTGTTGCGTTGCGCCACAACGACTTGTTCGCGGCAAGCACTGTCGATTATCCGGTCACTGACATGGTTCGTGCGCCCCTGTTTGGCAACGGCGCTTTAATGACCGAGGAGTATGGCTCGCTTGATGTGGAGGCCGAAGCCCGGGCAATTCTTGACCAGTCCGCCTATCATGTGGCGCAGGAGAAAGGTTGCCGGATGCCCACGCTGATTATGGTCGGTGAGTTGGACCGTGTGGTGCTGCCATTTCATGGCTTGAAGTTGGCCGGCGCCATGCAGGAGGCGCAGTCGTGCGATAAACCTATTCTGTTTCGCATGATGCCCGAAACCGGCCATAATTATGGGGGCACCCCTGAGCAGGCCGCTACAAATTCAGCGGTTCAACTGATGTTCCTGAAGCGAGTCCTGGACTTTTGAGTATCCAACAAGCACTACTGGCGCTCGGAATGTCCGAGCGCTGGTTTAGCGTTTAACCGGCGTCGGCACCTTTGCTTTTGCCGCTAGGTCCAGCGCATCAAACATGGGCTGAAACGCCGGGCGCTTAACGTAGTTTCCATCGCCTTTAGCGGTCATCAACTCGCCCGCTTTGTAGCGCAACTTTCCGCCGCTGATGGTGTGCGACGGTAAGCCTTTCACTTCCATACCTTCAAAAATATTGAAGTCGATATTCTGTTTGTGGGTTTTGGCAGAGATGGTTTTGTGTGCTTCCGGGTCCCACACAACGATGTCTGCGTCCGCCCCCACTGCAATGCGGCCTTTGCGTGGATATATATTGAAAATTTTTGCAGTGTTTGCGCTTGTAACAGCGACAAATTCTTCGCGTGTCAGTCGCCCGGTGGAAACGCCGTGGGTCCATAGAACTGCTAGCCGGTCTTCCACGCCTGCGGTGCCGTTAGGGATCAGGGTGAAGTCGTCTTTTCCAGCGGCCTTTTGGTCGGCGCAGAAACAGCAATGGTCCGTGGCGGTGGTTTGCAGACTGCCTGATTGCAGTCCTTTCCACAGCGCATCCTGATGCAATTTTTCGCGGAAAGGCGGTGACATCACATGGGCCGCAGCCGTGGCAAAATCAGGGTGCCGATAAACGCTGTCATCAATCAGCAGGTGGCCAGCGAGGGCTTCGCCGAAAACACGCTGACCAGCAAGCCGCGCGCGGATAATTTCGTCCAGGCCATCTTTGGTTGATACATGCACCAGATACAGCGGAACGCCGATAACTTCCGCGAGCCGAATGGCGCGGTTGGCTGCTTCGCCTTCTGCCGCTGGTGGACGCGATAGTGGATGCGCCTCGGGCCCGGTTATGCCCATTTCCAACAGTTTCTTTTGCAGCTGGAAGACCAACTCGCCGTTTTCAGCGTGCGCTGTAACAATGGCGCCTAATTCAACCGCACGACTGAAGCTATTATACATAATTTCATCATCGGCCATGATTGCGTTTTTGTAGGCCATGAAATGCTTGAAGCTGTTTACACCTTCTTCGCGTACCAGGGTGCCCATGTCTTTATGCACACCTTCATTCCACCAGGTTACCGCCACATGAAAGCTATAATCGGCGCAGGACTTTTCCGCCCAGCCGCGCCATGTTTTGTAGGCATCCATCAAGGGTTGCTCAGGGTCCGGGATCACAAAATCAATGATCATGGTGGTTCCGCCCGCCAAACCAGCCGCCGTGCCGGTGTAAAAATCTTCGCTGGCGACTGTCCCCATGAAGGGCAGCTGCATGTGCGTATGCGGGTCGATACCGCCGGGCATAACATATTGGCCGCCTGCGTCGATAACTTCAGCACCCGAGGGAACCTCGAGATTTTCGCGCACGGCGACAATCACACCGTCAGAAATCAAAACATCCGCCCGTATGCTGGCGTCTGCATTGACAACGGTTCCACCTTTGATGATCAGCGACATTGTAACTTCCTTTGCGTATCCTATATGATGTTAGCGCTGGAGGCGCGGCGTAAGGCCGCCCTCGCCAGCAAACGAGTGGAATCCAGCGTTGGCAGGGGCGAATTTTGGTCATTCATTATTAACGGGATCTCTGTGCAGCCAAGAACAACAGCATCACACCCCTCGTCTTTCATCCTGTCTATAACACGCTGAAAATACGTAATGGCAGCAGGCTCAAATTTGCCTTTAACAAATTCGTCCATAATCAGCGTGTTGATATGCTCAATCTCGTCTGGCAGCGGGCGAATATATTTTAGCTCATGCCCTGACAGTTTATCTGGATAAACAGTGCTTTCAACTAGCCACTTGGTGCCTGTAAGCCCTAGGCAGTTGAAACCGCGGGCAACCGCATCATCAGCGACAACGTCGGCGATATGAATCCAAGGTAGCGGCGATTGGTCACCAAAATATTGAAATGCCTGATGAATTGTATTGTCTGGGCAGATTAGAAAATCTGCACCCATTTGAGCAAGTTTGCTCGCAGAGGTCAGCATCAGCTCGGCGACAGCTGGCCAATCGCCCCGGTAGATGCAGGTGTTATAGTTGGCTAGAGACTGAGTATGCATCGAAATTTCAGGGTGCGCGTGCGTTCCAAAATAAGATTCACCTTCCCGGCAGATTGTTGTGTAGCAGAGCGCAGCACCTTCCGCCGAACAGGCGACAATTCCGATATGTTGGGCGTCGGTCATCCGATATATCGTCCGGTTTCCTTCACGTTTTCTTGGCCAATGCCCAATAAAGTCCACCCGCGATAAACAGGCCGACAAACCAGGCATAGCTATAAAGTGTGTCGAATATGGTGGGCACACTGTCCAGCGCTCCTGCGGCATGCAAAAATCCCGGTAGGTTGGGCAAAATTCCGACAACCAATGCGATCAAACCCGCTGAGTTCCAGGCCGCATAGCTACCGCCGTGTTTGAACAGGCTGTCTTGCTCTAGCTCGCATTTGCGCAGGAAAAAGTAATCGACGATCAATATGCCTGCGATTGGGCCGAGCAGCGCCGAATAACCCACAAGCCATACGAATAAATAACCGCCTGCGGTTTCCAGCAGCTTCCAGGGGAAAATGGCGATACCGATACCGGCGGTGATATAGCCGCCCATGGTGAAGCTGACTTTGCTGGGGCTAAGATTGGAAAAGCCGTAAGCAGGAGCCACCGTGTTGGCTGCCAAATTAGTGGTGAGGGTTGCAATAACAAGTGCTGCCAGTGCCACGACAACGCCCAAACCGCCCATGCGTCCGGCCAATGCAACTGGGTCCCAAATGGCTTCGCCGTATATGGTGACGGTCGCACTTGTTACCGCTACGCTGATGAAGGCAAAAAGCGCCATCGGCAGCGGCAAGCCAAGCGCCTGGCCGATAACCTGGTCACGCTGTGATTTGGCAAAACGAGTGAAGTCAGGAATGTTCAAGGCCATGGTTGCCCAGAAACCAACCATTGCGGTTAGGCTGGCGATAAACACAGTCCAGAACTGGCCCTCACGCGCGCCGCCTTCAATGAACTGCGACGGGGCTGCCAGCATCTCGCCGAAACCACCAGCGGTGACATAAGCCCATGCAAGTAACACCAGTCCCATCAAAATCAAGAAGGGTGCAGCCAGCGTTTCTAACCAGCGAATGCTTTCAGTGCCGTTTTTGATGAAATACAGATGCAAAGCCCAAAAACCGATAAAACTGGCAAATTGGCCTAAGTCAATGCCGAGAAACGGAAGGGGGCTGCCAGAAATTGCGCCTGATGTAAGCGCATTGATGATCACGTAAATCGCTGACCCGCCTACCCATGTGTTGATGCCGAACCAGCCGCAAGCCACCAGTCCGCGCGCCAGGGCAGGAATGCGCGCGCCCTTGGTCCCGAAGGCCGAGCGCAGGAGAACCGGGAAGGGTATGCCGTGTTTGGCCCCGGCGTGGCCGATCAGGATCATGGGCACCAGAACAATCATGTTGCCGAGGAGTACGGTGACAACAGCTTGCCACCAGTTCATGCCCTCAGACACCAGCCCGCCTGCAAGCATATATGTCGGCACACAAACCACCATGGCAACCCAAAGGGCAGCGTATGATTTCCAGTCCCATGTGCGGGTCTCGGCTGTCGTTGGGGCCAGGTCCTCGTTCCAAAGGTCTGTGTCAAAATCGCTCATATTGCCCCCTGATGGCTAGTGTGTTTTGTGGTGAATGCGCCTTATTCTACTCGCCTTCGACCAACCGCCCATATGTGCTTGGGCGTCTGTCACGAAAAAACTGCCAGTTGTTGCGCACTTTGGCAACCATGCTCATGTCCATGTCGTGGATGATCAGCTCATCCTGGTCACGACTGGCCTCGGCTTCAATTTGCCCGCGCGGGTTAACAAAGTAGCTTTGGCCGTAAAATTCGCCGATATCCCACGGACCTTCGGTGCCCACGCGGTTGATTGCCCCGATCCAGCAGCCATTGGCAGCGGCTGAAGCTGGTTGCTCCAGCTTCCACAAATATTCCGAAAGGCCTGCCACTGTTGCAGATGGATTAACAATATATTCGGCGCCGTTCAGTGCCAGCGCACGCCAACCTTCGGGGAAGTGGCGGTCATAGCAAATGTAAACACCCAGTTTACAATACTGAGTCTCAAATACTGGCCAGTTGGAAGCGCCTGGTTTGAAGAAAAACTTCTCCCAAAACCCTGCAACCTGGGGAATGTGGGTTTTGCGGTATTTGCCCAGATAACTGCCATCGGCATCGATAACTGCGGCGGTGTTGTAATAAATGCCCGTCACATCATCGCGCTCATATATTGGTACCACGATGACCATTTTGTATTTTTTCGCGTACTCCTGCATCAGGGTGGTGGTCGGCCCGCCCGGAATTGCTTCAGCGCTTTCGTACCACTTGGCATCTTGGCTGGGGCAGAAATATGGTTGGGTGAAAACTTCTTGGAAGCACAAAACTTGCACGCCTTTTTCGCCTGCTTCTTCGATCATCGGAATATGAGCCTCGATCATCGCTTTGCGGATAGTTTCAGGGTCATTGTCGGTTGACGACTTGAGCGCCATTTGAATTAGCCCGCCGCGCAGGGTCGCATTTGTGTTGATTGTCATCGCTAGTCCTCCGTTATCCCTTTCATAGGGTACCTCGTATTGGTATTAACCCATGCTGGGGAAAGTAAATTCTGCGCCTGCCCGAATACCGTTGGGCCAGCGCGACGTAACTGTTTTTAGTCTCGTGTAAAAATGAACTGCTTCCGGTCCGTATATGCCGTGAGCACCAAATATGGATCGCTTCCAACCGCCGAAGCTGTGGTAGGCAACAGGTACAGGAATGGGCACGTTAATACCGACCATGCCTACCTGAATTTTTGCGGCAAAGTCGCGCGCTGCGTCGCCGTCCCGCGTGAAAATCGCAGTGCCGTTGCCGTATTCGTGGTCGTTGATCAAGCCAACCGCCTCGTCGTAAGTGCCTGCGCGTAATACGCTCAGCACCGGGCCAAAAATTTCCTGTTTGTAAACGCTCATTTCCGGAGTTACCTGGTCCAGTAACGTGCCGCCGACCCAGAAGCCGTTCTCGTACCCCTGCAGCCGGTGGCCTCGGCCATCTACCACAACGTCCGCGCCTTCACTTTCGCCCGCTGCGATCAGACCCTCGATGCGTTCCTGCGCTTCGCGGGTAATCACAGGGCCCATTTCTGCCTCGCTGTCTGTGCTGGGTCCGATTTTTAGGGCTTGGACTTGCGGTGCCAGTTTCTCAACCAATTTGTTTGCCGTTTCCTCACCCACCGGGACAGCAACACTGACTGCCATGCAGCGCTCTCCGGCTGAACCAAAACCTGCACCCATCAGCGCATCTGCGGCTTGGTCAATGTCGGCATCGGGCAGGATAATCATGTGGTTTTTGGCCCCGCCGAGCGCCTGCACGCGTTTGCCCGCTGAGCAGCCACGGCTGTAGATATATTCAGCCACTGGGGTGGAACCAACAAAACTGATTGCCTGAACGTCTGGGTGGTCAAGCAGTGTATCAACTGCATCCTTGCCCCCGTGTACAACATTCAACACGCCTTCAGGTAGGCCCGCTTCGGCAAACAGGTCGTGCACCAAATTGGCGCTCGAGGGGTCGCGCTCTGACGGTTTGAGAACAAATGTATTGCCGCAGGCGAGCGCCATGGGAATCATCCACAGGGGCACCATTGCCGGGAAATTGAACGGCGTAATGCCCGCCACGACGCCAAGTGGCTGACGCTCGTCGCAGCTGTCGACGCCTGGACCGACATCGCGGCTGAAACTGCCTTTCAGTTTTTCCGGAATGCCGCAGGCATATTCAACCACTTCCAGTGCGCGGGTCACTTCGCCCAGCGCATCATCGTGGGTTTTGCCGTGCTCAGCCGATATGGTGCGGGCAACTTCGTCTGCGCGGGCTTCAAGGATATCGCGCATCCTGAACATAACGCGGGCTCGTTTGGCGGGCGGCGTTGCCGACCATCTGGCAAAGGCCGCCTTGGCGCTTGCAACCGCGGTGTTAATTTCGGACTGGCCACCCATGGCAACGTCGGCAACCTGCTCGCCGGTGGCTGGGTTATAGACGGCAGCAACAGCACCGCTGTCACCGCTGTTGCGCTTGCCGTCGATGATATGGTCGATGCGTGTCATATTGGTCCTCAGTCTAGCGATTTGATGATCGTGCGCAGCGTTTCAAACGCGAAATCGATGTGGCTTTTTTCAATAATGAGCGGCGGCGAAAGCGCAATGGTGTCACCGGTTGTGCGAATAAGCAGACCAGCATCATACGCCTTGAGGAATGCATCAAATGCACGCGCTGTCGGCGCCCCCGGTCTTGGTTCCAACTCGATACCGGCAATCAGACCCATGTTCCGCAGGTCGATAACATTTGGTAGGCCCTTCAGGCTGTGTACTGCATCTTCCCAGTATCCACCCAGCCCAGTGCCACGCGTTAGCAAACCGTCCTCTTCATATGTATCCAGGGTACCAAGC
This sequence comes from Sphingomonadales bacterium, assembly GCA_011088215.1. GTDB lineage: Bacteria > Pseudomonadota > Alphaproteobacteria > Sphingomonadales > Kordiimonadaceae > Kordiimonas. Next base: position 394 of record JAALKD010000012.1, on the reverse strand, counting down.
GCTGCCGCACATGCCATAGGATTGCCAGAGAAAGTATAGCCGTGGAAAAATTCGACCATATTTTCCGGGCCCTGCATGAAGGCGTCGTAGATTTTGTCCTGAACAAAAACAGCCCCCATGGGGATAACGCCGTTTGCCAGCGCCTTGGCGGTGGTGGTAATGTCAGGAATTACATCGAAATAATTGGCTGCGAACGGTGTGCCCAGCCGCCCGAACGCGGTGATAACTTCGTCGAAAATAAGCAAAATGCCGTGCTTGTCGCATATTTCGCGCAGGCGTTGCAGGTACCCCATTGGAGGCGCAATAACACCGGCTGACCCGGCCCGGGGCCCAACAATTACGGCGGGGGGGGGGGGGGGGGGGGGGGGGGGGGGGGGGGGGGGGGGGGGGGGGG
>JAALKD010000011.1 GCA_011088215.1 Sphingomonadales bacterium | reverse complement strand
CCCCCCCCCCCCCCCCCCCCCCCCCCCCGCCCCCCCCCGCCCTCTGCGCGCTGCCCTTCCGTCTTTCCCTCCCCGACGCTCTGCCGATCTTCGGTTCGCGCGTTTGACAAGGCGCATATGATGATCGATGCCGATGTGGTTGAGGGTAGAGGCGCAAGCAATTTGATTGAGCGATTTTTTACTGATCCTGCAACCGATTACATCCATATCCACTATGCCAAGCGCGGCTGTTATGCGGCCAAGGCGGTACGGGCGTAGGAGGCTAACCGCCTAATTCATCAGCTGTTTTGCTTTCCGCATAGAAAAGGGCGCCGACAGATATGTCAGCGCCCTCGTTTTCGCTATGCGCCATGATGACACCTGAGCTGTTTCGTTACGTCCTAGTCAGTATCTAGTGCCTCAGCAATCTTACTGGCCAGATTCTGGAAATGGACACCCGTTAAGGTGCCGCCGTTTCTATTGCCTATACGCTCAAGGTCGTCCTGCAGGCCCGAAAGCGTTGCACGAGAAAGCGAACGGTAGTCGTCACTAACTGCATCGTCGCCGCTGGTTGGCGCTTCAACGCCAGCGATAAGCAAATTTACCATCGTGGACTGAAGATTACGCCGGTAGGCGTCAACTTCAGGTCGGCGCTGCTTCAACTCTTCAAACACTGCGTCCTTCACATCGTTAAACAAAGCAACCGGGCTGTATGTTTCCAAGCCTGCCGCCTGAAATTTGATAATACGATCAACCCGAGCAGACGATAAAAGCCGATTCAGTGGGCGTGTGCCCAGCCGAGTGACGGTATCCATATAGAAGTCATAGCCAACACGTTTCAGCACTTCCTCGTTTTTCCAGAATGCAGGCAGTTTGAAGGCATTTTCCGCAATGAACGCCATCGCTTCTTCCTGTTTCTCCAGCGGGTAGGTGCTAAACACTTCAGTTTCTGCTTGGCCTTGCGCCAGTTCACGGCGGTAGGTAGCAGAGCCAACATATTTGGTTACATGGCCGACTTCGCGCGCATACTGAGACACAAGAGCGCCGTAGGCTACTTTCACTTCATCGTAGGTTCGGCCATCTTCGTAGGTCGCGGCACTCACCACATTTGCCATAATGCGCTCAAGGTTTTTCATGCCCAACCGCGTTGCGGCAATTGCATCATTACCGATGTCTTCGGTTTGAATGCGGGGGTCATACTGGGCGCCGTCTGAATACGAATCCCAGCGGAACGCTTTGTTGGTTAGCTGGCGGTCTGCAATTGCGTTCAGCAACGGAATTTCTTCCTCCGCCGTGCGATCACCAGGAAATTCGGTGTACCCCCATTCAACGGCGAAATTGTCATACGGTCCCGGTACATAATCGATCGGTGAAACACCGTCCTCGGGCTGCATGACATAGTTAAACCGGGCGTAGTCCATAATGGATGAGGCAACGCCGTTTTTCGCAACAAATTCAGGGTCACGCAGCTGTTCAACGGTATAAGCATTGGAGCCAATGAAATTATGGTGCAAACCAATGGAATGGCCCACTTCGTGGGCAACCACAAAGCGCACCAGGTCGTGCATGACATCGTCAGGCAAAGGTAGCTGCTTCGCGCGCGGGTCTGTTGCGCCAGCCTGTGCAAAATACCACTCTTCAATCAGCTTGATTACATTGTGGTACATGCGCACATCAGCTTCGATGATCTCACCGGTGCGCGGGTCCGCTACATGGGGCCCGTTTGCGTTTGGAATGACAGATGGCACCCAGCGAATAACAGCATAGCGGGCATCTTCAGGGTCCCAGTCCGGGTCTTCTTCTACCGTAGGCGCCATTTTGGCGACGATGGCATTTTTAAACCCGGCCTTCTCGAAGGCTGACTGCCAAAACTCAATGCCCTCACGCGTGGCTTCAATGTAGCGTGTTGGCGTGCCCCGATCGATATACCAGGTAATTGGTTTTACCGGCTCGCTCACGGCGGCATTCGGGTCTTTCTTCACTAGGCGCCACCGGTTGATAAACCGCTTGGTCTCCACCTTGTTTTTAATACCGTTATAATCCGTGTAACGATCGTCGAAGAAACCAACACGGTGGTTATAGTGGCGCGGTTTCATCAGGTCGTCAGGCAGTGCCAGAATTGAATGACGAATTTCTGCCGTTACATTCTCGGTTTTTTTGTCAACCTTGCGGGCGAAGACACCCAGCACACGAGCTTCCACGTTGCGCTCAAATGCTTTTACATTTTTCACAACAGAAGCCTTGTCGTTCATCTTGTCGTCGTTCAGGCCTTCCAGGCCTTTAACCTTTCCCATGAAGGCGGGGGTAATATCAATCACCGGCGTTTTATTTTCACCGAATGTGACAATTGGGAATTTACCGAGCACGCCGTCAAGGTGCGCTGCATTAATCACAAACGTTTCAGGTTCCCCCTCCGCTTTGATAACCGTGTGGTCTTTCGCGCGCAAAATCAGGTCGTCGCCGATGCGCTCAAAGTAAACATACTGGCGCGCGCTGTCTGCGCTGATCAGCCCTTTGCCGTTTTGAATGCCAGCAACTTTCACCGACCAGACGAATTCGCGTCCAAGCTGGCCCATCGGAACTTCGAAATAAGCCTTGCCTTCAACCAAATGAGTGGTGAAAACGCCGGCTTGCGTCACAGCCTTGTCGGTGATGACATCGCTGTATTTTTTTATTTTCGACTTTTTCTTCTTGGCCTTCTCGCCGTCTTTCTTCTCGGCCTTTTCGTCCGAGACAGCCTTTTCGTCTTGTTTATTCTGGGTGGTGTTAAAATCGGCAATATCGGCCGCAAAACTGTACGGCGCCGACAGTGCCAGCATGCTTGTGGCGCATGCCAGTTTAATCAGATTATTCATTAGCCTCTCCTGTGCAAGTGTCCCTTGGCAAAGCTAGTAGCTATTTAACGCCCAATTGAAAATAGCAGTTGCCGGAAATGTTACTGGCATATGGGTTATGGCACTTTGGTCCCTTTTGGGGCGGCCTGTGTGTGTGGTGCGATAAAGCGCAATCGCTTGTGTTACCTTATATCGCTAACCTGTTGCACAGCGCCCAAAAGCAGCGTGTTTGGCATTATTTTTTCAGGGCAGCAAGATAGTGATTCACCGCAGATTGCACGTGGCGGAACCTGTCACCACCCAAATGTTTGCCGCCGTACCACCGTGTCACAACAATGATATGATCTCGTATGTTTTCCCGCTCGAGCATGCGCAGGATGATCATCCCCGCGCCGCTTTCACCGTCGTCATTTTTAAGGGAGCCATCACCGCAGATCACACCCCATGTATTGTGCGTTGCTTTGGCGAATTTTTTGGTGCGCTTCAGTTCTTTGATGAACGTTTTTGCCTCTGCAGTGGAATTGCATGGTCCGCCCGCGACGGCATACTTTGAGCCGCGGTCTGATATGATATTGTCAAAAACCAACGTGGGCTAAAGCCATAGGGCAGGCGTTCACCGCGCGCAAGAATTGCTTTGGATTGAAGCGCAGATGAAGCCTAACTTTAATGTCAGCTTTCGGCCAATATCGGACACTTATTCAAGTGCCACTGAGCGGCTTCTACTGACCCGTTGCGGTCCTATTCTAACAACATCTTGTTGCGCATAGTCGCCAAAAAAGGGGCCCTACTTTAATCACCGGGCGGTTACACATGGCTGGTTATTTTACTTCTTAATTCTAAGGCTTCAGTTTTCGAAGTCAGCAGTAGCTTCGGCGCACAACCCCTGCCAGGACGGGGGCATAGTCAATTCAAGGTAATTCCTAATCGAAGGGGATCCAGCTTGCCTCCTTCTACAACGCATTTAAACTGCGTGCTCACCATCTCATCGGTGGTTCTTGGGCGGTTTCAAAAGACTTCAGGTTGAAATTGTCTTAGTGCTACGCTAGCGCAAAGTTTTCCTATAGCAATATGTGATTGAGTATCTCTGGCCATGTTTGCATCAAGGACCAAGGGGGTAGACAAATGGATGATGAACTCAGCAAAAAACTGGACCGGAAAAATAGGAAGGACGAAGACGACGTCACTGTTCGTGTTGCTGTACCGGAGGGGGAGAAGTTCCCGGATCCGAAGTCCCGTTCCGGAGAAAAGGATAAGGGCAAAAAAGGCCAGGTAGGCGGTGCCAGCGATAAAGGCGGCGAGGGCAAGAAAGGCGAGGAGCAAAAGAAGCCCCACGACAGAATGTCTTTATTTGAAGACTACAACGAGTATGTTGGTTACTTTCTGAAAGACCATATCACAGGCGACGACCCCGAGATCAACCTGACCGGTTGTTTTAATCCGTTCCACGTCGAGTATCTCCTGAATGAAGCATCACAGCTGCTCGAAGAAGCCTCAAAGTTGAGGCTTCAGATGGATAGCTTGGCTGCAGAAGCACAACTGGCGCATATTACGGATGGGTTTGACGATCTGGCGCTTGGTACCAAGGAGCAAACCAGCAAGACCAGATACGAAGCCGATATGAAAGTCTTGCGGACCCAGGCACGGATGTATGACCCTGCCTATGAGCCCCTTGAAAAACCGCAGCAGGCAAATGCCGTAGACAATTCAGACCAAGTAACTAATTGGGAAGCGCGCAAGGCAACGTCTAAATACGACCCGTCCGACCCTTTTGATCCAAATAACCCTAAACCTAGACCCAAAGATTGGATCACCGAGCGGATAGTCCAAATCAAAAATGCCATGAAAGAAGAAGATGGTGCACGGCAGAAACAATCTGGTTGGGCCGACACCGTTTCAAAAGAATTGTATAAGGGGGCAACCGACGAGGCTGTTGCTACGCGGGGCCTATACAGAGAGGGCACCAACGAGAAATTCCTCCAAAGCCAGCGCTCTAGATTCACCCAGCTGAAGGCGGCTTATGACGAGCGTTCTCGTCAGGTGCAACACCGCGAGCATGCCCGAGCGATGATGAAAGCAAGAGAAGCGGCCCGGGAAGCCGAAGAAAAAGAGCTTGTGATCGCTCAAAATCGACTTAACGAGTTGATGGAGCACCGAAAAAAAGATGGCAAGACCGCATTGAACTATCAAAAGCGCTACGCAGTGTTAGTTGCCAATTTTATGGAAAAACTAGAGGCTTCTTACGAACGTATGACACATTTAGCTGTCGGGCTAAAGCTGGTTTTTGAAACGAATTTTAAAGACGAGGTTGACCAGTTCCCCATGCCGGGCAAATTGCCAGAATGGAAGAAGGATAGCGAATTGCCCGATGATTTGGTTGCTCACTGTGTCCGTTGGCTCAGCAAGGTCCGCGAAAAGCTGGTCTGTTATGTGCAGGATGACTATGAGACCTGGGTTGTGCTCTCGCTTAAGGAGTTACTCGGTAGAGAGGGTTTCGTAAAAGCGATGAAGTCCACTACCGGCTTCACCTTTGATATTAAAAATACGGGTTCGTCCCACACTGCGATTCCGCTGCCCAAAAAACCCGTCCGACTTCGCGAGGCTGCTTTGTCTTTGAAGGCCGATCACAAAACAAATACTGTTTTCCAGGGGTTCCTAAAGGCCCCCAAGCAGAAAAAGGTGACTAACCTTCTAGGTGACCACCCAGCGATCGAGAGATATGAAGAGCCAGTTACCTGCCATATGGGGGTGGTCCGGCAATATTCACCGGACGGTATCAAGCTCTACAACACAGGTGACGCGCTTGTGAATATGGACCCCATTGGAGAATGGCACGTGAAATTGCTTAACGCCTCGAGCACAAGCGCGGAGGAAAGTAAGAACATCGCAGACATATGGCTTCATCTGCACTTTGCGGCAATCAGGGGTTAGTCAGACATGGATGTCAGAACGCCAGTGATTGGTCCGCGTACAAAAGAAGGGCTTTCCTACAATCCCGCTGTTGCCTCTATTGGGGGCCGGCGTATGCCGAGAATGCTACAGCCCAGGGACATTTATGGATCGACGGCGACGTCTCTAGCTGACGAGCAGGCGCGCTTCATACTAGACACTGCTTTGTTCGCCGCCACGCTTTATATTGCGGGCGCCCTTGCACCTGCAGCCAGTATCTATGTTCTTTCGAACCGAATATTAATAGCCGCTAACATCCATCTCGGCTTCATGGTGGCCCCTTGGCTTGCCATGAAGGCCGAAGAAGAAGGATATATTTCAAGCAACACGCTGAGAACGGTCCTTTTAGGACTAGAGGCGGGAAAGATGGTTTCGGCTGGAAGGGGGCTTGTTAAGGCTACTTCTGGCGTCGACAAGTTCTCCTCAACAGTTAGCTTTTTCGATACGACGGGCAGTAGTTTTAGCGAGGTTGAACGGATAAAAGCGGAACACGCTCTCTCCCAGCAGGTGCAGGAGACTGCGACAAACCAAGATACAGGCTTCAGATTCTACGAGGTTAACGGGGCAGTTGGAACCACGGGCGGCTTTTCCGCAAGTTACAATTCATCGGACGGCTTTTCATTCGGTATCTTTTTCGGTACGAGCTTCTAAGCACGCGGAACTGCGCGAGAAATAGCCGTCAGCTGGGCAACCGGGCAGGCGCTCTCTGCACTTGACATGACCGCCCTCGCGCTCGTCCTCGATGATGGGTGTGGCTTGGTCCAGGTTGGCGTTCAACCCGTGCCGTTTGGCAACCTCGGCAACCAAGGTGTCCGGCGCGCGTACTTCAGTCACCACTCTGTGCTTGAAACCGTCCTCATACGGCCGTCGCGGTACCGTCCCTCTAGACACTGCTAAGTGTCCACCTATTTTAAGCGGACACTTAGCACGCTTCTCTCACGCCACATTACCAATGGTAGATTAGTCGAGGTAAGTAGGGTTCACCGGGCGCTTACGCTGGTTAATACATTGGGTCGATTTTAGATTTTCAGCACATCGCACGACCCCGTATGTGCAAGGGCAGCTTCTGGCGAAAAGCGGGCTGTGTTCTAACTATCTTCAATGGGCCGCTTTGGGTTGAAAGCGGACAAGTTCAATCCTGCAAAAACGCCTTAATATGATCGTTAATAAACGTATTGTCGTCAGAGTTAAGGCCAGAACCAGCCAAATGACCCCAGATAGAAGGAATGGGCTTGAACTGCACAGATGGAATGAACTCAGATTCGTACTTCAGTGATGCAAGCGGGAAGTACATGTCTGTTGCGCACGGCATATAGAGCACGTCCGCCTTTATGGAGGCGAGCGCTTTCTCGGCGTCACCACCGAAGCCGAGGGTGTTGCCCACATTGTTCGTTTGCCACGCACGGGCAAGGGTAATGAAATCGTTCGCGTCTCCTTGAGACAAGCCCTTTTGCCAAAATTCGCGCAGGTAATCTTCTACGCGGTCAAAACCAAAACCTTTGAATTTTTCCTGCCGGTACCATTCCTGTGACAAGCCCCATGCAGCCCAGTGCGTGCCGCCTGCGCGCAGCCCCACAATTGGCGGTTCGTTATAGTCGCCATTGTTGTATGCAGCATCAGCGGTAATGGCCGCAATCCATCCCTCCAGGCGAACGACACCGTGTGGATATTCCTTGGCAGAGCCACAGTAAGGCGCAATTTTGGACACATAGTCAGGGTGGCTGACAGCCCATTGTAGGGCCTGCTGTGCACCCATCGAAAAACCTACAACGGCATATAGATGGTCAATGCCGAACTCTTCCCTCAGCAACCGGTACCCCGCATCGATATTATCACGCACAGCGATGGCCGGGAAACGCGGCCCGTCAAACGGTGCCGGTGTATTGCTGGGTGAGCTCGAGAGCCCGCTTGAGAACATATCCGTTGCGATGATGAAATACTGTTCTGGGTCCAGTGCTTTGCCGGGGCCAATCAGGAAATCATAGCCATGATGATCACCGCCGTAAGCGGACGGCACGAGGACCGCATTGCTCTTATCGGTATTAAGTGTTCCGTGCGTCACGTACGATAGCTTTGTGTTTGGTAAAATAGTGCCAGATTCGAATTGGAATGACCTGAGTTCGAAGACCTTGTGACCCCCGTCAGCGAACGCAGCCTGTGTTGTACAGACAAGGCCAACAGCGATAAATTGCAGGATGCGTTTTAAGCGTATTGGAAACTTTATCATTTCATCTCCTGTGGGCTGAACCATCTGATTGACAAATAGCAAAGCTCTGTATGCCCATAATGGGCAAAGTGTAGGCAACGCTATTTTCAGTTGCAAGCGAAGTGGGGCACATGTGGTGGTTTTTACCAAATGGTTGGCTCTTTCTTTGTCTCAGCCAGTTTTAAGCTCTATCGTTAAAATAGCTGACCAATGAACAGGAAGGCCGCCGCCTCGCCGCCGCTGCCGATACCGCCGCCAAGATATATGGGTCCAATAATGGTGTCGGCGCCAACGAACAGGCTGCTGCTCCATTTCAGGTCCCCCAGGCTGATATCGCTGGCATCGTTCCACACGTTTCCGGCCTCGATGGTTGCGCCCAAATAAAGCGGCGTTTGCGTCAAATATTTCGGTCCGCCTGCAACCCTGCGGTAATAGATCAAGCCTGCTGTACCGCCGTGATTACCGCTCAATTGGCCGGGGGCGAAGGCTGTCAGGCTCAGGAAGCCACCCACCGGGAACACATCGGTTTCGTTGGGCGTGCCGTTGAACGACGTGCCGAAATTGCCGGTCAGACCAATCGTGTTTTTGCCCCATGAAATGGGCTTGTATACGCCGAACTGCAGGTTATCCACCCGGCTGTCACCGCCAAACCAACCCAAGCTGTTGCGGTAGCCAACCTCAAGCGCAAGCCCTTCGTGGGGAAAGCGCGGGTTATCCAGCGTGTCCACCTCAAAGCCCAAATTAAGCGTGGTGGAATCCACGGAAATGCCGGTTAGCCCGGGCAGTCCAATGCGCCGATTAATTCGACTGAAAGTGCGTTGCAGGCTTATGCGCGCGCTACCCCAATTGCCGAAGTTTCGCCCGCCGCCCACCTGAAAATTAACGCCAGAAACACGCGCCTGCGCTAGCAAGTCACCGCTGCCGTCGCCAGCGATTATATTGTTATTGGACTTGCTGGCTTCAGCGTTGGCGAACAGAAAAAATCGATCCGTATAGTCCAGCGGCTGATAGAATTCAGTGAACAGGCTAAACCGGTCGCCGATGACAAATTGGGCGGCCAGTTCGCCGCCGTGGCTGTTGACCGCCAGCTGGTTCAGCCCCGCAGCAATCTGGTAACCGCTGCCGCCCTCAAAATCATCCTGCAATGCCAAACCGAACCGCAATTGGGCGTCGCCGTTTTCCCGGCGGCGCGCGCGCACCTCCAGCCCGGTTTGGTCGCCCTCTGTCACCGTGCGGTAACCCACTTCATCAAACAGTTCGATGCCGTATATACGTGTTAGGTCCTCCGATAAAGCTTTGATGTTCAGCGGTTTGCCCAGCTGTTGCGACAGCCGATTGCGGATCGTCCGGTCGTCAAGGTCTGAGGTATTGTCGATGCGAACAAAATCGATTGTTGGCGCTCGCTCGTCGCCGGGAAATCGCGCATTCAAATGCTGCGCCCACGCCGCCCCGTCTAGCGCCAGCGCCCTGAGTTGCCCCAGTACAGCCTCCGTTGCGGCTTCGCCCTTGGGTACAACCTCGTCGGTGCGGTCAAAATCCACCAGGCCGATGCCTTCGATATCTGGGCGGATAACAATGTCTCGCGCACCCAGTGTGGCCATCTGGGCGGCGGCATTTTTATTGGTCATAATCAGGGTTAGTTGGGTGATCACCGAAGTGAAGGATGAAATTTCCTCCCTGCTTTTCATCGGTGTGCTGATGTCCACCACAATCACAATATCCGCGCCCATGGCCCGCGCCACATCGATCGGCACATTGTTGGAAACCCCGCCGTCCACCAGCAGCCGTTCGTCCAGTTCAACGGGAGGAAACAGCGCTGGCACTGCCATGCTGGCCACCATCGATGACGCCAAATCACCGCCCGACAGCACTACGGGCTGCCCGCTTTCCAGGTCGGTCGCCACCGCCCGGAACGGTATCGGCAGCTTGTCAAAATTGCGCACAGCGTGCGCGTTTGCTGCCAGCTCGCGCAGCAAAAGCCGCAGGTTGTTGGGCGTCACCAGCCCGGAAGGTAGTTTCAGTTTGCCGTCTTTCACGCCTAGCCGGAACTGGATCAGGAAACCGTCATCGTCCTGCTTGCGCCGGAACGAACGTTTGCGGCGCGGCGCTTCGGATGACAGAACCGCCTGCCAATCAATGTCTTCCAGAATGGTGGTCAGCTCATCGGCGGAATAGCCCGATGCATACAGGCCCCCCACCAGCGCACCGAAACTGGTGCCTGCAATCACATCAACCGGAATTTGGTTTTCCTCCAAAACCTTCAACACACCCAAATGCGCCGCCCCCCGCGCCCCGCCGCCCGACAGCACCAGGCCTATCTTGGGGCGCTTCAGGTTTGCGGTTTCGTCATCTTGCGCTTGCAACGGGGGCGGTGTCGCTACGGCCAATCCAATGATTAAGCTTACCGCGAGCAATAATTGAGAGCCAGGCATCCTATATCCCCTTGCGTATCGACTTTTGGTGTCGGTGGTCTGTTGCCGCTGATAATGCACCAAAGGCCTGCCCTAAACATCTGCTTTTTTTACCGCACTTGACCCAGGTCATGCGCGCTTGCCAGTGCGCTGCTAATCATGACGCTGGGAGAGTTTGGGATAACAACAAAACCGGGGAATGTATGTACCGCACCACCACCAGCCAAATGGCGAGCCTTGCCGTCACCAAAGTGAACTACATGAAGGCCAAACCGCTGGGTTTCCTCATCTCCACCATGATGGCCGGGGCGTACGTTGGCATCGGCATTATCCTGATCCTCACGCTGGGTAATGAGGCCGAGCCCCTCTCGCGCAACCTGATTATGGGTTGTTTCTTCGGCATCACGCTCACGCTGATCATCTTCGCCGGGGCCGAGCTGTTCTCGGGCCACACCATGTTCATGACCTTCGGCTTTCTTTATCGCAAGCTTACTGCCACCCAGGTGGTGGTTGACTGGACAGCCTGCTGGAGCGGTAACCTGATCGGTGCCATGCTTTTGGGCCTGCTGTTTGCGCTGGGCGGTGGCGGCGGGTGGCTGGATGACCCCACTGCGCTGGTGCACCAAATCGCCGCCGCCAAGGTGGAAAGCGGCATCGTTCAACTGGTGGCGCGCGCTATTATCTGCAACTGGCTCATATGCCTTGCCATCTGGATGACTTCGCGCACAAAGAATGACACTGCCAAATGCATCCTCATTTTCTGGTGCCTGTTTGCGTTCGTCGCCGCGGGATACGAGCACGGCGTTGCCAACATGACCGTCTTCACCATTTCCATGCTGGGCGCGCACGCCGACAGCGTTACGGTCACTTCCGCATGGTACAACCTTATCTGGGTGTCCTTCGGCAACATCATCGGCGGCGCAGGCTTTATCGGCGTCGCCTACTGGTTAACTGGCACGGATGAAAAAACTGATGAAGCTATCGGCGAGGCTGATTAGTCGCTTGCTTCTTCTTCCGCAGGCTCAATTGTTTTGTGCGTCCATATCAGCAGCACAAGCCCGGTGATGATAAACATGGCAAAGCCGGACGGCATCCAGCTGTTCACCCACCACTGCTCGCCCCACTCAAATTTGCCTGACATAATGTTGGCCCAGCCGCCAAAATGCTGCCGTGCCGCAACCGCAAAGCCAAATCCGGCGAGCACGGTGGCCACCCAGCGGCTTATCCAGTGCGTGGCTGTCGGCAGCAGGTACAGAATGCCCAGCAGGCCAATAACCGTGCGCTGGGTCCGGCAGAAGGGGCACACATAAACAAGGTCCATCAAATCAACCGACCATGTGAAAACCGAGATCAAAACCGCAACCCCGCCCACAATCATCCTGTTGGCATACAGCCAGTTAAGCAACCTGTCGTCCATTGGTGTTCCCCCCGAAGTAAAAATTTAAAGAGTATGTAGTTCTATTGAAATGAATTTAAGTATATTGGCGGGACTATAACCGAGCATTATGGGCGTCTCAACCCGACTGCGATGAGGCGGTAACGCTGTGGGATGAGAAGCGCCTATTTCCGCGCCTGTTTCCTGATCTGTTTCCTGGCCGGTTTATTGGTGGTACATATGGGGGGTCGAGGTTCAGGGCATCGCCGCCCTCACATACGGAAAGCCAAACACCAAACCAGAATCACCGCACGGCGCTATATGAGACACAGCCACATCATCGTCGTCCTTCTTGCCGTCTGCCTGTCCTTGTCCGGGTACGCAAGCACCCACTCAGCAAATGATGATTTTGTCCTTGAGGACAGCCTTGAAGAAAATCTGGATCGCTTTTTTGCCGCGAACGTCAGCGCAGGCAAGCCGGGGGTGGCGATAAAAGTCGTGCACGGCGGCACCCTGCACTATGACAAGGCCTTTGGGTTGGCACAGCTGGAAAGTAAGGCCCCCATCACACCTTCCACCCCTTTTTACCTGGCATCGGTGGGCAAGCAAATCACCTCGGTGGCGGTCATGATGCTGGCGGAAAAAGGGCTGCTTGATTACCAGGACTCCATCAGCAAATTCTTCCCCGAAGCCCCCGCCAGCTGGAACGCCATCACCGTTCACCACTTGCTGGTGCACCAGTCCGGCCTGCCTGATTTTTTCGGCCCGCTGCGCCGCCGCATTAACGGCATAACCAACAGCGATGTTCTTAAGTGGGCACTGGGGAACGGCGCCCCTGATTTCGCGCCCGGCACCCGCGCGCAGTATAGCAACACAGGCTATGTGCTGCTGGCATTGTTGGCGGAGCGGGTCTCGGGTACGCCCATAGAGCTGTTCATGAAAAACAACCTGTTCACGCCTGCCGGTATGAACCGCACCTATGTTGCCAACGAGGAAAAACCCACAATCGAAGGCCGCGCCACCGGCTATGACAGTCAGGGCAGGCGGCTTGATTATACCGCACACACCGTCGGCAGTGGCGGCATATATTCCACAACCGATGATTTACTGAAATGGAGCGCCGCGCTGGACGCAAACCTGTTCATCAGCGCCGAAACACTCCAAATGGCCACCCAGCCCCATGTTGAAAATTTTTACGGTACCTATGGTTACGGCTACGGCTGGGCCGTGTCGGAAAAGAACGGCGATAAAATAGCCCTTCACACCGGCGGCAACCGCAGTTTCAGAACGCTTCTGTCGAAAATACCCGGCAAAGGCATAACCATCATCATGCTATCCAACGGTGGCCACAGCTGGCTGCAGACCCTGCATGACAATATTGTTGATTACCTCTATTCAACCGCCACCGATGATGCACCAGATGCCCATAAGGGGAATAGAAATTCGTTTTAAGGGGTTAGCCTTCTGTGGATTGGATTAGGAAGGCCTATGCGTGAGCTGCTTCAAACAGCTGCAAGACTGGGCTAGCGGCATTCAGGCGTTGAAAAAATTGTGGGGGCTGAAAAGATTCATAGTGTCTTCGGATATCTTTCAGATCAACGCAATTTTTGAGCGGTAAAACTTTGCTGAAAATTATTGCGTGGCCCATATCAAGATCAGCGTAATATTCAAAAAACTCGATTTCGCTAAGGCCGACGGATTCCGAAAACTTTTCCCAAATAGCGACCGGGCTAGCTGAAAAAACGGATGAAACATGGCCAATCGCTTCCACCGTCCCTTTTGGCACTTTACTGTATATCCAAACACGGTCACCACACTTGACGTTAATCTTGCGACGACGCAGTTCCATTTTTTTTGTGCCAGACAGCAGATTTTTCGCGTGTCTTTCCTCAACTGAAATTAATATATCTGATTTAGTCGCCATCTTTCCATCCGTCTTTGATAACTTGTTCTAATTCATGTGCGGAGATGGTTTTGGCTGTCACCAGATTGGAATCATCAGCACAGTTCAATTGTTTTAATCTGGCGAAAGGGACGGGTGAGGGAAGTTTTAGGATGTTATCAAAGCTAACTGACAAAATCTGTTTACCCTTTACTATTTCATGAAACATTTTTTCATCCAGTACACCATCTGTCAGTACATCAATAGGGATATCGTCTTTAAATTCAATACGAGAAGACAATACCCTACCAATAGCAATTGCTGAAGACCGTCCACTCCCGCCGCCTGATTCATAAAACACCAATGCGGTTCCCGGTTTCAAAATTGATGCTGCTCGCGGCGTACAAAAATAGGTTCTTACACGTTTTAATACGGCCTCTTTGTGTTCAAGCAGCGAATTGTGGTCCGAAGTTCCAAGAAGGTCATCTGCATATGCTCGTCTGATTGGTACAATAGCACATGGCCTGGATGAGAACAAAACAAGAACAGGTGATAATAAGTTTTCCAACTCTTTTGAATCGATTGTGACATTTTTGCCATTTGGCGTTTGCAATTGAATTAAGAGTTTGCCGTTAGAACTTTTTGGCATTTTTGCGGGTAAACTCACGCCTGATATTTTCTTTATTTTGCGAGCTGCTTTTTTCCAATTCTCGCTTGTTAAGGGTCGACCAAATGCTATTTTTTGCAGTGAATTTGGGGCAGACAATTCTTCATCTACGGATCGAAATCCATGCGCTACACTAATTTTGCGTATCAATGAGTTTTGAGTTGTGATCGGCAATGACATTACAACAGGGGACTTTGAGCTTAAATATGTGGAAGCGGTTTCGATCAGATGTTCTGCAATGATTTTGCTGTTAATGCATGCGTCATCTACATAAATATTTATCTCTGCGAAGCCTCTTGGATTAGCTGCGCTGTCCCAAAGCCCGGTCGCCACAATAGAATCGCCTTCAAAAACGGCTAAGCCACTAGCTTCGGACCAAGCTGCGCCCTTACCAAGCAATCGTAGAACTTCTGTGCGAGGTACGCGCTGTGATATTAAGAACGCTACTAAATCCCTTTTTTGAGTAGACCGGTAATCAACGATAGTTATGTGTTGATCGGTAGAAGTTGCAACGGCACCAACGGATAGGCTGTCACGCGGATCGGCATCTTGATTTTCGATGAGTTCTTCTGGCGCAATGATCTCTAGTCCGTACTTTTTCCAAAGGTCATCTGTGGCTCTTAGAAGCGCCTTTTCTGAAGTGACAAATCCAGTTATTCCGTGATGAATTGACGTGGCGATGTGTCGTATATCGGACTTGTCTTGGGTAGATAGCTTGTTATCTCGCAATTGATTGGGAAAAATCATTGCTGTGAGATCAGTAAGCATTTCTGTGAAATCGTTGCCGCTAGAGGGGGCAGCTAGCTTCGGTAGGGTTTGAGCTAATTTTAACATCGGATCATTGGGAAATTGAGAAGATACTCTGCGTAACTCTTCCAAAAATTCAGCTGATATACTAAGCCGTATGTGGTTATTGAAAGCTAATCCGAGCACTTGCCCTGCCTGCGTGGAACGAGGCCTGTCTTTTACAATATCGAAAATGACATTTAGATCGAACGCATAAATTGGGGCGCTAGAGGTTGTGTCAACACCTATGCCGAGACTTTGTGGAATTGTAGAGGCGGGCTTTGACATGAAATCAAGTAAACTAGGAACATCTAAATCGCGTGTTCGAATATTTATTCGTCGACCGGCACTTTTGCCGCCATCAACAACCTTTATTGTTTTGAATCCGACTTTTTGCCAAAATTTGTTTGCGTCCGTTAAATCGTCAGCGACTCTCGCAACTACACTTAAAAAGCCACGTTGCTTGCATTTTTCTATTGCTGAATCGACCAACATCTTTCCAATGTTTCTACCGCGCCCAGAGGTCGTGACATACGCTTGAAAAATCCGGCCTTGCAGGTTGCTGCCGCCAAAAATTATGTGGCCAAAATATCGTTTCTTTCCGCTAACGGCCTCAATTGCCACATGAATTTTTTCTTGGAGAGCCCAGTCTTTATATGCATTTTGGGACAGAAAACCAAAGGCTTGCCGATGAGCATCTGCATGTTCGATTACGCTGTCGAGAAATTGGGCGACATCTTCGCGACTTGTCAAAATAACAATAGCCATAACGCCTCCCGTTAAGCTTGCGTTGCAAGCTTACGTTCTGGAGTTTCCATTTAAAACCATAGGTTTAAAAACTTCAAGAATATATTGTATACAGAACTTTTACTTCGGGGTTGTTGAGTAACACCTTGAAGTAGCCACCGGAATCCATCCGCGCCGCTGAAATGTATGACTCTCCCTCTTGCCCACCCCCTCATTTGCCTGTAAACAGCCGCTCATGACAGACCTGAAACATATTCGCAATTTCTCGATCATTGCGCACATCGACCACGGCAAATCCACGCTGGCGGACCGGATGATTCAGCGCACCGGCGCGCTTTCGGACCGCGAGATGCAGGAACAAGTGCTGGACAGCATGGATATTGAGCGCGAGCGCGGTATCACGATCAAAGCGCAAACCGTGCGGCTGGATTACACCGCCGCTGACGGTGAGAAATATGTGCTGAACCTGATGGATACGCCCGGCCATGTTGACTTTGCCTACGAAGTCAGCCGCTGCCTGTCGGCATGCGAAGGCTCGCTTTTGGTGGTTGACGCATCTCAGGGTGTTGAGGCGCAAACGCTGGCTAATGTGTACCAAGCCATTGAGCATGACCATGAGATTGTGCCGGTGCTGAATAAAATTGACCTGCCTGCGGCCGAACCGGAACGCGTGCGCACACAGATTGAAGATGTTATCGGCATTGATGCCAGCGATGCCATTGAATGCTCGGCCAAATCAGGCATCGGCATTGATGAGGTGCTGGAAGCAGTGGTAACACGCCTGCCGGCACCCGGCGGCGACCGGGACGCGCCGCTGAAAGCCCTTTTGGTGGACAGCTGGTATGATGCATACCTTGGTGTGATGGTTCTTATTCGTGTGCTGGACGGCACCGTGAAGCGGGGCCAGAGCATTAAAATGATGGCCGCCGACACGGTTCACCAAGTGGACAAGGTTGGTGTGTTCACCCCCAAAGGTGTGACGGTGCCCGAGCTGGGGCCGGGCGAGGTTGGCTTCATTACCGCCTCAATCAAGGAAGTGGCCGACACCAGCGTGGGTGACACCATCACCGACGCCAAAAAGCCCTGCGCCGAGGCGCTGCCGGGTTTTAAGCCAAGCCAGTCTGTGGTGTTTTGCGGGCTGTTCCCGGCGGACACAAGTGAGTATGAGCCGCTGAAAGAAGCACTGGCGAAACTGCGCCTGAACGATGCCAGCTTTGATTTTGAGACCGAAAGCAGCACTGCGCTGGGCTTTGGTTTCCGCTGTGGTTTCCTTGGCATGCTGCACTTAGAGATTATTCAGGAACGTATCAACCGCGAGTTTGATATTGAGCTGATTACCACCAGCCCCAGCGTGATTTATGAGGTTAACCTGAATAACGGCGAGATGCTGGAAATGCACAACCCCGCCGACCTACCTGATGTGGTGTATATTGACCATATCAAGGAACCCTGGATTGACGCGACCATTTTGGTGCCTGATGACTATTTGGGTGTGGTGCTGAAGCTGTGCGAGGACAAGCGCGGCATTCAGGAAGACCTGACCTATGTGGGCAGCCGCGCCATGCTGAAATATAAGCTGCCGCTGAACGAAGTGGTTTATGACTTTTACGACAGGCTGAAATCGGTCAGTCGGGGCTATGCCAGCTTTGACTATGAGGTTAGCGGCTACGAAGAGAGCGACCTGGTGAAAATGTCTATTCTGGTGAACGCCGAGCCGGTTGATGCGCTTTCAATGCTGGTGCACCGCTCTCAGGCCGAAAGCCGGGGCCGGGCGCTGTGTGCGCGGCTCAAGGACCTGATCCCGCGGCAATTGTTTAAAATTCCCATACAGGCGGCGATTGGCGGCAAAATTATTGGCCGCGAGACCATTTCCGCCATGCGCAAGGATGTGACCGCCAAATGTTACGGCGGCGACGTGACGCGCAAGAAAAAGCTGCTGGAAAAGCAGAAAAAGGGCAAGGCCAAGATGCGCATGTACGGCAAGGTGGAAATTCCGCACAGTGCGTTCATTGCTGCCCTAAAGATGCGCGATACTTAAAATGCGAGACACCTAAAGGCCGGGATATCTCAGCGCCCGCTGTTCATGTCACCCCGTGCTCATGTTACCCTTTGCTTATTTCATCCTGGTTTATGCCACACTGGCGTCGTCGGCGGTGGCGTGCAGGTGTTCGACCAGTTCGTCCGCCAACCCAAGCCGCGCGGCCAGCATGGTCAGGTACCCTTTTTCCGCTGGGCTGTCGCCCTTGATGATCAGAATAGATGCCATATAAATCTCTGCCGCTTGCTCTTGGTTTTGCGCCGCCGCTGCCAGCGCTTCAATATCGATCGGCTTGGCCAGTTCTTCCTCAAGGAACTGCCGGTTTTCCGGATCGATTTGAAGGCTTGCCAGCTGGTTGCCGATGCGGCCGCGCTCCTGTTCGGTGATATGGCCGTCAGCTTTCGCCGCGGAGATCATTGCGCGCACCAGCGTGGTGGTTAGCGCGGTTTGCTCCGCGGGCAGGGATGGTAAAAAATTGGTGCCGAACAAAGGGGAAGCAGATGCGGGCTGGCCCGGCGCAGCCGACGCATCAGGGGAAGGGCGAGAAGCGGTGTTTGTTGAACTCCATTTTTGCCAGGCGTTATAGGCAAGCCCGCCAACCACGGCAGCACCGCCCAGCTTAAGCGCGGACGAGGCAAGTTTGCGCGGTTTCTTGCCGCCCAGAAATAGTCCGGCAAGCCCGCCGACAACGGCACCGGTTGCCAGCCCACCCGGCCCCGAAAGCAGTTGCCCGACACCGCCGCCTGACGCGGGGCTGGCCGCACCCCGGTCAGAGCCCTGATCAGATGGTTTCAGGAAATTATTCATAAGGTTGGCGGCGGTATCGAACATTCGGTGGACCTCTTAACTAAACTGTCTGTTACTCTTCCGATATGGGCAGGCGGTGGGTGCCGCTCAAGGGTTCGGCGTTACGTTTTGTGATAGAAAAAAGCTATCGTAACGGGGATTTTGATTAGATTTGATTGATTGCTCTCGGCTGGAGGGGTTTGCGCGGCGCGGTCGGCGCTGGCTTTTGCGGTCTGGCCTGACAACGCTTAGAACTTAGAACCTGGGAACTTAGAACCTGGGAACTAAAAACCCGGAGTTGAAAATCCGACCTGAGAATCCGGCCTGAAAATTCAACTCAGCAGATCGGAGTGAAAAGACCTCATTCGAAAATCCTTCACTGGCAAATTTCGCCAGTCACAAATTGCGCCAATCACAAGTTTCATTTCGATAACGAAATAATTTGCGCTGATACCTGCCCGATAAAATCCGGGTCGTGAAGTCCGGGCCATGAAATCCGGGCAAAAGAATTGCACCAGAAAATTTAACCGGCTCGTTTCCAATTTCAGAATATCGAACCTATCGCGCCTGTTTTCTGTTTTTCGCGCCTCCGGAGTCAAAAGTTGGCTTGCACATCTTTCACTCCAAAATTTGAACTTTGATTTGCGCGATCTTAAGGTCAAAATTCTCAAATTTATCACACCTGGTTTCTGTTTTTGGTTCTTTCGGCCTCAAAGCCTCGAATCTATCGTGCCTCGATTCTCATTTTCCCGAGTTTAGTTCTGATTTTGGCCAGTTTGATTCCTTTTTTGACTAGTTCGATTCCCATTTTTCGTGTTTTTTTGCTAAAAAAGCCGGTTATTTCATCAAAAATGCCCTCAAAACCCTCTTTTTATCCATTTCCGTTTACCGATTTTTAACGCCTCCAGTTGCATTATGATTGTATTGATACAGCTCATTAGCTCCCTTGATCAGCTTGTGTCCAGCGGGACCGCCTCTTCTCCCCCGATTGCGGTTCCGCTTTCTTTTGCTCAGTCCTCGAATTATGCTAAGCCTTTGTATCGTCGGGTTTTTGTTGCTTTTCTGGCGCCATTGTTGTACTCAAAAACAGCAAGCCAGCGGCACATCCTGCTTGCATTTGGCCTCGAAAACGCCCTTAAATACCCATACACGCGCCGTGGGGGCCTGGTTGGTGAGTCGACGATGAAATTTTTTGCTGCTACATTCTTGTTTTTATTAAGTTTTATTGCTGCCGTGCCGCCTGCGACTGCTCAAAATCTGATCGACACTGATGACCCACGCCAGCTGGCGCTTGACATTTATGCCGGGGTTCAGCGCGCTGGTGACCCGGCGCCAATTGCCCTTATATTACAGGCTGTTATCCGAATTTTTCGCTACCGCTGTACCCGGTTGACCGATTATCAGGTTTTTGCCCAGCGTACCAATATTGTCGATTTTAAAGCCAAATGCAGCGGTGATCCGATCTACGGCGTAACCGTTGCTTCCAATGGGTATGTTGCAGTTTATGGCGGTAACGGCATCCTGTCCGGGTTTAACCGCACTGACGGATTGATCCTCAGTTTTGCAAACGACGGGGACCTGCAGGGCGATAGCGCGCTTACCGTTGAGCAGGCGGTGGGCGAAACCGTTGATAGGCTTGACCTTGAGAATGAAGTTAATTTGGTTTCGGTATTTGGCATCATCGCTGGAACCCTGGGTTTTATCCTGGCTTTCAGCCTTATTTGGTGGCGTGCCTGGAAATTTAAGCAAAGCCGGAAACCAAGGCAGCGCATGAAACCCATGGCAAAACACAGGGTTGGCGCCTCTACCAGCGACAAAGACCTGTTCATGGATGAAAGCAAAGAGGTGGGCAAAGGGGTTTACAAACACCCGGGCGGCTTTTTCATTTCGCGTGGCAAGCGCGGTAAGCGACGGTTTTTCAAAAGCTTTTTGTGGGCAAAGCTTTATGCCGCGCGCGGTTGGCGTATGTTTGAGATTAGCGCACCAAAACGTGCCGAAAGCGTTTAAATAGCCGCTATCGACCAGGTCTGGCTATCACCATGATTGCCTTATCGCCTGAACGGGGATGTCCAGGTCACGCCGGTAACCGCCGCAATAAAGTCGGCGGCAAATACCAAAAATACAATCAAGCCGGTGAGTTGGATGTAAAAATGCGGCACCATTGGTACAATGCCGAGCAATGCCCGCTTTTCGCGCCAGCGACCAAACAGCCAAATGGCAACTCCTGCGATCATACCGATAAATGCATATATGCTCATGGGCTCGCCTGCCGCGTTTGGGGTGTTTTTCTGTCGCCTGTCGAATTTTGCCAAATATGCCCAATCAATAGCAGCGGGTGCGGCCTGACCTGATTGAAATGCTGTGTCATGTCGGGCCTTTGTTTTCGTACTTATTAAGTCATTGTGCTTGCTGGGTTACAGAGTTTCTTGCTGGAATCCCAAGCTCATAGAGTTATAGCGCTATTGTCCTGGGTCTCAAGCTGCTGGCTACGGCATTATGTTGTCACTCTCATTGTTACCGTTCGGTTTTCGGCGAGAACTCTGGTCTGCCTAATAATATCCCTGACCGAAATCAACCCCCAACGATTTGAGGAACTCCGCTTGAAACGACGTTTCAATATGCTGGCCGATGGTTTTGATGCCCAGGTCATGACACAGGCGTACGATCGATAATAGGAAGGTTGGCTTGTAATTCGTCTTGTCCATGTCCTGAACATAGGAGCCATTGATTTTGACATAGTCCACATTGAATGATCGCAGATATTGGTACCCGGATGCCCCAACGCCGAAGTCATCCAGACACAAGCGGTATCCGCAGGCTTTCAGGTCGTTCAAAATGGCTTCAGCTTTTTCTATATTGTTGATCGCTTTGGTCTCGGTCAACTCGAGCACCATATAGCGTGCCACGTCTTTCGAACCAGTTAGCAGCGAAACAAACTGATCACCAAAACGTCCGCTTTCAAGTGTTCGGCCGGATAGGTTGACTGATAAAGTCAGTGGTTCGCCGAGGCGTTTCATCTTGCGAACATAGTCGATAGCCTTCTTGCACAGGGCGATATCAAATTCTTCGATCATGCCGACATTTTCTGCGAATTCGATGATATCTTTTGGGCTGTCAGCGCCTGGGCCGCCTTCAAATCGGCTGAGAACTTCATTGTGAAGTATATCTCCGGACTGTAGCGCTACAACTGGCTGAAAAGCCATTTTGAATGAACCGCTTTCAATCATCGAGCGCATGCTGGTAACCCGGGCTTGGGCCTCGATTGCCATAGCGTCATAGGCGGCGGTCAACTCGCTGAAATCTACAGAGGCCGAGTTTTCGCAGAATTTGGACAAAACATAGGACAAGGTGCGTAAAATTTGGCCTTCTGAAATACTGCCGTTGTTTGCCGATATGGTCGAAACCGAGGTTTTTAGCTGAACTTTGTCTTCGACTTTCTTGAGGCTTTCACCAATATATTCACCGTCGCCCTGCGTTCGGTGTAGAAAGGCAAATTGTTTGTCGCCGATTTGGCTGGCCATCGCACCGTCAACAGACAGGGTTTTCAGTTGTGCCGCCATTTGACCGAGCAGATTATGAGCAAATTTGGGGCCGAATTTCTTTTGCGCCTCATCGAGGCCGTCAATCTCAACAGCAGTCATATACAGATTGTTGTGAGCAGTATTTTCCGCCATGGTTGTCGCTGCCAGATTGAGGAAGCTGTCGCGGGTCAACAGTCCGGTTTCCTCATCAGTTGCTTGTTCGCCGGCGCCGCCTCCCAACGGGGCCGACCGAAGCGCTAGAAACGTGCGGCTGTTCGCGCCTGGCATATGAAGTCCAAACAGACGTAACGCAAAATTGCGGCCTTCGCTGCTGGTGAAACGAATGGGGATGGGGCCAAGCCGCCCTTTATATTCCAGATGAGTTTTCAGCGCGTTAAATACGTCGCGGTCATCTTTGTCGATTATGTCGAAAATCGTGGTGCCAATCAGGCTGGCTCCGTCGCGTTTTGGCCCGACTTTTTCAACCGCACCACCCTCAAATAAAATGGTGCCAACAGCGTCCAGCTCGAAAAAAATTTCCGCTGCAGCAAAGGCGAAGGCAACAAACCTTTCGCGCTCTTTTCTCAAATCATCGATAATCGCTGACATACTTACCCCAAAATCCAGTCAGTCCTTAATTATCAGCCAAGTCTTAAAAAACTGTGTGCGAATCTACATTGATTGATTCTCTGATTTTAAGCCTCCACCGCGTATAGCACAATTTTAATTCGCGCCAGCTCTGGCATAATTTCACTAAAGCTTTTCAAGTCGCAGTCGCGCTGATAGGTTTCAGCATGTGGAATCTACCGTTTGAAGACTGATACTGGCTTGTCTTAGGTAGCGCCAAAGATTGAACAAAAGATGGGGAGCGGACCAGTGAAAAAAACTAAGAAGATAGTTGGATTAAATTTAATGTTGAAAGTTGGTGCGGTGGCTGCTGCCAGCATGCTTGTGCCAGCAATGTTATATGCCGCAGAACCGGTTCCAAACGGGCTGCAATATTCCGATGTTTTTAATCTGGAATATGCCGCAGGCCCGCAAATGGCACCAGACGGTCTTTCGGTGGTGTATGAGCGGCGCGCTATGGATGTGATGACCGACAGGGTGCGCTCCAACATTTGGTCTGTGGGTCTCGATGGCACCGGCCACCGGCCGATATTGTCCGGTAAAGCGCAGTTTCGCATGCCGCGTTTCTCGCCTGACGGTACGCGTTTGGCCTATCTGTCGACGGTTGAAGGCAAAACCCAGATTTATGTGCGCTGGCTGGATAGCGGTGCTACCGCGCGTGTGACTGACCTGAAACTGTCGCCGTCAAATATCAGCTGGTCCCCAGACGGAAAGCACATCGCTTTTACCATGTTTGCACCCGACAAGGGCCCGTCGTTGTTTAAAATGCCAGCCAAGCCCAAAGGCGCCAAATGGGCTGGCAATGCCAAAGTTATTGACCGGATGACATACCGGATTGACGGCGCAGGTTATTTGCCTACCGGCTTTACCCAAGTGTTTATCGTGCCTTCCGATGGAGGCTCGCCGCGCCAGGTAACCAGCGGTAACTTTAACCATAACGGTGGAATTGCGTGGGCGGCGGATTCTGCCAGTATCGTGATTTCCGCCAACCGGTCGCCGGACTGGGAAATGAATCCACGGGAAAGTGAGCTATACGCCTTTGCCATTGATGGTGACGCTGTAACCCAGTTGACTCAGCGCGCCGGACCGGACAGCAACCCGGTGATGTCACCCGATGGTAGTAAAATTGCCTACACCGGCAATGATGAAAACGGCTTGTCTCAACAGAATGCGGACTTGTATGTGATGAATGCGGATGGGTCTGGCGTCCAGAATTTGACCGCAGGTCTGGACCGCGGCGTGAGTAATGTTCAATGGAACGCCGAGGGTACCGGGCTTTATTATTCCTATAATAACTCAGGCAAAAAACTGGTGGCTTTCACCAATATGGCTGGCAATGGCCGTATTATTTCCGATGCCCTTGGCGGCACGTCGCTTGGGCGGCCTTATGCCAGCGGCACGTACCGCGTGGCGCCTGATGGCCGGGTTGTCTTTACCCGCAGCCGCGCTGACCGTCCCGCTGATCTGGCGGTGATTGACCGGATTGGGTCGGTAACTCAGTTGACTGATCTGAACGAAGACACACTTGGCACCCGCGCCATGGGGCAGGTGGAACGTATTGCTGTTAACTCAAGCTTTGACGGGCGCGAGATTGAAGGCTGGATCGTGCGGCCTGCCAACTTCGATGCCAGCAAGCAATATCCGCTGATACTTGAAATTCACGGTGGCCCGCACGCGGCTTACGGTCCGGGCTATAGCACCGAGGTGCAACTGATGGCGGCACAGGGTTATGTGGTTCTCTATACCAACCCGCGCGGCAGCACGTCCTATGGTGCTGACTTTGCCAACCTTATCCACCAAAACTACCCGTCGGAAGACTATGACGACATGATTGACTTAGTTGACGCAACCATTGCGCAGGGCTCTATCGATAGTGACCAGCTTTATGTCACTGGTGGTTCGGGCGGCGGGGTGCTGACCGCCTGGATTGTCGGCAAAACGGATCGTTTCCGAGCAGCTGTTGTGGCCAAGCCGGTGATCAACTGGTCCAGTTTTGTACTGACTGCTGATTTTAGTGCATTGTTCACTAAATATTGGTTCCCGGACATGCCTTGGAACGCGGCTGACCACTACTGGAAACGCTCGCCCTTGTCTTTGGTTGGTAATGTGAAAACCCCGACCATGATTTTAAGCGGCGAAGATGATCATCGCACGCCGATTTCCGAAGCTGAACAATATTATAAGGCGCTTAAGCTTGTGGGTGTGCCAGCGGCCATGGTGCGTGTGCCCGGTGCTAGCCACGGTATTGCCGGAAAGCCCAGCAATCTGGTGCAGAAGGTGGGCAATATTATCGGATGGTTCAAAAAATACGAGAGCGATGCCCCTGCGGACTAGGCAGGAAATTACAGCCAAGAAAAAAGGGCCGGTGTGGCCCTTTTTTTGTGCATTATTTTCTGAATCAATTCGGGGCTATTGCTGCGCCTGAAAAATAATCTCGCCGTCCACCACAGTTAACACGGCTTTGCCTTTTGGAATGTCTGCTTCGATAGCTGTCATCAGGTCCACATCAAAGGCGGTGAAGTCCGCGCGTTTGCCAACAGCGATGGAGCCGACTTGATCCTCGGCGAAGGAAGCAAAGGCCGGCCATAGAGTAAACATTTTCAGCGCTTCAGAGCGGGTGAGGGCCTCTTGCGGTCGCCAGTTGGGGCCTTGAAAGCCATTGAGGTCTCTTCTGGCTGTGGCAGCATAAAATTCGATTAGCGGGTCGCCGCGCTCCACCGGCGCGTCAGAACCACCTGCGATAATCACCCCGGTTTCCAGAAAGCTGGACCAGGCATATGCGCCGTCAAGCCGTTCATCGCCCAGCCGGTCGGGTGCGAAATGCATATCGCCGATAGCGTGGCTTGGCTGCATTGAAGGAATAACGCCCAGTAGCGAATAGCGCGGGATGTCATCCGGGTGGACAATTTGGGTATGCTCGTCGCGCCAGCGCGGGGTTGCGACTGCTCGCTCAACCGGCGGCACCGCGTTAAAACTGGCCTCGAACCAGTTCAGTAGTTCCCGGTTGGCGCGGTCGCCGATGGCATGCATATTCACCTGAATGCCCTGCCTGAGCGCGGTGTTCAGCATTGGCATTACATCCTCCAGTTTGGAGAGAACGAGGCCAGTTGAATTGGCGTCGGCGTAGGGGGCTAACAGTGCTGCGCCGCGAGAGCCAAGTGCCCCGTCCATATAAAGCTTTATCGCCCGGGTGGCGATGCGGCCATTAGCGCTGAAGCGGTGGCCGCTTTGTACCAGCTTTTCTAGTTCGTCTGGGTTGACCGAGTTATAAACCCGAATAGCGAGGTCGCCGTCGTCTGAAAGGGCCTCCATCAGTTCTACTTCAGTCCAACTGACCGACATGTTATGGAGCCCAGTCCAGCCATACTCGCTGTATACCCGACCGCCGACCGTAAGATGCTCGCTGGTATCTTCGCGCGTCGGCGTGGGGATTAGCTGGCCGACCAGGTTCATGGCGGCATCGATGAGAATGCCGGTGGGCTCGCCCAGAGCGTTTTTCTGGATTTCGCCGCCAAAAGGAGCAGTTGTAGTGTCAGTGATGCCCGCGGCGTTAATTGCAGCGCTGTTGGCAACTGCGGCATGGCCGTCTGCGCGGAAAAGAATAACAGGTCGTTCGCTTTCAATATCGTCCAGGTCCCAGCGTGAAGGGAAGCGACCTTCGGGCCAGTGGGTTTCGATCCAGCCGCGCCCAACAATCACTGCTTGCTGGTTGGTATTTGCATAGGCGGAGAGAGCCATTTGCACCGCCCTAAGCGATGCGATGCCTTCCAGGTTGAGGGTTAACTCGCGCGCACCAATGCCGGAAAGATGTGCGTGGGCGTCCACAAACCCAGGGTAAAGGGTGGCGCCGGCAAGGTCGATAATCTGCGTTGTGGCTGAAACATAAGATGCTGCTACTGCGCGAGGCCCGACAAAGATAATGCGCCTGTCGCTGACTACTACAGCCTCGACCGTTGAGTTACTGTCTTCGGCAGTGTATATGGCGCCGCCCCAAATCACCATGTCGGCTGTTCGCAGAGGTGCGCCGTCAGGTACGGTATCCTGCGATTGTGCAACCGCCGCAACCCAGGGCGCAGTAACCATAGCCAATAGGGCGAGCCAACGTGTGATCAGTTTCATAGGGAATGCTCCTTTACCCGCTATGCTATGCCGGGCCGCAGGCTTGTCAAGCACTCAAACTTGCGTGCAATTGCAATAGCAGGCACAATAGGCAATAGAGATGACGTAGATTGATGGTGGACGATTAGCGAAATGAAAAGCGCGCTGGTAGCATTGCTGATATTTGTATGGATGCCGTTCATGCTGTTCAAACCGCATATTGGTGTGTTGGTTTGGAACTGGGTGTCGCACATGTCACCCCATGCCTATACTTACGGGTTTGCATTTTCCTTCCCTTTCTTGGTGCTTGTCGGTGGTCTCACTGCACTAGGTATGGTTGTTAGTGGGGAGCCTAAGCACTTTCCAAAGCATCCCGTCATGATCGCTATAATTACCTATGTATTGTGGACGCTAGTGACCTATTCATTAGGGTTTGAACCCTCGGTGGGTGAAACAAAAATCACCCAATTTATGAAAATGGTTGCCTTCGCGATAATCACCGCCGTGGTGATGCAATCACCGAACAGATTGAAAGCTTTCATGTATGTGATGATTGCTTCTCTTATGTTTGTTGCTGCAAAGGGAGGATTGTTCACAATTGTGACCGGCGGCGGCAATAGTGTGAATGACGGTCGCGGTATGATGGCAGATAACAATCAGTTAGCCATGGCGCTGGCAATGTTGTTTCCACTTTCTATTTTCATTGCAAAATACCCACCCTATAAAATTATGAAACTGCCGTTGCAGATGGCGGTATTTTTGGTGCCAATTGCGGCAATTGGCACTCAGTCTCGGGGGGGGATGGTGGCGATTTCGGCGGTTCTTTTTATGTTGCTGTTGAAAAGTAAGCGTAAATTCATGCTAATCGCGATTATGGTGCCACTTGTCATTGGTGCGGTTACTTTTATGCCGGACAGCTGGAAAAATCGAATGCAGTCTACGGGCAACGCGACTGAAGACGGTAGCTTTAAAGGTCGGGTTTCCATGTGGAAGTTCGCGACGAATGTTGCCGATGACCACCCTATTGAAGGGGGTGGATTTGATGTTTTTTACATTCCCCGGCTTGGCCCGGAATATATGCCGCCCGGTTTTGCCATGCGTGCGCCTCACTCGATCTATTTTGAAGTACTGGGAGAACATGGCTATGTGGGACTGTTCCTGTTTCTGACCATGTTGTTCGTCGGGTATTATTCTGCTGGAACCAACGCTAAACTTTTCAGGCAGTATCAGGAAACTGCTTGGCTTGGGGACCTTTCAGGGGCAATCCAGTTAAGTTTAATAGGGTATGCCGTTGGTGGGTTAACAGTAAATATTGCCTCTTTTGATGTTTTCTATCACTTGCTCATTATCGTTGTTTTGTGCCGGGTTATCGGTGATAAAATGGTTGAGAAGGGTGTCGCCAAAATTGTTCTCGAGAAGGAGGAGGTGACTAAAGCTAAAGGCAAGTGGAAACCACCATCGCCGTCTGAAAGGCCGCCGCTCCCCGCCGAGCGATTGATAAACTGACGGGATGCCTGAAAGGGTTTCGGTTGATTAGGGTTTGTCCTGACCGTCTTCCATCATATCAGCCAATGAGCTGCCGCTGCCGCCGCGTGACCATTTCAGGACTGCAAATCCGGCCCCAACAACACCCGCTATTAGAATGATGCCGCCAAATATCATGGCCAAGCCCAGCGCCCAGGTGCCGATGGTGAAATCGCTTTCGCAGCCATTTTCGCAAATTGTCACAGTGGGGTCACCGACAAAATTCAGGAATAGCACCAGCAAAACCACACTGACGACAATCAGGCGAATGATTATCTTGGTCGTCAAAAACCCGTCGCGCCGTTTGCGGTGCCGTTGCCGCTTTTTTATGAAAATATTGTCTGACATAGGGGTACTATGGGCGGGTCAGCGCTGCTGTACAAGTCACGAACAGTCAATATTATGTTTTTTGATGGCGTGGCGCAGCTGGTCGTAGCTGATTTTCAGCTGCTTTGCTGCTGCCCGCTGGTTGAAGCGTGTATTGCTTAGCGCGGTCTCAATCAGCTTTTTCTCGAAAATCGCGACTTCACCTTTTAAGTTAACCTGACCCGTTGGTAGCTGGGGCTGTTGCTCGTCGCGCTGCGACGATGGTGCGTCTTCTTGTTGTGAATTATCAATGGGTAGCCTTTGGGGGCGATAGGGACTGTCGAATGGATCAAAAACCAAGCCGCACACTGGCGCTTCGCCGTCCCAGCAGCAATAGACCGCCCGTTCAACCACATTTTTCAGCTCGCGGATGTTGCCTGGCCAGCTGTAGCTGAGCATTTCCTCTGCTGCGGTTTCGGAAAATCCAGGAAAGGTGAGCCATTCCAGTTCGCGCGCCATCGCAGCACCAAAATGCTCGGCCAATGTCAGGATGTCATCACGACGTTCGCGCAGGGGCGGCACGGTAATCACATCGAAAGCCAACCGGTCCAACAAGTCGTGGCGGAAATCACCGGCGTTGGCGGCGGAGGGCAGATCGATGTTGGTGGCGCCTATGACCCGTACGTTTACGGTGACAGTCTCGGTGCCGCCAACCCGTTCCAGTTCGCCGTATTCAATTACCCGCAACAGTTTTTCCTGAGCTTGCATCGCCATGGTGCCAATTTCGTCGAGGAAAAGACTGCCGTCATGGGCGGCTTCAAACCGCCCGGCGCGACGATTGCGTGCACCGGTGAACGCGCCAGGTTCGTATCCAAACAGTTCGCTTTCCAGCAGCGAGGGCGCAAGGGCGGCGCAGTTCATTTTCTGGAACACCTGGTCCCACCGGCGTGACAGAAAATGCAACCGGGCAGCGATCATCTCTTTGCCGGTGCCGCGTTCACCGACAACTAAGAGAGGGCGATCCAGCGGCGCGGCGCGGCTTATTTTGTCCATTAAATCGAGGAAGGCGGGCGATGAGCCAATAATTTGGTCAGGCTGTAAATTCATAATCCTAATATATGGTGTAAAAACCTAAATGTTAGGATTATTTTTGACATATTTTATATACCTTAGAAGCATTTCTCAAAAAAATATAATAATATCAATCAGTTAGTATTTTTTTAAAAACTGGCACGCCTCCTGCTATTACAGGGGTAACAACCCGGGATAGAAGAGGTTGGCGTTAAAAATGACAGCGAAACACGATCAGAGATACGACCTGAGACACGACAAGAGCAAAGCCCGAGTATGACAGCGAGGGCTCAACTGACTAAATAACAATAATAAAAAAAGAGCGAACCAACAAAGAAGCCAAAAGGCTCAGCAAAGGGTCGCCCACGGAATGCTCGCTAACGGAGCCGTCCTAAAAAAAGGCCAAGCCGTCCTAAAAAAAGGCCAAGCCGTCCTAAAAAAAGGCCAAAAGGCCAAGAGGTCGAAAAAGACCACAGGACAAGCAGCGCGACACACCGCGAGGATTATTAGAAAGGAACTAAGACTATGGGTATTTTTTCCCGCCTGACAGACATTGTAAATTCCAACATTAATTCCATTCTGGATTCGGCGGAGGACCCCGAAAAAATCATCCGTATGGTCATCCAGGAAATGGAAGACACACTGGTTGAGGTGCGCTCAAGTGCTGCTAAAACCATCGCGGACCAAAAAGACATCAATCGCCGCCTCGTCAAGATGGACAAGGCGCAGTCTGATTGGGAAAAGAAAGCTGAACTGGCAATCTCAAAAGGTCGCGACGACCTAGCTAAGGGTGCTTTGGTTGAAAAAGCCAAGGTCGCTGACATGGCTGCGCATTTGGCTGAAGAGGCTGCTCATCTTGATGCCGCTTTGAAGCAAAATGAAGAAGATGTGATTAAGCTGGATGCTAAACTGCGCGAAGCCCGCGCCAAAAAAGCAACGCTGGCTGCACGCCATAAAACAGTGTCCAACACTGTGCGTATCCGCAAGAATCTGAATGACAACCGCATTCAGGATGCCTTTGATCGTTTTGATAAAGTAGATGCGCGACTGGACCGTATAGAAGCAGAAGCCGAATCAATGGAGATTGGTAAAGGTCAGACGCTGGCAGAAGAGATCACCAGTCTAGAGGTTGATGATACCATTGAAAAAGAACTGGAACAACTGAAAGCGAAAGCGAGCGGCACGGCCAATGATAACAAAAAAGCCGCAGCCAAGCCGACTAAGTCTAAAAAGACCGCCGCCAAGTAATCAGCGTGCGCGCTGCTGCAATGTTAGCGGCGCGCCAATAACAAGAACCCAATTGATATAAGGGCCAGAAAAATGGATGTAGTACCAATTCTTTTAGTTGTGATCGTGGCACCGCTGTGGATCATTTTTCACTACACAACGAAGTGGAAGCAAATGAAAGGTATCACGCCGGAAGACGAAGCCTCTCTCGGCGACCTGCGCACTTCGGCCGACCGCCTTGAAGAACGTCTTCGGGTGATGGAACGGATCATGGATGACGAAGTGCCAGACTGGAGGAGCCGCAACAATGACAAGTTTTAACAAAAGCCCCACCCGCCTATACAAAAACCCCCGCGATGGCAAAATTATGGGTGTTTGTGCCGGTATCGCCGACTATTTCGGCATTACCACGACACCAGTGCGAGTGCTGACGGTTATCGGTATGTTTACCCCGCTCAGCGGTTTCATTCTCATCGGTTATTTTGTCCTTGGTTTTTGTTTGTCGCCAAAACCTATTGATCTGTATGAAGACGAGCAAGAAGAAGAGTTTTGGAAACAGACACGCAAGTCCCCTGATTATACTGCGGCAGATATGCGCCGCCGCTTTCGTGACATTGAGCGTAGAACCGGTGATATGGAAGCCTACATGACCAGCAAGCGCTTCCGCCTCGAGCGTGAGCTCAGAGCTCTGGAAGACTAAAAACCACATTGAGTGATCAGAGTTTAAACCAGACTATCTTTCCTTTTCCTCCCGGAATAAGAAAGAACCACGGCGGGCCACATATTGGGTCCGCCGTTTTTTTATTCGTCTTGTTATTGATCCAGCGCTGCCAGTTCCCGCTCGGTTTCCTGATCTACAGCGTGCATGTAGGCTTTGCGGCCCCACAGGAAGGTCAGGATACCAACTGGGATTGTGAACAACGCCACAGCTAAATAGGAATAGCGTAGCGAATCTGGTCCGCTGAACAGATTATCCGACATGAAGCCTATGGCCAAAGGTCCACCACCGTAACCGATCAGGCTGGTGGCCATAATGTATATCGAAATGATCTGTCCGCGCATCTGGTTAGGCGTGATGATTTGCAAGCTGGCGTAGGCAATGCCCGACGGGCTGTTGACGAAGAAGTTGCTGATGCCCAGCAAAATCCATGCAACCGCAGTATTCTCCACAAACACGATAGCGATTGCCGGGATGGCAAAGCCGATTGGTGCCATCATTAACGCGCGGATGTGGGCGTCTTTTTTCCCTTCGCGGTACCATTTGTCGGCTAGGTAACCGCCGAATAGCAGCCCCAAAGGCCCCATAATGAGGGAGATAAATCCAAATATCACACCCACATCTGAGCCGCTGACGCCGTGATAGCGGCCAAAGAAAAACGCTAGGAATGTAGCGCTGCCAAAGCCAAAGGCCGCGTTCATCGAAACGCCGAAACAAATCGCAGTATAGGCCTTGTAGCGACCCTTGAAAAAGGTGAAGACTTCTTTCAGCGGGATCGCGCCAGCTGGGCCGATTTGGCCTTGGCGCTCTGGCTCCTTAAGGGTAAGTACAAGCGCCGTTAACAGGATGCCCGGCACCCCAACCAGCAATAAAGCCTTTTGCCAGCCGTTATCAACGCTGAAACTGAGGAACGCAATGTCCGGCATCCGGTCAGCGATCGGGATGATGTAACCACCAATGATGAAGGCCAACGCAGATCCCACTGGAATGCCCATTGCGTATACCGAAAGCGCCGTGGATAGCTTATGTTTGGGGAAGCTGTCGGCGATCAGCGAGTTTGCCGATGGACCCAGAGTGGCTTCCCCCACGCCCACGCCCATGCGCAGCACAAACAATTGCAGGAAGTTTTTGGCAAAGGCCGATGCCGCTGTTGCAAGGCTCCAGAGAAACAAACCAATGGCGATCAGGCCAATCCTGCTGCGGCTGTCGGCAATGCGGGCGCAAAACAAACCGATCAGTGTGTAAAAAAGCGCAAAGGCAAACCCAACCAACAGTCCAAATTCAGTGTCAGAAATCTTGAAATCCGCCTGGATCGCAGGCCCAAGCAGGCTCAAAATTTGGCGGTCAATGAAGGAAAAAGTGTATATCAGCAGTAGAAGCGCAACCATATACCAGGCATATTTGGGCTTTGGATATGTGTGAGTATCCTCTGACATACTGTTTCCTTTTTTGGGCTGGCGTGTGGCGGCGTGGCAAAATGGTTATTGATTTTTGAGGTCAGTGAAGTAGACAGTCGGTCAAACGGTGACAATGTCAAGTTTTTGTCACCAAAATTATTTTACTGCAGATTGACCACACCCAGTTGGCTTTAGTCAGGATTAATCGATGGCACTGAATGATACATCGCTCACCGAGATATTGGAGACCTTTGAGTTTCTTGATGACTGGGAAGACCGTTATCGAATGATCATCGACCTGGGCAAAAAGCTGGTACCGCTGGCGCCTGAGGAAATGACGGATGCCTTCAAAGTGCGCGGTTGCCAAAGCCAGGTGTGGCTGGTGCCAACCACTGACGCGGACGGGCGTATCCATTTTCGCGGCGACAGCGATGCCCACATAGTCAAGGGCTTGGTTGCTCTGATGATTGTGGTGTTCTCGGGTAAAACCGGTGCTGAAATCACCAACATTGACGCTAAGGCGATATTGGACCAATTGGGTTTGTCGGCGCATCTGTCGCCCATGCGGGCCAACGGGTTGTTTTCCATGGTTGAACGTATTCAGGAAATTGCAGGTTCTGCCGCTGTAACCAACTAGGGTTACTGGGGCAAGTGTAGGTCATAAAAAAGGGAGCTCGAGGCTCCCTTTTTTGTCGATTAAGTACGGTGTTAGCCCGCGATTAGTGTGTTGTATAAAATTGAAAGGAACACGGCACCAATGGCAACTGGGCATACAAAGCGCACCAGGAACAGCCAGATTTTGAAGGTGCCTTCCTCCATCGCCAATTCTGCCATCATGTTCTTGCGGCTGACAAACCAGCCGACAAAGATAGCGATGAACATACCGCCAAGTGGCATCATGATATTGTTGGTGATGTAATCTTTGAAGCTCATGAAATCGAGACCGAAGATTTTTATGTCACCAAGAATATTGCCGCCCTGACCCCAGGCTGAAAGAGTACCGAGCGCAAAGGCTGCGGCACCGATATATACGGCAACCTTTTTCCGGTCGATACCGGTCCGTTCCTCCACGTAAGACACAGCAGGTTCCAACAGGGAAATCGCGCTGGTTACAGCCGCCACTGTAAGCAGGAAGAAGAACATGGTACCAACAAATACACCGCCGGGCATTTGGCCAAAGGCGATGGGCAGGGTAGTGAACACCAGCCCAACGCTTTGACCTGGGTTCAGGCCGTAGGCAAATACAATGGGGAAAATTGCCAGCCCGGCCATTAGCGCAACGCCGCTGTCGGCCGCCGCGATCATTACGGCAGAGCCTGGCACATTCATGTCCTTGGTGAGATACGAACCGTAGGTCATGATCGACCCCAGCGCCAAAGATAGCGAGAAGAAGGCCAGTCCCAGCGCCTGCAAAACCGTCTCAATAGTTAGTTTGGCGAAATCGGGGTTGAACAGGAAGTTAACCGCAGCACCAAAGTCACCGGTAATGCCAGAATAGATCATCATGCCTACCAGCAGCAAAAATAGTGCTGGCATAAGGAAAGTAACAGCCTTTTCCAAACCGCCTTGTACGCCTCGGGCGACGATGCCGATAGTGATAAGTAGGAATGCAAAATGGGCGACAATAGGATTGATCGGGTCGGTCACGAAAGTGCCGAATGTTTGTGTGGACATTGCAGCATCATAGCCGCTGAAGCCAGACACGGCTTTTATTAGGTAGGCCAGTACCCAGCCGCCTACCACGGAATAAAAGCTGATAACAATAAAACCACCAACAACGCCGGACCAGCCAATAAGGCCCCAGGCTTTGCTGCGGCCTTCTTCGTTGGCAATTTTTGCCATCGATCCGATGGGTGACATTTGACCGCGTCGCCCCAGCGAAAGTTCAGCGATCAGAACCGGCAGGCCAACCGCAAAAACAAAGGCAAGATAGACCAGAACGAATGCGCCGCCACCGCCTTCGCCTGCTTCATACGGAAATTTCCAGATGTTACCAAGGCCTACGGCACTGCCGACAGCCGCAAGTAAAAATGTCCAGCGCGATGACCAATGCGCATGTTGTGGTGATCCAGCCATAAGTCCCAAACTCCCCCGAGTTAATTGGTGGGTGTAATGATAAGCGGTATGCAGGCCATATATGCTCTGCACCTGACCCGCTCCCCAGCTGGTCAGAAAATACCTAAGGCAGCTTTACCGTCCGCTACTGTGATGTGTCAATAACCGCGCAATATTCTTGCTGGCTTTTTATCGCGTTGCATAAGTGGCTGCGTCGGCTTTGTCGCTGACTCGTACACCCAACCGTACTGCAACGCTGCCGCCCACTTCAAGTTCCCATTGGTCGATGACTCCTGCCAGTGGTGGGAATTTGGCTTCCACGGTGGCGCGGTTTTTCATGGCTGTATCCATGGAACGGTAACTGGTCAGATGTACAAACCATTGGCCGAGCGGAGATTGGCTTGTGGGGCGGGTGATCGTGCTAGATCGGCCGCTGGGAACAACGCCAGAGAATTTTACCGGGTCAACCACACGGATCGGCCCTGAGGGCGCAATACCGTCATGCAGACGCGGTTCGGGTGCGAGATTCACATCCATTGCCGACAGCACTTGCGATATGCTTGCAAGACGACGGGCTGCTTCATCAACGACCAGCCCGTTTGCCAGTACTCTGTCCGGGCAGCGGGCACGCACACTGTCTTTGGATGCAGTTTGCATAACTCTGGCATACAAGAGCCGGGCACGGGTTCCCAGGCCAGCTTCATCGAGCGCGAGTGCGATGTAAAATCTGTCGGTGGGGGACATTAGTGGTTCGGCGGTTAGCGTATCGATTGCTTCTTGCGCGCGGCCCTGGCAAATGGCCGCCTGTAAATTTGCGGGCAACTCCTGGACTGTGCCACCAGCAATGCGTGCAGACGGCCCGCTGTTTGATAGGCCCCCGCCGCCACACGCTGCTACAATCAGCAGCGGCGATAGCTTAAGGATAGTTACAAGTTTTTGGTGAAACGGTTCCCGTGTCATGATCTATTGCCCCCGCGCATCTAATATCAGGCGGTTGCCGCGGTTTTGCAGCGGGCGAGCATTGCTGGCCCCAACAACACTTTTAACCAGATTAATCTGTTCTTTGGATGCGTCAATCGGTTGTTTGAAAATATACCAATTGACCCCTTCGCTGCAGGGAGGTGTTGTTAGTGACCCCATGTAGCGGAAATAGCTTTTGTCTGATGGCATCAGGTCGCGGGCATTGACCAATATTGCTTTGTTGCGGTTGCGCTGATCTGGTTCCAGCGGCATGTTGGCGATAAATTCGCCCAAGGCACGGTTGGGACGACCTTCTTTCACCAACGTGACGACAACTGAACGACTACCATCGCTGCCCCGGTGCATAAACTGAAGCGACATCGGATAGCTTTCACCCGCCACGCGGTGTTCGGCGGGGGTACGGAAGGTAATGCCGTTGAGTGTTAGCATTTTCTTGCCAATCCGAAGGAAACTGCCTTGCTCATAGTCCATGGAAATCATCAGTCGATTATGAGACAGATTGATTTCGGACACGTTGTAGTCAGGGCGCAGGCGGTGCATCACTGCAGGCTCCGTCGCGTCGACGTTAATTGGTGATTGGTTCTGGCCAGCAGCGCATACGGCGTTAGCGCCTGAGAGAGTGTGCCATTGAGTTGGGCCGTTGGCGCCCGTATAACTCCAGTTTTCCTGAGCGAATAGTCCAGATGCGCCGAGCAATGTTGCTGCGGCTAGCACTGTTCCTGATTTGACCCATCGTGGCAGCATTTGTTTCTCCAAACCTTTAATTCGTTGTCGTGTTCAGCACTTTGTATATGGCGCTGGAAAATTTTTTGACAGCATCTTCGATTTTTTCGTCAGCCAAATTGGCAAAACCCATCAGCAGCCCCTGCTGTTTTGGTGCAAACTGATATGTGTTTGATACCGGTACCGCGCCTATGCCTGCAGTTTGCGCCAGTTCTGCAAGCTGTTTGTCCTCTATCCCGGCTTTCACCATATCGTCGGTCATATAGGCCAGCAAATGTAAGCCAGCGTCAGACGGTTGAAAATCCAAGAATCGCCTAAGCTGAGTGTGGGCAAAATTGGTGAATAAATTCTTACGTTTGGCGTGGACTATTCTAAGGCGCCTGATGTGGCGAGTGAACTCGCCGTCTTCCATGAAGGCGTTTAGGGCAATTTGCCCGGTAATTGACGGGAAGCTGTCGATTGCACTGCGGAATTTTTGTATCCGTTCAATCAGTGGTTTGGGCACAACCAAATAGCCCAATCGAAGCGCGGGAAACAGCGATTTTGAAAAGGTGCCGCCGTATATAACACGTTCGCCCTCATCAATGCCTTGCAGGCTATTAAGTGGGCGGCCGCTGTAGCGAAATTCGCTGTCATAATCGTCCTCGAAAATCAGGCTACCCGTAGTGCGCGCCCACGCCAGTATCTCCAACCGTCTGCTGTGAGGCATGGTGTGGCCAAGTGGGTATTGCCGCGACGGGCTGGTAACCAGCATACCACCAGCCTGCTCAGGTGGTAGGGCGCCGTGGTCGTCGACGCCAGTATAGCGGATCGGATGGCCTGTGGCAGTCGCAGACGCTAGCATGCCGTCATAGCCGGGGTCCTCCAGAATAATCGGCGCGTCAGGTTTCAGCGCAGCATTGGCTAGCAAAAACAGTCCCTGCTGCAGGCCAGAAACAACCATAATTTGCGAAGCATCGCACACGGCACTGCGCGACGCCTGCAAATAGTCAGCAATGTTGCGCCGAAGCGGCGCATACCCCATTACGTCGTTGTGGTACATCATGTCGGTATTTAGTTTGCGCATGGCTCGGCTGGTCGTTCGCGCCCAATTCGCTGTTGGAAATTGATCAAGCGCAGGCATGCCTGATAGCAGGATATGCCGGTGATTAGTTGGCGCGCTTTCTTGCCTGGAAACATACTTTATATTGGTTTGAAATAGCTGGTCCGGACTTCCGGCTACCACAAATGTGCCCGCGCCGGTTCGTGTTTCCAGATATCCTTCTGCAATTAACTGGTCGTATGCCTGCGTCACTGTAATGCGCGCAACTCCCAGTCTATTTGCCAGCGTCCGGCTGGCCGGCAACCTTGCGCCGTCCACTAATTTGCCGTCCAGAATTGCTGTGCGAATTTTGGTATGCAGTTGCTGTTGCAGGGTTTTCCCTGATGATGGATCTAGCCCACCACCCCAAAGAGTTGCGATGTCATCTTTCATATTGGACCTATCAAAAAGAAAAAATTGGACCTTTATATAAGTTCAATGATGTCACACATTCTGGGCCTGATAAATCAAATATGGAAAAACCGATGTCACTTCAGCTTACGATTGGGCGCACAACCTTTTTGGTTCGCAGGGAACCAGTAGTTACGGCAAGTCGTGTGGCAGGCTCTCAAGAGATGAAAACTTCCTTTGCTGCCGCGTGGATGCAAATTTTCAATGGTACATGGGAAGCAAAAGCCGGTGCGTGCTTCCCCTCTCAGCTTTCGGCGCAGCCGTCAACGCAGCGAAACGTCGCAGATATGGAGGAAACCGATGACCAAAAATAGCGATGGCGAATTCGTCGCCAACGATCGTAACCGGGTGCGCCGCGGACTGAAACGCGCCAGTTACGACAAAAAAAAGGTTTACGATATCATCGACGGCCATTTTCTGTGTCATGTGGCATTTGAAGTGGACGGCCAGCCCTTTGTGATTCCCACCTCTCATTGGCGTGAGGGCAATCGGCTCTATTGGCATGGTTCTTCAAAAAGTATGATGATCCGCCATCTGGCTAAGGGCAATCCGGCCAGCGTTGCGGTTACTCAGTTGGACGGCCTCGTGTTGGCCCGCTCAGCCTTCAGTACCAGCGTAAATTACCGCTCTGTGGTGGCATATGGCAAGCCGCGGTTAGTTGAAGACGCCGCTGCTTTTAATTATCACATGGAGCGTTTCTTTGAGATGCTTGCGCCAGGGCGCTGGTCACAGCTACGCCCAATGACGGACACCGAGCGCAAGGCAACCGGCCTACTGGAGATGGAAATCGAAGACGCCAGCGCCAAGGTGAGAGCTGACCCACCTGGTGACCGCGATGAGGCTGATTATCCGGTATGGGCCGGTGTCGTGCCAATCAGCATGCGCCAGCACGCTCCAGAAGTTGCGCCTGAAGGCGAGGCTGCCCCGCTTTCCCACAGTTTGCTCGATGCGTACAAATTACCGCTGCGCTAGGCCGCAGGGTCTAATTTGTTTATTTTTCCAGTGCACCGGCATCAATGTCGAGAATGGTGCGCACCAAAACGTCTGCGCCCTTGGCCATGGCTTGCGGCGTGGTAAATTCGTTGGGCGAGTGGCTAACGCCGCCGACCGACGGCACGAATATCATGCCGGTGGGGGCAATGTGGACCATGTCCTGCGCGTCGTGACCCGCGCCAGACGGCATGGTGCGGTAGCTATAGCCCAATGCCTGTGTCGCAGATTCGATAATTTTGCGCATGCGCGGGTCGGTGGGCGCAGGTTCCGACGCCACATCAATTTCTTCGAAACTGATGCTTGTTCCAGTGCGCACCGCTATCCCGGCGGCAGCTTTTTCAACCGCAGCGTAAACCTGATCAATTTTGGCTTGCTTCAGGTCGCGAATTTCAAGACTCATTTCCACGCGGCCGGGAATGACATTAGGTGCACCCGGAAAAGCCTGAATACGGCCAACTGTGGCCACTTGCCGCCCTTCCATTTCAAGAGCTATGCGGTTGACAGCAAGGGTCAATTCGGCGGCAGAGACCATGGCGTCGCGCCGGTTATTCATGGCGCTGGTGCCGCCGTGGTTGGCATAGCCGTTGATGGTTACGTCCCACCAGCCGATACCGA
The DNA here is from genome assembly GCA_011088215.1 of Sphingomonadales bacterium. Classification (GTDB taxonomy): domain Bacteria; phylum Pseudomonadota; class Alphaproteobacteria; order Sphingomonadales; family Kordiimonadaceae; genus Kordiimonas. The sequence goes on along the minus strand of JAALKD010000011.1, from coordinate 32,159 downwards.
CGATGCCTTCTACCACGCCGATATCCAGTTTCTCTTCGTCCAAAATACCGCCTTGTTCAATATGCAGTTCGATGAAGGCTTCATACTTGTCGGCTTCAACTTCGGCACTGGCAACATCGGCTATATTTCCGCCGATGAAGTTGGTGCCTGCGCCGATCGATCTGCCGCTGGCGTTCACGACAGTCAGCGCGCTTTCCTTAAGGTGCCCACGCATGGCAAGCGACCCCACAAGGCCGCCTTCTTCATTGGAGAAGACAACCAGTTCCAGCGGACGGCTGGTTTGGATGTTTGCGGCATTCAACAGATCAATTGCTTCCATGGCAGCAATAACGCCGGTAGGGCCATCATAGTTGCCGCCCCCCGGCACCGAATCGATATGAGACCCAAACAATATGGGCTTGGCCGATGGATTGCTGCCGGTGCGGCGGGCAAAAATATTGGCGGCGGCATCAATGCGCACGTTCAGCCCCATTGCTTCCAGCTCGCGGATGATATAGGCGCGCCCCTGCAGGTCAGCATCCGAATAGGCAACCCGGTCCACGCCGCCATCAGCGTTTTTGCCAAACTGAGACAAGGCTTTAATGCGGGTTTCCATTCGGTCGGGGCTGGCTTTTTCTATTGTGTCAGAGGGCTTGTCGGTGGCGAGGACGGGTTGAAAAAGGCCCATAAAAAAGACCAGACAAACCGCAATGTTTCTGTGCCCCGTGATTGTCATAAATTACCCCTAAAACTTTGTATGCTGTGTTGAATTTCTACAGTATAGGGAACACAGGCCTTGCCTGCAAACCAACGGGCAAAAAGTAAACCAACAGGACGACCGGGAGAAAACCGATGCTTGAAATGAAGCCTTCTTGCGAACACTGCGACATGGATTTGCCTAACGAGAGCTCGGAAGCAATGATATGTTCGTACGAGTGTACTTTTTGCGCTGACTGTGTGTCTGACGTTCTGGAAAATGTCTGCCCTAATTGCGGTGGTGGTTTCAAAAAAAGGCCAACCCGACCGACAAAAGAGTGGTGCAAAGGTGTCTCTGCCCAACATCAACCGCCTTCGGATGAGCGGTGCCTGAAGCCGGTTGATCTGGAAGCCCATCTGGAATTTGCTTCGGCGATCAAGAAAATCGGTCCGCGCAACCGTTAGTCCTATGGCGGCCAAACAAGGATGATTTCAATGGTAGAGCGAGATCTGGCAAATTGGACGGCGCGAGGCGCTGCCGGTGAAATAAAACTGGTTGGCGCATACTGTCGGCTGGTTCCATTTGTGTCCGACCTGCACGGAGCAGGCTTGTTCGCGGCGGTTGGCGGCCCGAGCAATGATGCCCTGTGGACTTACATCCCCATGGGGCCTTACGGCAGCGCGGACGAACTAAATGCAATGCTGGCCCATGTTCGAACTGAACGCAGTTGGCGCACCATGGTGATAATGGACGCAAGCAGTGACGAGATTGTGGGTATGGCAAGTTACATGCGTCGACGCCCCGAGCACGGCAGCGCCGAAGTGGGCTGCGTGGTTTTTGGACCCGACTTGCAGCGCACCCGTGCCGCCACCGAAGCGCTGTATCTTATGGCGCGTCATGTGTTTGAGGATTTGGGTTATCGACGATTCGAATGGAAATGCAATGCTGCCAACGTCGCTTCGATGCGATCGGCACTTCGATTCGGTTTTGCCTTTGAAGGTATTTTCAGAAACGACATGGTGGTAAAAGGCGCAAACCGCGATACCGCATGGTATTCGATGGTCGACAGCGACTGGTCGCGTATAGACGCGGGGTTTCAGGCTTGGCTCAATGCAGATAATTTCGACAGTGCAGGCAAACAACTCAGCAAATTGACGATACCACCGGCTGACTGAATTTACTCTTTCAACAGGTCGTAAGCGCTTTGGATTTGGTGGAAGCGCTCTGACGCTGCAGGATCACCGGGGTTGGCGTCCGGGTGGTACATTTTGGCCAGTTTGCGATATTGGCTTTTAACCGCGTCCTGCCCGGCACTGCTGTCCAGCTCCAGCGTGTCAAACGCGGCCTGCTCGGTTGTGGAATAGCCGTTTTCGTCTTCAGCACCGCCCCATTCGAAGGTGCGGGCGCCGGCAAATGCGTCAGATGACTGACTGTTGTCTTCCATGTGCTGCTTGGCTTCGTCGTCGCTCATGCCTTCGAAGAAATTCCAGTTGCGGTTATATTCTGCAGCGTGGGGTCGGCAAAAATGCCAGCGCTCATTCGAGCCCGGTGATTTGGGTGCCGGGTGGTCGCCGCGTTCGTTGCAGCCGGTATATTCGCACATGCGAACGGCTTGGGCGTCTTTGTCCTTGCCGTACTCGCCCCAGCGGGGAAAACCAAAACTTCTGATGTGATCACTTGGCATGGGGCTATTTTACCGGACAATTGAAAGAAAGTCTTTAGTGCCGTTAGGCATTTCAGGCGGCGCACTGTCGTTCAACTGGGCATGAATTTCAAGACCTAGATTTGCTTGCGGCGTATTTGATGATTTAGGCGATGGAAATCCCGGTTTTGTTACTTGTGAATACTGGACGCCAGCTTTTGCGGCGCATAGTCTAGAACGAAAGAAAAATAGCGAGGGAATAGCGTGCGTAACATAGACGAATTGTTTGAACTGGCGGCGTCGCATCGCGGCAATCGCGAGGTTATCGAGGATATGATGCCTGCGATCAAATCTGCGGATGAGATTAAGGCCTTGTCGGAAGACCGCATACTCGCCGGTATGACCAGGGCAATTTTTCAGGCCGGCTTCAGTTGGAAAGTGATCGAAAATAAATGGACTGGATTCGAGGAAGCCTTTGAGGGCTTCGTGCCGGTACGCTGGAAGTTCATGTCTGATGACGATCTGGATAGCCTTCTGCAAGACACCCGCATTGTCAGGAACGGTATCAAAATTCAAACCGTGCGCGATAACGCCATTATGCTGTGTGATTTGGAAGATGAATACGGCGCTGCAGCGGCCTGCATTGCTGATTGGCCAATGGAGGATTTTGTCGGACTTCTGGCCATGCTGCACAAGCGTGGCAGTAGGCTTGGCGGTTCCACGGCGCAGTACTTCCTGCGTTTTCTTGGCAAAGATGGCTGGGTGATGGGCCGCGATGTGGTTGCGGCATTGGTGCGAGAGGGCGTGGTAGACAAAGCGCCCACCGGTAAGGGTGCGCAAGCGAGTGTGCAAGCGGCTTTTAACCAATGGGCGTCGGAAAGTGGTAGACCTTTTGCTCATATTTCCCGGCTTCTGGCGCTTAGCACAGGCCCCAATCTTTGATGAAATTTTACCGCGCGCATCGAACCTGTTGCCGCAGTGGGCTTTCATGTCCGTGCGCCAGCAGTAGTATTATTGATGACCAAGACTAAACAGAGAGTGATCTATGTTTGATAAAATGACCAAATTGCTGGGCCTGAAAAGCCAGGAGCAAGAAAAGACCCACAGTGATTTGCATCTGGCGACAGCCGCGTTGCTGGTTTATGTGTCGCGGGCCGACGGTGACTTCAGTGTCGATGAACGGGCGCAGTTGCTGGCCTGTATGACAGATCGTTTTGACTTGGAAAGCGCGGACGCTGAGCAAATTATCGATGACGCCGAGGCGCAGCAACAGGAAGCAACCTGTTTGTACAAATTCACCAAAGCTATCACCGACGAGCTGGACCAGACGGGTCGCCAAGAAATTGTGAGGCTGCTGTGGCGTGTGGCTTTTGCCGACAACCATATCGATAACTTCGAAGCCAACCTGCTGGCAAAAGTGTCGGGTTTGCTGGGCGTTTCGACCCGCGACCGGGTGACCCTCAAACATGAGGTTGAGGAGGAACAGGCTGGCGCTCAATGACCTTGCGGCCTGAAATGTCTGGCGGAAACCCTGTAAATGCGGCCACCATGGGCCTTGAGGCACAACCTGCATGGCACACAAGCTACTGGTTGGTTGCAGCGCTGCCTGCGCTTTTATTGTTTGGCTCCGACGGCCTTGAAATTCTGATGTATGAGCACGCGCGGGCACCGAATGCTGGCATCGTTGCGCAGCTATCCTTGTTGCTGGTATTTTACGCAGCGTGGCCCTTGGTGCCGTGGCTAATCTGGAAAACTGTGAGCCAAAACCTCCCCGGACAGTCGGACGTTGTAACCGGGTTTAAGCACATTATTGGAAAACTGGGCCTGTTGGGGCTGGGTGCGAATTTGCTTCACTTGACGCTTTTGGCCATTGTTTTGCGCATTTTATACTCGCCGCCGGGCTGGGGTGTGATGCACCTGGTCGATTCGGTTGTCGAACTATGGATCCAGAATGCCGGCCTGTGGTTTTTCGTTTATCTGGTTTTTTGCTTGGGTATTTACTATTTCATTGTAAGGGGCCAGGGCCCCGCGGAAACTCAGCCATCGCCGGTTTATAAGGTTCGGACCGGCAACAAAATTGTCCCGGTAAAAATGACCGATGTTAGTTGGATTGAGGCCTGCGGCAATTATGCCCAATTGCACAGCCAGCAGGGTGTTTTTCTGGTAAGAAAGTCGTTGGCGACAATTGAGCAGGAAATGAAAGCATATGCTGTTGTGCGGTCTCATCGCAGTGCATTGGTGAACACTGACTTTGTATCTGCTATTACCCGCGACGCCACTGACGGGCAATATCGAATTGAACTTCGCTGCGGCGAAACCGCTCCCCTCAGCCGTAGGCGCTTGGCGTCATTTAAGGCGAAAATAGCGTCGCATTAGGCCAACTGATCCATTCACGTATTTTTTTCGACCGTTCACACCAACCGACTTGTCCGACGGCCATGTGCCGCCAAAACTTCCTAAATCTTTAGGCTAGTGAGGAACGGCAATGATAAAAAAATCAAACATTTGGACGCGGAAAATGTCGCAGGCTATATTGGCATGCGGGTGCCTGACGGCAATGACAGGTTCTATATTTGCTCAAGATGCAGTTCAGGAAATTACACCGGGTTCAGCGCTTTTTAATGTGCCGCTGCTGAAAGACTATGAGGCACGTTACAATAGTTCTTTCTCTAAAACCGGGGAGTTCACTCTTCAAGTTCGTCTTACCGGTGACGGCAAAAAACTAAGCATGATTGATATCATTCCGGGCGAGAATGTGGTGATTGTGGCCCAGCGCCAAATCGACGTGGCAACCCAGCTTCTCGAGTTTACAGCGGGGCCTAATTTCGCGTGGGGGCCAGAGTTTATTGTTAAGCAGTTTGACGGTAAAACCTATGACTGGGCGCGCGTGCCTTCGGGCGGCGGCGAACCCAAGCGCGCAAATGGCCCTCTCGCCAATGGTGGCTCAGTCAGTGAGATGTTTTCCCCGCTTTTGGCGACTTTGATGCCGATGAATGTGGGCAGCCGATTCCGGTTGCCTGCGGCTTACGCTCGCAAAGGCGAAATTGCTTCATCAGAGTTTGACGACTTTGAGGTCACCGGACGCGAAGAATTGCAAACAGCGTCAGGTATAAGCTGCCACTGTTGGGTGATCGATAAGAAAACCTGGGGTGGCAGCCTCGAGCGAGTTTGGGTTGCCCGCGAAGCGCCGTATGTGTTCAAGCGGCACCGTGATGTCGGCGGCCCGCGTAGTTTTATCTCGGAACTGACGGGGTTCCGAGTGCTGGACAAATAAAAAAGCCGCACCTGTTAAGGTGCGGCCATAATTATAGCTGGTTGCTGGTTCAGGCTGCGCTTGGTGCCGCCGCGTTTACACTGTCATCAACATGGCTAGCGAAGGTTTCAAAGTTGTTGATAAACAGCTCCACCAAGTAGCGTGCCTTGGCGTCGTAGGCATCTTTGTCGGCCCAGGTGTCGCGCGGATTGAGGATCAGGCTGTCAACGCCTGCAACTTCAACCGGCACTTCGAATCCAAAATTGGGATCGATGCGCATGGGCGCATTATTCAGGCTTCCGTCAAGAGCAGCATGCAACAATGCGCGGGTGTCTTTAATTGGCATACGGTGGCCAGTACCGTATACGCCGCCGGTCCAGCCGGTGTTTACCAACCAGCAATTAACCCCGGTTTCCGCGATTTTTTTCCTGAGAAGGTCGCCGTAAACACTGGGGTGGCGCGGCATGAAGGGCGCACCGAAGCAGGTTGAGAAAGTCGCCTGTGGCTCTTTAACGCCGATTTCGGTGCCCGCAACTTTTGCGGTATAACCGGACAGGAAGTGGTACATGGCCTGCTCGGGCGTTAGCTTTGAAATGGGTGGTAACACGCCGAAGGCATCCGCTGTCAGCATAATGATGTTTTTGGGTTTGCCGCCGCGGTTATGCTCGCTGGTATTGGGAATATAGTTGATCGGATAGGCGCCGCGGGTATTTTCCGCCAGTGTATTGTCATCCAGATCTAGCTGGCGCGTCTCCGGGTCCATCACCACATTTTCCAGCACTGTGCCGTACATGCGTGTGGTGGCATAAATTTCGGGCTCAGCCTCTTCGGACAGGTTTATCAGCTTGGCATAACAGCCGCCTTCGAAGTTGAAAACACTGTCTTCAGACCAACCGTGTTCATCGTCACCGATTAGGGTGCGTGCACTGTCGGCTGACAGGGTGGTTTTACCGGTGCCAGATAGTCCAAAGAATATTGCTACATCGCCCTCGGGGCCGATATTGGCCGAGCAGTGCATGGGCATAATGCCGTCTTTGGGCAACAGGTAATTCAGGATCGAGAAAACGGACTTTTTATTTTCGCCCGCATATTCAGTGCCGCCGATCAGTACCAGACCTTTGGCGAAGTTCACCGCAATGATAGTTTCGGAATTACAACCCATTGTCGTCGGATCGGCTTTGAAACTTGGCAGGTTAATGATGGTAAACTGTGGTGCCATGCCCGCTTTTTCATGCTCTTCTGGGCGCACCAGCATGGTGCGGCAAAACAGGCTGTGCCAGGCAAACTCTCCGACGGTGCGAACCGCTACTCTATGGTCCGGGTCTGAGCCACCCCAAAGGTCTTGCACAAACAAGTCTTTACCTTCAGCGTGTTTGAGGAAAGCGGCGTGAACAGCGTCAAAATTCTCAGGTGTCATCGGGCGGTTTACGTCGCCCCACCAAACAGTGTTCTCGGTCGTGTCGTCGCGCACGGTGAATTTGTCATTGGCGGACCGTCCGGTGCAGCGGCCGGTTTTGACAACCAGCGCCCCACCGTCGGCAATTGAGCCTTCGCCGCGGCGAATCGCTTCCTCGTAAAGTTGGGCGGTACCCAGATTCCAATATTGATTTCCGGTATCGCTGATGCCTTGGGCATCCAAACTGACTGTACTGTGACAAGCACCAAAGATTTGCAACCTCTTGTCCTCCAACGTGAATTTATTGCAGCGCCTTTGCCAGCAGCGAAAGCGCAAAAAAATATCAGGTAACTAATTTACTGTGTCGCTCGACCCGTGAGCGTCCCAACCCATCCTTAAAATGGACGACAAGCTTGCGGAAACGACGTCATAAATCAACCTGAATCTTGGCGGTTTTGAATTGATAGCGCTGTCATTTGAATGATCCGATTCTGGACCATTTGGTCAGCTTTTGCGCTGTGGCTATGCGCATGCCAATTTGCGGGCAAGGCCGGCAAATCTTTGAGAAATCAACCGAAGCAAGTAAACCATTGAGAGGTCTACAAAATGACCCTGATTTAGCCTTGGGTATACCTAAGTGTTGACCTCAATTTGACCCTAAGATGGCACTGGGCTGCCATGTTTTGGTCGCAAATCATGCTTAACGCTTTACCCTGTTCTGTATTTGACTAGAATTACACGGCAAATTCAGCCTATTGCAGGTGCGGGACAGAGTAAAAACGGGACAAACAAATAAAAAGGGGACCCCCGATGACAGCAACCATCGCGCTGGTTGATGATGACCGCAATATCTTAACTTCGGTTACGATCGCTCTGGAGGCTGAAGGCTTTCGCGTGCGCACATACCCTGATGGGCAAAAGGCTTGGGACGCGCTTTCCAAAAATCCAGCCGACTTAGCAGTGCTTGACATCAAAATGCCGCGGATGGACGGCATGGAATTGTTGCGAAAACTGCGGGAAGTTTCATCCATGCCCGTGATTTTCCTCACATCTAAAGACGAAGAGATTGACCAGTTGTTGGGTCTGCGGATGGGAGCCGATGATTATATTGGCAAGCCCTTTTCCCAGCGGTTGCTGATTGAGCGAATTCGGGCCTTACTGCGCCGCGTTGAGATGACGTCAAAGGATGATGGTGACGATGCACCGATCGAGGCAGGTGACGAGGTTATGGTGCGCGGAAACCTTATTCTGGATCCGCTGCGTCACAGCGTAACCTGGTGCGGCGACGATGTTACTCTGACGGTTACCGAATTTTTGATTTTGCAAACCCTGGCCCAGCATTTGGGCCATGTAAAAAGTCGTGACCAGCTGATGGATGCAGCATATACTGATGATGTCTATGTGGACGACCGAACAATCGATAGCCATATCAAGCGGTTGCGCAAGAAATTCAGAATGGTCGACAAAGAATTTTCCGCAATAGAGACGCTTTACGGCGTTGGCTACAGATATAAAGATGGCTAGGGCACCCAAACAACGTGGCGGCAGACAAAAGCAAGAAACACCAGTACGAGACCGGAGCCCGCTTGCCGAGCCGCCCGCAAAAAAAACTGCATCCACGCCACTATACGCGAGGCCTTTCGCCGCTGATGGTGCGCATTATGTTTGTCAACGCGCTGGCGTTGGTCATTCTGGTTGGCAGCGTTCTTTATCTAAATGAATTCCGGCAAAATCTGATCGAGGCGCGTACAGCGGCACTTTCAGTGCAAGCCAGCATAATCGCTGGCGCGCTGGGCGAGTCTGCGGTGGCGGGGCCTGAATCGATCGATATTGACCCCGCACCTGCTCGCCAGATAATCACACGTCTAGTTGGGCCAACTGAAAACCGGGCCCGTTTGTTTGCCACCAGCGGCGGTATGATTGCCGACAGTCTGTTTTTGGCCGGTGATAAGGAATTGATCGAAGAACCCCTGCGCAGGCTGGATTACCAGCCGTCGCTCAAGGAGCAAATTGTCAATCGACTACATGATTTTCTCGATGCAATCACCAAGGAAATTTCAGCTCCAGCCAATATTGACCGACCCACTGTCAGGTCTACCGACCTGATTGAAGTGGAACAGGCGTTGGCCGGGGTGCTGACTAGCCAAATCAGGCAACGTGCAGACGGCGATCTCGTGATTAATATCGCGGTGCCGGTTCAGCGTTTCAGGCGGGTGCTTGGTGCGCTTTTGCTGACCGCCCAGACCGATGATATTGATACCATTGTCCGCGCCGAGCAGATGCTGACCATCAAAATATTTGTCGGCGCATTTGCGTTGACTATTTTGCTGTCTTTCTTTTTGGGCCGAACGCTTGTGCGCCCGATCAGAGTTTTGGCGCGAGCGGCGGAACGGGTGCGCCGTGGCATTGGACGCGAGGAACGTATTCCGGAGTTTGCCGAAAGACGCGATGAAATTGGTGACTTGTCGCGCTCATTGTCTGATATGACGGGCGCGCTTTATAACCAAATTGACGCTGTCGAGCAATTTGCCGCTGACGTGGCGCATGAGATCAAGAATCCCTTGTCGAGCATGCGCAGTGCGCTTGAAACAATTCAAATGAACGACAAACCGGAGGTGCGCAAAAAATTGCTGGCAATTTTGGAAGATGATGTGAAACGCATCGACCGATTGATCACCGATATCTCAGATGCCTCGCGCCTCGACGCCGAGCTTACTCGCAGTCACACATCGGTTGTCGATTTGGGCGTTATGATTGCTACGCTGGTGAGGGCCTATAATACAACGGGAAAACTGGGTGATATCGAGCTGGCCTTTTCTGACGACGAAGCGGGGGTGTTTGTCGTGGCGGGCATCGATGCGCGGTTGGGGCAGGTGTGGCTTAATTTGATTGACAATGCAGTTAGCTTTAGCCCGGCAGGCGGACGGATTCAGATAAAACTGTCGGTCAAGAACCGCACTGTGTTTCTGACGGTTTCTGATCAAGGGCCGGGAGTACCTGAAGGCTCGGAAGACAAAATCTTTAGCCGCTTTTATTCTGAACGGCCATCGGAAGAACAATTCGGCAGCCATTCGGGCTTGGGCCTTGCTATTTCCAAGCAGGTTATCGAGGCGCACGGCGGCACTATTGTTGTGGAAAATATCGGCGCAGAGGGTGAAGGTGAAACCGGCGCTAGATTTGTCGTGACATTGCCGCTGGCGCCCGCTTAATTGAACCAGTTCGGTGCGGGGCAAACAACAACGCTAAAATATAGAGCCATAGGGGCAAGGCAGGTGCAAACAAACCACGGTACAGTTGTTGATGTTGCGGGTGTAGGTGTAGTTTTGCGCGGGCCGTCGGGGTCGGGCAAATCTGACCTGGCACTGCGACTGATTGACCGGGGTGCCACCCTTGTTGCAGATGACCAGTATCTGACCCGGCCTTCCAGGCGCGGGTTGGTCGCTTATGCGCCCGAAGCCTTGTATGGGTTGCTTGAAGTGCGCGGGCTGGGCATCCTTTCCATACCAGCGATCAAAACAACCATTATAGGACTGGTTGTAGATTTGGTCAGCGCAGACGACGTTGCCCGGTTGCCGGAAATCGAATTTTCTGTGATCGCAGGCGAAAAAATTCATGCCTTGAAGTCGAATGCATTTGAACAGTCGACCCCAATTAAAATAGAGTTGGCTGTGCGGGATTTAACACGAATTGGGAAGGGAGGCGGAGTTGACGGGTGACAAAAGCGACAATGCGATCAAACCTAACAAAGCCTCTGCGGCGAGTAAGGGGCCGTTGAAGCCGCCTTCCAAGCGGCAATTGGTTATTGTAACGGGCCTATCTGGTGCGGGGAAGTCGGCAGCACTGCACGCTTTTGAAGACATCGGCTTTCAGGCGGTGGATAACCTGCCGCTTACCATGGTAGAAGCGCTCATTGATGACCAAAATTTGGAATCGCTTGACCGACCCGTGGTTATCGGCATCGACAGTCGCACGCTGCATTTTTCGCCAGATTTGTTTGTTGAGGTGCAAAAGCGACTGAGGCAGAGGAAAGACCTTCGCCTGCATGTGCTGTTCATGGATGCATCAGACGATGTGTTGACCACGCGTTTTTCAGAAACCCGCCGACCACACCCACTGGGCGACAGGCAATTGTTGCGCGCAGCGATCAAACAAGAACGCGATATGATGACCGTGGTACGGGAAAATATCGATGGTATTCTTGATACCAGTACCCGAACTGGGGCAGAAACCCGCCGAATTATCCGTCGCCGTTTTGCCAAAGAATCTGACGATTTGATCGTGACTTTTATGTCGTTTGGCTTTGCCCACGGCGCACCCCGCGACGCCGATATTGTTCTTGATGTGAGGTTTTTGCGTAACACTCATTATGTTCCGGACCTGAAACCATTGACCGGTCGCGACGATGCCGTGTCCAATTATGTCCGCGCCGACGATGCATTTCCGCCGTTTCTGGACAAGGTCCACGGGCTGTTGAGTTTTCTGTTGCCCCGCTATCAAGCCGAAGGAAAAGCCTATTTAACCATTGCATTTGGTTGCACAGGAGGTCAGCATCGGTCGGTGGCTACAGCGGAAGCTGTTGCAGGGCAAATGGCAATTGACGGTCTTGCTGTTAATTTATATCACCGGGAATTATCCAGTAGCTGATGACGCAAAAGAGGAATGAAGTTCAATGATTGGGATGGTACTGGTAACGCATGGCCGATTGGCCGAAGAGTTTATTGCCGCGACTGAACATGTGGTTGGCGCGCAGCAGAATATTCAGGCCGTATGCATCGGACCAGATGACGATATGGAACAGCGACGCCTTGAGATTTTGGAAGCGGTAAAAACTGTCGATAGTGGTGACGGTGTTGTTCTGCTGACCGATATGTTTGGTGGAACGCCGTCCAATTTGGCAATTTCCATTATGGAAAAAGGCAAAGTTGAAGTGATTGCCGGCATCAACTTGCCTATGTTGATCAAGCTCGCCAGCGTGCGGGCTGCGCTCGGGTTGGAAGAAGCTGTTGATGCGGCAAAAGAAGCTGGTATCAAATATATTAATGTTGCCAGTCAGATTCTCGGGAAATAACTATGGCTGATAACGCTGCGGGCGTATCCCGGTCGGTTGAAATTGTAAACCGGCGCGGTTTGCATGCACGGGCATCAGCTCGTTTGGCCAGGGATGCTGGCCTGTTTCAGGCCGTGATCAAGGTTTGCAAACATGACACCTGTGTAACCGCAACCTCTATAATGGGTTTGATGATGCTGGGTGCCGCCAAGGGTGATACCATTAGTATTACAGCAGAAGGGGTGGATCAGGACGTCGCCCTCGAACAGATTGCTGCGCTTGTCTCAAACCGGTTCGACGAAACCGAATAAACATTCCTATTTTCTTATATAAAGAAATCTTTATCTTTAATTAACTCCCTGCTATATAAGCTGCCAAATTACATTGCAGTTAAAGTAGGACGTACTATGACCGATTATAAAGTTGCTGACATCTCCCTTGCTGAATGGGGACGCAAAGAAATCAATATCGCCGAAACAGAAATGCCGGGCCTGATGGCGCTGCGCGACGAGTTTGGTGCCAGCCAGCCACTTGCAGGTGCCCGTATCGCCGGTTGTTTGCATATGACAATCCAGACGGCGGTTTTGATTGAAACGCTGACGGCACTGGGCGCTGAAGTACGCTGGTCAAGCTGTAATATCTTTTCAACCCAAGACCAAGCCGCCGCCGCCATGGCCGCGTCAGGTATTCCGGTTTTTGCTTGGAAGGGCGAGACGGAAGAAGAAGCAGAATGGTGCATCCACCAGACAATCAAGGGCCCGGACGGATGGGTACCCAACATGATTCTCGATGATGGTGGTGACCTGACGGTGATGATGCATGATGACTACCCTGAATTGATGGAAGGGGTGCGCGGCATTTCTGAGGAAACAACAACTGGTGTTATGCGGTTGTATGAAATGGCCAAAGAAGATCGCCTGCTGGTTTCGGCCATTAATGTTAATGACAGCGTGACCAAGTCTAAATTCGATAATCTTTATGGTTGCCGCGAATCGCTGGTTGACGGTGTTAAGCGCGCCACGGACGTGATGATTGCCGGTAAAGTTGCTGTTGTTTGTGGCTACGGCGATGTGGGCAAAGGTAGCGCAGAATCGCTGCGCAGCCAAGGAGCGCGGGTTCTGGTGACCGAAATCGATCCCATATGTGCGCTGCAGGCCGCTATGCAGGGCTATGAAGTTGTTACAATGGACGACGCAGCCAAGCTGGGTGATATTTTTGTCACCGCAACTGGCAACAAGGATGTCATCACCCTTGATCATATGCGCGATATGAAAGACCGCAGTATCGTATGTAATATTGGCCATTTTGATAGCGAAATTCAGATCGCTGGCCTGGAAAATTACAAATGGGAAGAAGTGAAACCGCAAGTGGATGAGGTTGTGTTCCCAGACGGCAAACGCCTTATCGTTTTGGCAAAAGGCCGTTTGGTGAATCTTGGTTGCGCTACTGGCCATCCAAGCTTTGTGATGTCGGCTAGCTTTACCAATCAGGTTCTTGCGCAAATTGAACTTTGGGAAAATTACAAAAATTACAAGCTTGATGTTTATGTGTTGCCTAAGCATTTAGACGAAAAAGTGGCTGCATTGCACCTAGAGAAACTGGGCGCACAATTAACCACGCTGACAGCGGAACAGTCTGACTATCTGGGCATTGAGACTCAGGGCCCGTTCAAGCCTGAACATTATCGCTACTAGAGCAAGTTGATTAGGCAAACGGCCTGAAGGAGTTTCAAATGAAAGAATATTTGTTTACCAGTGAATCGGTTTCAGAAGGCCACCCGGATAAGGTTGCCGACAGAATTTCCGACGAAATTGTTGATTTGTATCTGGGTGCTCAACCCGATGCACGCGTTGCCGCTGAAACAATGGTGACCACAAACCGGATTATAGTAGCTGGCGAAGTACGCGGTCCAAACAGCATCACACGCGACGACATCGAGCATGTCGCCCGCAATGCCGTTAAAGACATTGGTTACGAACAGGATGGTTTTCACTGGGAAAACGCTTCATTCGAGAATTTCCTTCACGAGCAATCAACCGATATTGCGGCGGGCGTGGATGCAGCAGGCAACAAAGATGAAGGCGCTGGTGATCAAGGCATCATGTTTGGCTATGCTTGCGATGAAACCGCGAGCCTGATGCCTGCACCGATCGACTTTTCTCATCGTATATTGAGGTCGCTGGCTGATGCACGCCATGCCGATGCTGGCTCGGCTCTGGAGCCGGACAGCAAAAGCCAGGTAACCCTGCGCTATGTGGATGGTCGCCCGGTTGGCGCTACCAGTGTTGTGGTTTCCACTCAGCATAAGGAAAATGTCACCCAGGAAGAGCTGCGCGAACTTGTGCGTGGCCACGTGGTTGATGTGCTGCCCGAAGGCTGGATGTGCTCCGAAGACGAATTCTATGTGAACCCTACCGGTAATTTTGTCATCGGAGGGCCTGACGGTGATGCCGGGCTAACTGGCCGCAAAATTATCGTTGATACATATGGCGGCGCCGCGCCGCACGGCGGCGGTGCTTTTTCCGGCAAGGACCCAACCAAGGTGGACAGGTCTGCGGCTTATGCCTCGCGCTATCTGGCGAAAAATGTCGTTGCAGCGGGTTTGGCAGACAATTGCACCATCCAGTTGGCCTATGCCATCGGTGTCTCGAAGCCTCTGTCGGTGTATGTTGACCTATGGGGTGACAAACCTGTTGTTGATCCAGCGCGCTTGTCTTCTGTCTTACAGGAACTTGTCGATCTTAGCCCCCGGGGTATCCGCGAGCATCTGGGTTTGAATAAAGCAATATATGCACGCACGGCGGCATACGGTCATTTTGGGCGCGACCCGCACGCTGACGGCGGCTTCTCGTGGGAGAAAACCGACCTGATTGACGCCTTGAAATCCGAGTTTGGTGTCTAGTAGCAAATCCGGCGAATGGCCCATCTACTCTTGGGCTCAAATAGAAAGTCTTAAGCAGGCAGGGACAAAGTCCGCTGCCTGTTTTTTTGTGAGGTGGTGCATCTGCCGCTTGTACTGGTGGCTGTTCCAGCGTTAGTCTGCTTTCATGCAAATTTTCTTGGATAAATTCAGTGGCTGAGGTCGGTGAAACTCTTTCGCCCCTGTGGCTGGTTCTGGCTGTGACAGCGCTTGTTTGGATAGGGGCTAGTCTCTACGCCTTTTGGCGCGCAGGCCGTATGTCAGACCGCGCCAGGTCCTTGCAGGACCTAGCGGATTTCCTGGATACTATGATCAAGACAGATCACCGAATTCCGGTTTGGCTTTGGCCGGATGGACGCCTGCAGGCGGACCCGGCAGCGCTGTCGATCGCGGGCTTTCCAGGCAAGGTTTCCCGGCTGGATGACTTGGCTGGCGAGGAGGGCTACGGGCTGCCTGACAAGACTGTTCAGCTTATTCGCGGCGGTGTGGAACAAGGCCTTGATGTTCCCTCACCGATAGTGGTGGACAACGGCCCCGGCAAAGCTCGGATGATTATTGATCTGCAGTGGCTTCCTGCCCGAGACGCCCGCTGGCCCAGTGGTATTATGTGGTTGGAACAGTCGGTAGATAGGCCAGTTCGCACCAACAGGCTCGGCGTGCGGGCATTGGAGTTACGGCTGAAAGACCTGACTGGCGCATTCAACCATTTGCCGTTTCCGGTGTGGTTGCGCAGCCCGGACTTTAAGCTGCTGGAGGTTAACGACGCATATGTACAGGCCATCGATGGCGGTTCGGTTGCCAATGTAATTGAACGGGGATTGGAATTGTTCGGTAATGCTGGTCCGGCATCTGCCAGTAAAGCGTTTGGTCAGGGTTCGCCGATTATGGAGCGCAGATTTGGGGTAACCGACGGCCAGCGACGGGCTTTCAATGTTACCAATACCCCGCTGGATACTGAAGGCAATAGTATGGGTATTGCCATCGACGTTACTGGCGAGGAAGAAGCTCTGACTGAATTGTCTCGTGTGCTCGAATCGCAATCAGAAACATTAAACCGGCTTCGCAGCCCAGTGGCGATTTTTGGGCCAGGCCAAACACTCAGGTTCTACAACAGTGCATTCACTCGGTTGACTAGTGTTTCTGAAGAACAGCTAGCGGGCGGCATTCGCCACAGTGAATTGTTGGAGGCAATGCACGAACGGCGCAAGCTGCCGGAGCAGGCTAATTTTCGCAAGTGGAAAGAAGGTATATTAAAGCAATATACCACGCTGCTGGAGCCATCCGAGGAGATGTGGCATTTGCCTGATGGTACTGCGCACCGAGTGGTAACTCAGCCGCATCCGCTGGGCGGACTGTTGATATTGTTCGAAGATGTCACCGACAAGCTCGCTCTTGAGCGATCTTACAACACGTTGATTGCCGTCCAGCAGGAGACGCTTGATAACATGCGTGAAAGTGTTGCTGTATTTGGCACCGATGGACGGCTCCAACTTTCAAACCCGGCTTTCAGTGATATATGGCAATTGAGCTCGGTGCAGGTGCAAGGCTCGCCGCATTTGACCGATTTGGTGAGCGGTGCGAACCTAAACAACAGTGCTGGCGCCAGCAGTGGTTTCTCTGAAAATTTGGTGACATGGGTTGCTGCACGCAGTTATAAAACCGGCAAATGGTACCGCGGCGACGGTGCGGTTATTGACTATACAATTGTACCATTGCCCGATGGCGGCGTGATGTTGACGCAGACCGATGTCACTGACAGTTTTAAAGTTGAGCAGGCGCTGCGTGAGCGGTCCCAGGCGCTTGAGGCGGCAGACAAGCTGAAAAGCGAATTCATTACCAACATGTCTTATGAGCTTAGGACGCCCTTGAATACCATCATTGGTTTCGGTGAACTGTTGGACCAGAATGTTTTCGGGCCGCTTAATGAGCAACAAGCTGACTATGTGAAAAATATCCTCAGTGCGTCGGATGACCTCAAAAATTTGATATCTGATGTTCTTGATCTGGCAGTGATCGAATCTGGTGAATTATCGCTGGAATTCAGTGCAACGCCTATCGCTGATATGCTCAGGGAAGCCGCTGTTTTGGCCCAGGAACTGGCCCACAAGGCCTCTACCAAACTGGAACTAACGATCGACGATGAAATAGGTACGATTATGGCGGATGGTTCGCGCATCAAACAGGCCTTCTATAATATGGTCTCGTCGATGTTGGGTTTCACTCGCCATGGCGGCGAACTGATCATAGATTTGATCGATTTGGGCAGCGAAATACACGTATGCATCACCAATATCGAATCTGGCCTAACACCTGTCGAACGCACGCGTTTGCTAACAACGGTTGCTATGGGTGTTTCTCCGGGTGCGCGCCGTGCAACTGGTTTGGACCTTGCTTTGGTGCGCAGTATTGTGCGTCTGCACGGCGGAAGGGTAACTCTTGATGCAGTCGGTGAAGCCGGATTGGGCTTGTCCTGTTACCTGCCGCGCGAACGCCCAATTGTTGACGCATCCTGATATGTTGAGCCGATAATGGTCGAAATATACCGCACAATTCTATCCGGCGAAGCCGCTACCGAGCGTTTTGCCGCCTCACTTGCACCGCTGATAAAATCGGGTGATTTGCTTGCGCTTTCCGGCGACCTGGGTACAGGTAAAACCACTTTTGCTCGTGCTTTTCTCCGCGCTTTTTGCCGTGTTAGCGACCTTGAGGTGCCCAGCCCCACATTCACGCTGGTGCAAACATACAGCGCCGAGGAGGGCACAGTAATTTATCATAGCGATCTATACCGCTTGAAAGGGCCGGACGAAATTGAAGACCTTGGTCTGGACGATGAGCGCGAAACAGCAGTTCTCTTGGTGGAATGGCCCGACCGCATGCCTGTAGACTGGTGGAAAAATGCACTGAAAATTTCGTTTAACCATGTGCGGGGCGATGCGGACGCAAGCCGTACTCTGGAAATTTCCGCCGACAATGTCGATTGGCAGAAACGGCTGGTTGGCCGATTTGGGCCGCGGTGAATGAAGTCCATGGGCCCAAAAATCCATACGATCGACGCAGGGCAGTCCTTTGTTGATGAACTGGCGCGGGGACTATTGGACAGATACGGCACTGACCCTCTGCTTCTGTCATCGGTTACTGTATTATTGCCCAACCGGCGAGCATCGCGCTCGTTAAGGGAAGCTTTTCTTAGGCTGGGTGACGGCAGGCCGATCTTGTTACCTACCATGCGAGCAATCGGTGATATCGATGACGGCGAGATCGAATTTCTGGGCGCAGGGCTGGGGCTAGATCTTTCGCAGGTAACACCATCTATTTCACCATTGCGCCGCCAGATACTGCTAACAAAATTGGTCGAGGCCTGGCGTTTGCCGGGTTCCATGGACAAAGGATTGGCCCCAGCGCAGGCTTGGCGTTTGGCAGGCGAATTGGCGCTATTGATTGACCAGGTGGACACGGCTGGATTGTCCTTCGACAACCTTGCTGAATTGGTGCCTGACAGCCTAGCAGCGCACTGGAATGAAACACTGCAATTTCTACAAATTGTAACCCAGCATTGGCCCGCTATATTGGAGGGCGAAGGCACTCGCGACCCGGCAGTTTACCGTGACCAAACACTTCGGGCTTATGCAGAAATATTGCAGGCAGAAGCAGACTGCGGGCCAATTGTCGCTGCAGGTTCTACTGGTTCGATCCCAGCGACAGCACAGTTGCTGCGGGTAGTATCAAGGCTTCCGCAAGGCAGCGTGGTATTGCCTGCGCTTGATCTAAATATTGATGACAATATTTGGTCGGTTCTGGCGGATAGTCATCCGCAAAGTAGCATGAAACGTTTGCTTGAAACGATGGGAGCAAGCCGCCATGAAGTTGAGCCGTGGTCCAAGGCCTCACCTGAACCCCAACCAAAAAATAAGCGGATGCAACTGCTGCGCAACGCTTTGTTGCCCGCCGCTGCGACGACGCAGTGGCGAGACCTAGGTTTCCGCGACCTAGCCGACAAGGATTTGTTTGGTAATTTGAAGGCGGTGGTAGCAGGGTCTCGCCGCGAAGAAGCGGGTGCAATCGCTGTTATCATGCGTGAAATATTGGAAACACCCGGCAAAACTGCTGCCCTAGTTACACCAGACCGTCAACTGGCGTTGTATGTTCGTGCGGCATTACGCACATGGGGGGTCAGCATCGACGATTCCGGTGGCGACAAGGCGATAAACAGTCTGCCCGGACGGTTGCTCGGTCTGATTGCAGAGGCTGTGAGCGACGGTTTCGGGCCGCTTTCTACCCTGAGTTTACTGCAACATCCGCTGGTGTCCGTTGGGCTTGCACGTGAAGACTTTCTTGGGTTTGTTCGCGACCTGGACCAGCAGATTTTACGCGGGGTACGCCCGGCTGGTGGGCTTGACGGGATTGTTGCCAAAGCAAAAGATTACGCCAAAGGGTTTAAAAGGAATGATGCTGCAAAACGAGCTGCCACCGCATTATTGATCAAGCAGCTAGAGCGGATGGTAACTATCTTGCAGCCGCTGGAACGGCAGTTAGCAGCGCCAACGGACGTGGCGGAAACGCTGCGGATGCACATTAGAGCCGCTGAGCAGCTGTGTGCAACAGACGCGGCAAGCGGCAGTAATAACCTGTGGCGCGGTGACAGTGGTTCGGCTTTATCAGAGCATATAACTAGTCTTATAGATCACGGTGACAATTTGCTGGTGCCCAGCGCTGAAAGCTACAGTGCACTATTCGCTGAAATGACTGCAAGCGTGACCGTGCGCCCCAACTGGAACCAGCACCCTCGCCTTGCCATTTGGGGCCCGCTTGAAGCCAGACTGCAGCGTGCAGATCTAATGATTTTGGGTGGTTTGAATGAGGGTGTATGGCCCGCTGAACCGGCCAGCGACCCTTGGATGAGTAGGGATATGCGCAAACAGTTTGGCTTGCCCTCTCATGACCGGCGCATCGGCCAATCTGCTCACGACTTTATTTTGGGCTCCAGTGCACCAGAGGTGATCTTGACCCGGTCGGAAAAAACCGGTGGCACGCCGACGGTGCCAAGTCGTTGGTGGTTCCGCATCGAAGCGGTGGCTGGCAGAAATATTCCGAGGGCTACACATTATTTGCGCTGGGCCCAGCAATTGATTGCACCTGCTGTGATAACGCCGATTTCGCCGCCTGCGCCCAAACCGCCGGTTGCCGCGCGGCCAACCGAGCTTTCGGTGACCCAGATTCAGGAATTAATGCGCGACCCTTATGCGCTATATGCCCGGAAAGTCCTGCGCCTATCTGCGCTTGATCCACTTGATGATGCACCCAACGCCGCACAGAAAGGTACGCTGCTGCACGAGGCGCTTGAAGTTTTCATGGCAACCGACGGCACGACTATTGGCTCTGAAGGGTTGGCCCGCCTGATGGATGTGGGGCGCGAGATCTTTGCGCCGGTGATCAGCCAACCGGCGGTATATGCATTCTGGTGGCCCCGGTTCGAACGGATTGCCAAGTGGTTTGTGGAAAACCAACAAGCCAGGCAGGAGACTTTTGATCCGGTGCTGATTGAGGGGTGGGCGCGCCATTCATCGATCTTTGACCCGGCTGTTCCGGAGCTTACCCTGATCGCGAAGGCTGACCGGATCGACCGCAACCGCGTAACCGGCGAACTGGAAATCATAGACTATAAAACAGGGGAAACCCCGACGGCCAAGCAGGTTGAGGCAGGTTATGCGCCGCAATTGCCGCTGGAAGGCTGGTTGGCCGCACAAGGCGCTTTTGAGGGGCTTTCTGCCGGTGCTGTTGAAGACCTTGTTTTCTGGAAGTTATCTGGCGGCCAGCCGGTGCAGGAAACCAAGCGCCCGATCAAGGACGTATCTGCGTCTATCGAGCAGGCAGCAAAGGGCTTGAAAAAACTAGTTGCTACATTTGCTGACCCAGGCACAGCGTATCTGTCAAACCCTCGCCCCGAAATTACCGGATACGGCGATTATGACCATTTGGCGCGGATTAAAGAATGGCGTAATTCCATAGATCCGCTAGTCAGAGATGTTGGCTGGCCTGAGTCGGAGCGAGAATCGTGAGCGGCGTTGTGGCAAATTCCGCGATGCCGGGCATGACCTATGACCAGGCCCGGGCGACGCACCCCAAAATTTCCGCGTGGGTGGGCGCGTCGGCGGGCACCGGCAAAACTCACGTTCTGACCGCGCGGGTGCTGCGGCTGATGCTCACTGGCACACCGCCGGAAAATATCGTTTGCCTTACTTTTACCAAGGCCGCTGCTGCGGAAATGAAAAACCGGATTTTTGCAGAGCTGGGCCGCTGGACAACGCTGTCCGACAATGAGCTGACCGCAGAAATCGCGGCGCGCGTTGATGAAAAAGCTGGCGAGAAAATGTTGGCGAGAGCGCGCCAATTGTTCGCGTCGGTGCTTGATCTGTCTGGCGGACTGCAGATTCAGACTTTCCACAGTTTCTGTCAGGCGCTTTTGGGGCGTTTTCCGCTTGAGGCGGATATGTCTCCGGGCTTTGAAGGCATAGACGAGGCGGATGCCAACGAGTTAATGCAGTCTGCCAAAGACAAGATGTTGGCAGCGACGCGTGCGCCATTGGCTATTGAATTGCAGCAGGCACTGGATGTTGTGGCAGAGCTGGTGACCGAGCGCACCTTCGACGAAGTTGTTGATCGACTATCGTTCGAGGCACCGCTTCTAAAGCGCGCCGTTCGTGCGTGCGGCGGCACCGCTGGTCTTTTGACGGAGCTATACAAGCGGCTGGGTGCGACTGTTGGCGAGACTGTGGATGACATCATCACAAAAGCCTGCGCCAGCGAGCGACTGGATCAAAGCGCTTTGTTGGGTCTTGCCGGTGCAATGCAGTTTGGGTCAAAAAATGATCAGTCGAGGGCCGCTGCAATCACTCAATTCGTGGAACATCCTGAAAACCAGCGCCTGGGATATTTTGCAGCCTATAAAGCCGCGTTTTTGACCAAAACAGGCACTGCCCTCAAAACTGTCGCGACGAAAAAAATTCTGCAGACCGATGATAGCCTCGCGGTAATTATTGAAGCTGAGCAGCGACGGTTGATGTTGGTTGAAGAGACGTGTGTGCGACAGCGTGCAGCAACTGCAACCGCAGCACTTCTGCGACTAGGGTTGGAGCAGCTGCGGCTATACAATCACGTGAAAGGCGAACGCGGCCTGGTTGATTTTGATGACCTGATTGATCGCACAGTCACATTGTTTTCGCGGCACGAAGTCGCGCCCTGGATTCTCTATAAGCTGGATAATCGCATCGATCATATTCTGGTGGACGAAGCCCAAGACACCAATCGTGATCAATGGCGGGTTGTCGAGACCCTGGCAGCGGAATTTTTCGCGGGCGCAGGTGCTCGCGACATTGAGCGAACCATCTTCGCGGTGGGTGATGCCAAACAGTCGATTTTTTCTTTTCAACGAGCCGACCCGCGCGAGTTTATCGGTGCCCGCAATCGGGTTTTTGCCAAAGCAAATAACGTTGGCCACCGAACCGAGGCTGTTCCGCTCTCGCTGTCTTTTCGGTCGGGCGAAGCTGTGCTCTCGCTGGTCGATAGCGTATTTTCAGAGGGCGCGCGCGCGTGGGAAGGCCTGTCGGCTGACGGTGAGATTGTTGCCCACCGTTTTAAGCGGGTTGGCCACGCCGGCAGGGTTGAGCTATGGCCCTTAGAACATGTAGCCAAGCCCGAAAAACCTGATGTCGTTGAGGAACCTGACGAAGGTGGATGGCAGATGCCGGTCGATCAGGTGCCGGTTGATGACGCCGAACAGCGCTGTGCCTGGCGTATTGCCAACCACATCCACCGGTCGGTGGGCACACGATTGTTGCCGTCCAAGGCCCGCGCGGTGCAGGCGGGTGATATTTTGGTTCTGGTGCGCCGCCGTACGGCATTTGTCGACCATCTTGTCAAAGCACTTAAAACACTGGGGGTTCCTGTGGCAGGCCGCGACAGGATGGTATTGTTGGATGAATTGCCGGTGATGGACTTGTTGGCCGTGGCGCAGTTTGCGGTCCTGCCAACCGATGATCTGACGTTGGCGGTCGTGCTGAAAAGTCCGTTTGTGGGTCTGAATGATGATGATTTGTTCCGACTGGCCCACAGCCGATCAGGCTCACTTTGGAAAGCACTATACGCAATGCGGGAAGATGCCCACTTCAAGGGCGCATACCAATTGCTGGTCGGCATTTTAAACCGGGCCGATATCGGTGGTCCTTTTGACTTTTTCAATCATATTCTTATTGACCTGGACGGTAGGCGAAAGCTGGCGAGCAGGTTGGGTGAAGAAATTCACGACCCGATTGATGAGCTTTTGGAAGAGGCACTCGCGTTTGAGCTTACTCATTCAGCGTCGTTGCTTGCGTTTGTTGAACGGGTCCGGCGCAATAACACTCAGATCAAACGGGACATGGAACAGGCCGGCGACCGGGTTCGTATCATGACCACTCACAGCGCCAAGGGGCTGCAGGCGCCGATCGTGTATTTGTCCGACCTCGTTGGATTACCGGACCTGTCACGTGACGGCCGTTTGCTGCCACTTGAACCGGAGACGCCTTCAGGGCCAACAATTTCAGTGTGGGCAAGTCAAGCTCGTGGTTTACCGGAAATTGAAGCGGCGCGAGAGCAGTTAAAGGCGCGCCAACTTTCTGAATACCGGCGGCTATTGTATGTGGCGTTAACGCGAGCGGAGGATGAACTGTATATTGCAGGATGGCGCGGTGCGAACGAACCAAGCGAAGACTGTTGGTACAATTTGATTAGTGATGGGTTTGAAGGATTAGATACAGCGGAACATATGATCGAAGGGCGTAACATTCGCTGTCTTGAGGTTGAGCAAACGGCAGCGGTTAAAGCGTCCACAGACGTGGGTGGCGGCCAAATGGTTGACGCACCCACGCCTGCCTGGCTTTTTGAGGCCATGCCGTTAGAGCCTACGCCTGTGAAACCATTGGCGCCGTCACGGCCCGACGAGGAACCAGCGGTGACCGGACCGCTGGATCGCAGCAGCGGTCAGCGGTTTAGGCGGGGCAATCTGCTGCATGCGTTATTGCAATGGTTGCCGGATATGCCGCCTGCAGCGCGTCAGACAGCGGCATTGGCGTATCTGAGCCGGGCCGATGATCTCAGCGGTGACGATGCTCAGGCATTTTGGCAGGAAGTAGAAGCTGTATTGAATGACCCCGCCCTAGGTGCGCTGTTTGGCCCGGGAAGCCGAGCCGAGGTTCCCATCGCTGGACTGATTGAGACAGCAAACGATCCGGCCGGGCGTCCCATCGCCGGGCAGGTTGACCGGCTGGTTATAAGTGGCGATCAGGTGATGATCGTAGACTATAAAACCAACCGCCCGCCGCCCGTACAAGTTTCAGGTGTGCCGGATGTTTACCTACGCCAGATGGGCCTTTATGTTAGGGCGTTAAGGTCTGTCTATCCGGGGAAAAAAATTACTGCGGCCCTGCTTTGGACCGATGCTGTGCGTCTTATGGAGTTGCCCGACCAGTTGATGGAGCAATCGCTTGCGGACGCCGGGCTTTAAATTGGACAGAAAAACGACATTTACCATCACGCGTGCGTTACTAATCCTTGACCATTGGCTACGGCGTTCCTACTTTAGGCGCTGAGGAAATCATCGAAACCAAATTATGCGCGGGCGTTGCCCGGTGTGACAAAGAAAAGAGTAAATTACATGGCTACGATTGCTGTAACAGACGCGTCATTTGAAGACGATGTATTGAATGCCGGTAAACCGGTTTTGTTGGATTTTTGGGCACAATGGTGTGGCCCGTGTAAGATGATTGGTCCGGTTCTGGAAGAGATTTCTGGTGAACGCGACGATATTATCATCGCCAAAATGGACATTGATGCCAATCCGGAAACGCCGACCCGTTTCGGTGTTCGTTCGATACCGACGATCCTGATTTTCAAAGACGGTGAGCCGGTGGCAACCACAATGGGTCCTAAGCCGAAGGCTCAGCTGGCTTCATGGATTGATAGCGCGGTTAGCTAGGCGAACTTACCTGAATGACTAAAAAGGGCGTCCGGTTTCGGACGCCTTTTTTATTGCGCGCGCTGCATGGGTTTCACTTTTGGTCAGTTCACACTAATCTCAAACGGAGAAGGAGAGCTGATGTGACATCTGAAAAAGCTGCGAAGGCCAAGGTTTGTGCCATAGTCGGTGCTGGTGATTATATCGGCTCCGCCATTGCCCGACGCTTCGCTCGCGAAGGATATATCGTTGTTGCTGGTCGCCGCGGCGCGGACAAGCTGAAACCTCTGTGCGAAGAAATTGAGGAAGCTGGCGGTACGTTGGTTGCCCGGTCACTGGATGCACGTTCAGAAGAGGCGGTTGACGAATTTATCGGAGCTGCAGCAGGTTTGGGTGTGCTTTCTGTGGTTATTTTTAACGTTGGCGGCAACGTTAACTTCCCAATAGCCGATACAACCGAGCGGGTATTCCGAAAAGTATGGCAGATGGCTTGTTACGGGGGTTTTTTGACCGGCAGAGCCGCTGCCCGCGTTATGCTCAAACAGGGTTCCGGATCGATCTTTTTTACCGGGGCGACCGCCAGTAAGCGAGGCGGCGCGGGTTACGGCGCCTTTGCCAGCGCTAAATTTGGCCTTCGCGGCCTGACGCAAGCAATGGCCCGCGAGCTGGGCCCCGAAAACATTCATGTCGCCCATTTAGTGATCGATTCAGCAGTGGATACCAAGTGGGTGCGCCAGTTGATTACCGAGCGAGCCGGGGAAGAGGGGCTTGCACAGACGCCGCTTCTGGAACCGGCGTCTATCGCAGAGACATATTGGATGTTGCATAACCAGCCTAAGGACTGCTGGACCCACGAGATGGACGTTCGCCCCAACAACGAAAATTTTTAAGGAAACATGTCGTGACGAAGCTTGAATATTGGTTTGATTTTGGCAGCCCTAATTCCTATTTCGTCTACAAGGTTTTGCCGGAAATTGAGCAGCGGTTGGGGGTTAGTTTTACCCGAAGGCCCGCTTTGCTTGGCGGTATTTTTAAGGCGACGGGTAACCAGTCACCTTTTTTTGCCTTCGCTGGTATTCCTGCGAAAATGGACTACACGCGGCGCGAAATTATGCGGTTTGTCCGCCACCACGACTTAACGAATTTTACCATGAACCCGCATTTTCCGGTCAACACACTGCTGGCAATGCGCGGCGCGGCTGCTGCCGAGATGGCCGGAGAGTTGGACGCTTATACCGCTTGTGTTATGAAAGCGATGTGGGAGGACGAGAAAAAAGTGGATGATCCTGACGTTATATTGACTGTACTGAAGGCGGCGGGACTGGATGCAGCCCATTACAGTGCGAAGGTCGCTGACCTCGCGGTGAAGGCAGCGCTGATGGACGCAACGCAGGAAGCAATTGAACGAGGCGTGTTTGGTGTGCCGACCTTTTTTGTAGGCGAGGAAATGTTTTTTGGCAAAGACAGTTTGGCTGCTGTTGAGAAGGAAATATCGCTACAGGCGTAAAAAAGGGGGGCCGCGATGGCTGAGTTGAAAACGCAACAAAATGATGCTTCTGTGGAGGTGTTTCTCGGTGGTATCGAACACGAAAAACGCCGGGCTGACACCCGCGCCGTGTGCGAGCTGATGGCGCGCATTACTGGTTGGCAAGCTAAAATGTGGGGTAAATCAATTATCGGCTTTGGTGCCTATGATTATAAATATGAGAGTGGGCGCAGTGGCCGCTGGATGATAGTAGGATTGTCGCCGCGCAAAACATCGCTGACTGTATATATTATGCCAGGCTTTGCTGGCTTTCCTGAATTGATGAGCAAAATAGGAAAATATAAAACCGGGAAATCTTGCCTTTATATCAATAAGTTGGAAGATGTGGACTTGTCGGTTCTTGAAAGCCTGGTCGCTCAGTCGGTTGAGGTTATGAAAGATCGCTACAGCTGGGCAGCAGAATAACTTAGAGGATGCGCCTTAGGTTGGAAGCAATTCGGTTTCCCGCAGCACTTGCCCGGCAAGGAAAAGCGAGCCAGCGATCACTACAAAGGGCGGCCTGTCCGGGTGAGCTTTATCTTTGATTGCTGTTAGGGCCGAGCGAACGTCTTTTGCAACAACGCCGTTGATGCCAATGTCTGTTGCCGCAGCGGCCAAGTTGGCAGGCTGTGCGGCCCCTTCTTCACCAGGAATCGGTACCGATATTACTCGGTCGACAAGCCCAGTGAGCGGCTTTAGAAATCCTGCGGCATCTTTGTTTCCCATCATGGCGAGTATCATGGTTACTGACCGCTCGACCGGGTCAACACCTTGCAGAAAAGAACGAATAACTTCACCAGCCGCCGGGTTATGGCCGCCGTCAAGCCACAGGTCTGATCTGTTGGGCAAAATTTCGTTGTATGCAGTGTCTTTTATTTGTTGGAGCCGCGCGGGCCAACGCACCCACCCAAGCCCGGCCTTAATGGCCGAATCCGGGATAGCAACAGCTTTTTGAGCGTGTGATAGGGCAATGGCCATCGCGGCATTTTTGACCTGGTGCGCGCCGACGAGCGGTGGCATCGGCAGGTCCAGCACCGACTGCCAGTCTTCATACAATATGCCGCTGCCGTCGGTTTTGGCTTCTACGTGCCAGGTCTCATCGATCAATTTTGGTTTAACGCCCTGCCCGCCGGCAATTGCGGTGATCACATCTAGGCCAACTTTCTTTTGGCTACCAACAACCAGCGGCGCACCGGGCTTGATAATCCCGGCTTTCTCCGCTGCTATTTCCTGCAGTGTATCACCGAGAAATTGTTGATGATCAAGACTAACAGGGGTGATACCAACCGCTGCTGGATTGTCCACCACATTGGTGGCGTCTAAGCGGCCACCAAGCCCCACTTCCAGAATGCAAAGGTCTGCCGGAGTTTCAGCGAAAGCCAGCAGCGCCGCGGCAGTCGTCACTTCAAAATAAGTGATTGGGTCGTTGTCAGCTGCAGTTTCAACACGCTCCAGCAAAGCGGCTAGTGCTTCCTCATCTATCAGCTGCCCGGCTAGGCGGATACGCTCGGCAAATCGCACCAGATGCGGCGATGTATAGACATGAACCCGGTGGCCCGCCGCTTCTGCGATCGCGCGTAGGGTCGCAATTGTTGAACCCTTGCCGTTGGTGCCCGCAATATGAATGACTGGTGGTAGTTTCTTTTCCGGGTGCCCGAGGCGCGCCAAAATGGCGTGCATACGCTCTAGCGACAAGTCAATTTTCTTCGGATGAAGCGCCATAAGGCGCACCAGTATTTGATCGCTTTTATGATCAGGTTTTTGGTCGCTAGCCTGACTGTCCATCCTGCGCGGGCTCCGGATACTGTTACGCGGCGGCAATTCGCAGGCCGGGTTTGTTACTCAGCAGCGACTTTTCGTTTGTGGCTGCCCGCCATCAACATTGACAGCACAGTGCCGAGCCGCGCTGTGAGTTCATGCCTGTGCACAACCATGTCCACCATGCCGTGTTCAAGCAGATATTCAGAGCGCTGGAAACCTTCAGGCAGCTTTTCGCGAATGGTTTGTTCGATAACCCGCGGACCAGAGAAAGCGATCATGGCGCCGGGCTCGGCAATATGCACATCGCCTAGCATGGCGTAGGACGCTGATACGCCGCCCGAGGTGGGGTCAGTTAGCACAACAACATAAGGAAGGCCCGCATCGCGCAGCATTTGCACAGCAACAGTGGTGCGCGGCATTTGCATCAACGACAGGATGCCTTCCTGCATGCGCGCGCCTCCCGACGCA
The DNA here is from genome assembly GCA_011088215.1 of Sphingomonadales bacterium. Taxonomy (GTDB): domain Bacteria; phylum Pseudomonadota; class Alphaproteobacteria; order Sphingomonadales; family Kordiimonadaceae; genus Kordiimonas. Next base: position 3,483 of record JAALKD010000011.1, on the reverse strand, counting down.
GTGAACATGACAAAGGGCACCCCGAGCCGGAGCGCTTCTTTGGCGCCGGTGATGATGCCTTCGCCTACGGCCATGCCCATTGAGCCGCCCATGAAGAAGAAATTCTGGATGGCGATAACAGTTTTCTGGCCACCAACTTTACCCACCGCTACCTTGATGGCGTCTTCGTCGCCCGTTGTGGAGCGCGCGGCTTTCAATCGGTCGGTATATTTTTTGGTGTCTCTAAACTTAAGCGGGTCCTGCGCCACAGACGGTAGGGAAACCAGATCAAACTTACTGTTGTCAAACAGCGCCTTAAAGCGTTCGGCCGGAGGCATGCGGTCATGGTGGTCACAGTGGGCACACACTCGCCCGCTGCTGACAAATTCTTTCTGGAAGATCATCTGACCACAGCTTTTGCACTTATGCCAGAGATTGTCGGGAGTATCCCGTGCATTCAGAACTTTTTGCAGCTTCGGTTTGACATAATTGGTTAGCCAACTCATGCCCAGTACCCCTTCAGAAATATTTATCTATCTGTCTTAAGCGCCGTTTTATCGGCCTGATCTTACACCATTAGCCAAAGTTTGGGTAAAATTCAGTATATTTTCTATCATATCCGCATTGGGCAACTGCTTTTCAAGTCCCTGCTCAATGAGAGATACGATGGCAGAGCCGACAACGGCGGCGTCCGCTCGCGCAGCAACGTCTGCGGCTTGCTCCGGTGTTTTGATGCCAAACCCAACCGCAACTGGCAGGTCGGTATGGCGTTTGATCCTTGCAACTGCGTCGCCGATATCGTCTGCAGTGGCAGACTTGCCGCCAGTTACACCGGCAACTGCAACATAGTATACGAAGCCGCTCGCGTCCTTTACGATGGTGGTAAGCCGGTCATCGTCAGACGTGGGAGTGGCGAGGCGAATGACGTCAATATTATTGGCGATCGCAGGTGCCAACAGCTCCGCGTCTTCCTCGGGTGGCAAGTCAACAATGATCAGCCCATCCACACCAGCCACCGCTGCGTCTTTGCAAAAAGCATCGATGCCGTAGTGGAAAACTGGATTGAAATAGCCCATCAAAACGATAGGCGTTGCCTCGTCGGCACGGCGAAATTCACGCACCATCTCAAAGGTTTGTTTGGTGGAGGCTCCGGCGGCAAGGGCCCGCTGTGCCGCTTTGTCAATCGCCGGACCGTCGGCGGCAGGGTCGGTGAAGGGCATGCCAAGTTCGATAATATCTGCACCGACGCTTGGCAATCCGGCTAGAATTGCGGCCGACACATCTCGGTTTGGGTCACCGGCTTGAATATAGGTGACAAACGCCGCTCGGTTGTCGGCTTTAAGCGCATCAAAGCGTGCTTTAAGTCGGCTCATGCTAAATTTCCTCACCCAGTTCTTTCGCAACAGTGAATATATCTTTGTCGCCGCGACCGGAAAGGTTCAATACGCAGATATGGTCTTTGGGCAAAGTGGGAGCCATGCGCATGACATGAGCCAGACCGTGTGCGCTCTCCAGTGCCGGGATAATACCCTCAGTGCGGCAACACAACTGAAAAGCTTCCATGGCCTCCTTGTCGGTTGCTGACACATAGGTAACGCGGCCCTGTTCGTGTAACCAGACATGCTCAGGCCCGATGCCGGGATAATCCAGTCCCGCAGAAATTGAATGGGCCTCTTCAATTTGACCGTCTTCGGTTTGCAGTAAATATGTACGGTTGCCGTGCAATACACCTGGTGAACCGCCGGCGATTGATGCCGCATTTTTGTCGGTATCGACACCGTGACCTGATGCTTCGACAGCATACATTTCTACATCGCGGTCATCGAGAAACGGATGAAATAGTCCCAGCGCGTTAGAACCACCGCCAACACAGGCAACCAAACTGTCGGGTAAGCGGCCTTCCATGTGCACTATCTGTTCTTTGGTTTCGCGGCCAATCACCGACTGGAAATCGCGCACCATCATCGGGTAGGGGTGTGGGCCCGCCACCGTGCCGATGATGTAAAAAGTGTCATGTACATTGCTTACCCAATCGCGGAGGGCGTCATTCATCGCATCTTTGAGCGTCGCGGAACCCGATGTAACCGGTTTTACCTCGGCACCCAGCAGCTTCATGCGGAAAACATTGGGCTTCTGGCGTTCGATATCGACTGCGCCCATAAAAACAGTGCATTTCAAACCAAAACGAGCGGCGACGGTTGCGGTGGCAACGCCGTGCTGCCCGGCTCCGGTTTCCGCAATCACTCGGGTTTTACCCATGCGTTTGGCCAACAACACCTGACCAATGGCGTGGTTGATCTTGTGTGCGCCTGTATGGTTCAGTTCTTCGCGTTTGAAATAAACTTTTGCGCCGCCCAAATGATCGGTCAGCCGCTCGGCGTAATACAAGGGGCTGGGCCGGCCAATATATTGACGGTTTAATTCGTCAAGTTCCGCCAGGAAGGTCTCGTCCTTCATAGCCGTGCGGTATTCCTGCTCTACCTGCAAAACAAGCGGCATCAGGGTTTCGGACACATAGCGTCCGCCGTATTGACCGAAATGCCCTTTTTCGTCCGGGCCGGTGGTATAGCTGTTGAGCGCCATGGGGCTGCACCCTTTGTTTGCACCGGATAGGTGCGGTAAAAAAACAGGCTCTTTACTTAATGGCTTTTGCCACGCGAAGAAAGTGCTGGATTGCCGCAGATGATTTTTTTCCGGGAGCAGTTTCCACACCGGACGAAACATCCAGCGCAGTTGCGCCGCTGGAGGCAACTGCTTCTGCTGCGTTATCTACGGTCAGGCCGCCTGCAAGCATCCACTTGTATGGCAATTGTGTGCCGCCAAGAATTTGCCATGGAAAACTGGTCGCATTGCCGCCTGGCAGCGCAGATCCTTCCGGTGGCTTGGCATCAAACAAGATACGGTCCACATAAGGTAGGAATGGGTCGGCTTTCTCAATGTCTTCTTTCGCGTTGACGGCGATGGCTTTGATCACCTTTACACCCAGCAATTTTTTAATTCTGGCCGCGTCAGCCGGTGTTTCGCTGCCGTGCAATTGCACTGCGTCTAGCGATAAAGCTTCAACAGCGCCCATCATCAGATCGTCGGTCGCATCGACAAAAACACCAACACGTTTTGGGCCAACCGGCAATTGCTGGGCGAGTTTTCTTGCCGCCTCCAGTGAAAGATTGCGCGGCGAAGGCGGGAAAAAGATAAACCCGAGCCATGTGGCCCCGTGCATGGCAGCCGCATGGGCATGCGCGGCATCGCTTATGCCGCATATTTTAACGTCTATTGTCATCAGGTTTTGAGCTTTTTAAGCGGATCGTGACGCCAAATACTTACCGGGCGGCCCTTGCCGTCTGCGAAGGTACCAAGCGCAATTAGGACCGTATCTATCAACCAGCCGAAGATAAACAGACCACCTGTGGGAAGATACAAACTAGCCGTGAAGGGGCAGATCCGAAGCGGGGCCGGGAGGGAAGGGGGGGAGGGGGGAGGGGGGGGGGGGGGGGGGGGGGGGGG
>JAALKD010000078.1:12051-17867 GCA_011088215.1 Sphingomonadales bacterium | reverse complement strand
TTCGTCAATATAGCGATATAGGTGGCCTTTACCGAGGCAGGCTGAATTATTCGGCTTTGGTATATGGCTTGGCCTAGCTATGAAATTCAGGCGAATTAGGCAGTGAACTCACGTACGGATGAAGCATCCGAGGATTGCGAGACATGGCAATCTTCACATTTTTTGACCTTTTGGCGCTGGATATATCGATCAAAAATGTTGCGTCTAAAATAGTGGCCACATCGTTTGCAGCGTTCTTTTGGCGCGGGTACGACAAAAAGAATAAAAATCGCGGCGGCCAATGAGAGTAGCGTTATGATGGACCAATGTGCGCCTGGAAATATTGCCACGGGGGCAATAACAACTAGAAGCAATGCTCCCAATGCCAAATCTAATTTATTCATCGTTCCGTCCTAGGTCTTGATAATTGATTTTCGTGTAATCAAATTTGAACAAAAAATCGAGCAAAAAAGATGGTTCGGTTGCACAAATTGGATCGGTTTCTAGAAAACCAGAATATAGTTAACAAAACGTTACCGATCAGTCCCAATTGTATGTAATCCCTGCTGAATTCCCACTTAATAACCAGCTGAACGCAAAGGATTTTTCCAGCTTTTTGCTGTAGTTGGTGATGCTGATCACGCTTTTTTTAACAATTTTTCAACCAAAAGGAGATGTGCATGTCTGCGCAAAAAGGAAAAGAACTGCTTCTGCAAGTCGACGACGGCGCAGGGGGCTATGCCACTGTTGGTGGATTCAAAACCAACAATTTCAGCATTGATGGTCAGGCCATTGATGTCACTACCAAGGATTCCAACGGGTTCAAGGAATATCTGGATGGTGGCATTAATGTATCCATCAATACCGATGCAACCGGTGTCTTCATGGATGATGCTCAGTTTGAAAGAGTTCATGCCGCCGCTCTAGCGGGTAGCCATCTCGATGCCCGGATTACAGTGCCTGATTTCATGACCTATACTGGTCCATTTGTCGTGAAAAGCCTTTCGATGGACGGCCAGGACAACGAGGCTGTGACATACAACATTGGTCTTGAATCTGCCGGGGCTGTTGTAACTGCAGTTATATAGGAACTACACTTATGGCAAAATCAATCAGCGGCGAAACCAGCCTGATGGTTGGTCGCCGCAAAAGAAGGCTGCGGCTGACAATTGGCACCATGATGGACCTTGAAGACCATTTTGGTATGGGGTTGGTACCGTTTCTAACCACCCGGTTTCCCGAGTTCCGCTTGCGCGATATGGCCGTGCTGTTTGTGGCGATGACAGGCGGTGACTTTGGTGATGAGGCGGTAGTCAAACGGGCCGGCGAAACCATTGTAAAAGCTGGTATCGCGGAGACTGCAACCGCGCTATCTCGCTGCCTTGAACTCACCCTGGCGCCGCAATCGGAGCATGCTGCACCGGGAAAGCCTCAGCCGGCCCAGCGCTAACACCCGGCGATGACAATTTCTCTGTCCCTGACAGCGGTGACAACACAATAAATTGGCGAGACCTAATGGCCGCGGGCACCAGGCTGGGCTGGCCACCGCGTGATATTTTCAAGGCAACTTTGCCGGAATTTTTGCTGGCGCTTGATGGCTGGCGGCGCGCCAACGGTTTTAAACCAGTACCGCGACCCATGAGCCGCGATCGATTGAACGAACTGCATGAAAGGTATGGCCAATGATTGCCGGAAAAGACACCGATGTTGCGGAATTAACGGCAATAACAGAAACGTTGGCGCGTTTGGTGGAAGCATTCAGTGAAGTTAGCGCGTCGTTGTCCGCAATTGGCCAACAACTCGGTGCTTCTGCAGCAGCCAGTGCGATGGCAGGTATTTCTGTGGGTGCGCAAGTAGCAGGAACCACGGGTACAGGCGGTGGTGCCATCGAATCCTTTTCTTTGCCGCGGTTGCCAGAAACATTCTCCAATTTCCTCAGCGATGCTTTTGCCGGTGGCGGGTTGTTTGAAAATACCAAGAAAGAAAAAGAGGGCGATGTTGGTGCTGATGATGCCGAGAAAGTCAAAGCACTATCCAAAGAAGCTTCAAAGTCTCAGGTGAACGATGACGAAGAGCAGAAAAAAAGTGACAAGAAATTATGGGCGGCCAAGCTTGCCAACGCTATTGCGGGTTCAAAAAAACTGGCGAAGGTCAGGAAGGCATACGCCGTCGGCACCGCAGTTGTTAACACGGCACTCGGTATAACAGAAACCTTTAAAAACCTGGGTTTTCCTGCAGCTATTCCTCCTGCGGCGGCGCTGGCGGCAGCGGCGGCCAAACAAATTTCGGTGATAAAAGGCCAAACTCACGACGGATTGGACAAGATACCATCTTCAGGCACCTATTTACTGGAAAAAGGCGAGCGGGTTGTCGGTAAGCGACTTAATCAAGACCTGTCCAGTTTTCTTGGTACGGCGTCTGGGCCGGCAAGCACCGTGGGGCTTGATACAGGCGGTTCAGTCGCTAATTTTGATCGTTCCACCAGCAACAGCAGCAACTTCAATCCAACCATCAATCTAACCGTCGGCAACGGTGCCAGCGATGATGCCGTCGGTGCCAACCGCCGCGAGGTCGAGACCATGATCCGCGAAATTTACGCCGACTATGCCCAGGCCTCCCCCTTCCTCGCCTAACCAACAAACAAATTATGAGACGGCCCCAACAGGAAAGTTTTCTTGATGCCCAGCCCTATGTTTTCATCGCTTGATGCACTACCGATGGTGCCTGCACCCGCCGAAATGATTGTGCGATCGCAGCAGCGTACCAAAGTAAGCCAAGCCGAAAGCGGCAGGATTTTAAGCCGCGCCTACGGCGGCCAGTATTATCAGTTGGCGCTGCGTTACAACTTAATGAAGCGCAGCGCCGCCTCGGCATTGATTGCGTTTCTGCAGTCGCGCGAAGGCCGCAACGATATTTTCAAGGTCGAGATAACCGGTCTTGCTGCTATGACCGGCAATAACATCGCAAACTTTGCCAACGTGGATGATGACACCAAATTGCATCTGATTGCCGAGACAGACCCTACAACAATTTTATCACCTGTGCCGCGCTTTACCGGTGCCACCCTGTTCACCGATCAGGTGTTTATGCGTGCTTCGCTGCAACAGGATGTGCAGGCGGTCTCGCTTGTTCGAAGCGGATTGATCCAATTAAGCGTCAATCTTGTTGAAAGACTTTAATATGTTGACAGTTTCCAGTGGTATTGATGCCGCTCTCAGCGCTGACACACTACGTTTTGCTTGGTTGTTGCAGCTCGGCGATGACCTCTTTTACACCAATCACACTGTGGATATCGACTTCAGTGGTGACTGTTACAAAAGTCAGGGCGATCTTTTGAGCGTGCCGTCGGTGGTGCGCGAGCGCCGTATTAAATTGCAGAGCTATACGGTCACATTTTCCAATGTTGACGCGGTTATGGCATACAACCTGCGCCATAAATATGACCCGGGTCTGCCGGGGTTTGCGCCTTACGACCGAGTGGGTGATGTTTGCGAGGTGCGGCTCGTGTTTTTGGATGGCAGCGGCGGTGTAATCGAAGGCGAGGCCATTAGCCTATACAAGGGCGCGTTCGATAGCTGGACCGAACAAGATAGCGACTCGCGCTCAACCATTTCACTAAAAATAACCAGCCCGTGGGCCACGCCCAATCTAACAGCCGGGCGCGCCACCAGTGATTACAGTCAAAAAGACAATTATCCCGGTGACCAATTCTTCGAGTTTGCGCACGAAGAGAAAAACACCATTGGGTGGGGAGCTGAAGCCTGATGGGTTTACTTGGATTTGTAGGACGGTTGCTTGGGTTAAGCGGGGCGCCAAACCAGAAAATAGAGCTGTCAAAATCCGCGACAGCGACAGGCTTGCCGGTCATATACGGTCAGCGACGAGTGGACGCCATCACGGTTCTGAAAAGGGTGTCAAATCGCGGAGCTTCATCCACTACTCCGGCAGATAACGTTGTCGAACGCGGATTTGATGACCGTGACGATCCACTCAAGCAAAATAACTGGCTGCACCGCATTGACGTATGGGGGCAGGGCCCTATTGAGGCGTTTGTTCGTTTCTGGATCGACGGCGACGCTGACGGGCACCAGCGTTTTCAAAGCAAACGTCCTTACTTCAGGGCAGCATCGATGCTGGGCACCGACACACAAACATCAATGACAGGATTATCAGTCGCGGCACCAGGATGGGGTGCGGCACATCAAGGCCTGGGCGTTGCCTATTCCTGGGTCCGCTTTTTCAATTCAACAGCGCACCCACAGTTTCGCGGTGAACCGGACTTGCGGGCAGAAATTAAAGGCTTGAAATTATATGACCCGCGCAAGGACCCGGTTTATGGGGGTGTTGGCACACAAAGCTTTGTTGATCAGTTAACATGGACATACGATAACAACCGCGCGCTTGTTGTATTGAATTATATGATGGGATCCTTCGGTTTTGGTGCGCCCGCCGACGAATTGGATATGGAGAGCTTCAAAGTTGCTGCTGATGTATGTGACCAAATGGTTGACATCCCAGCGCGCCTAACCAATCAAACCGGAAGTGCTATTCCAGATTGGTTTAATCCCTTCACAGGCAATCGGATCAACATCGATATTGACGAATATTTCCCCCAATATTTGCCGGATCAATCAGGCACAACTCAACCGCGTTATCGATGCGATATTGTACTCGATCCGAAAAGCGGCGTCGTTGGCAATATCAGATCACTGTTGAAAGAATTTGGCTGGTCGCTGTCCTGGTCCAACGGGCGGCACCGCTTGGTGATAGAAGATGTGGTCGCAGTCCCGGTAATGACCTTCGACGAGGACACCATCCTTGGTGGCTGGTCCATTGAACACGGCAAGCGCTCAGATCGTCTTAACCGCTATACTGTTACCTTTCCCAACGCCAACAAGAATTTCGAGGACGATACAGTTTCATGGCCTGAGCGCGGATCGGCGGACCATATAGCCTTTCTGGGCGACGACGGTGACCGTGACCTTCATCAAGGCGAAACTATCCAGTCGGTAACAAATTTTTACCGAGCCAGGGCATACGCCGAATTTATTGTGCGCAAAAGCCGGGTCGGCGAGCATATCAGAGGCTTGCGGTTGGCTCCTCAAGCCATGTTGCTGGAGCCGGGAGATGTGATCGCTCTCGATTTTCCTGACAAGGGTTACACTGCCGCAAATAGCTGGTTTATTGTTGAGGCAGTGACCGTTGGCAGCACACTTGATGTAACGGTGGACCTGCAGCGGTATGACGCCAGCGTTTATGGCGTCGAGGTGCCTGACAGTGAGCCGCTTTTGCCTAACGATGACAGCCCGGATGTTTGGGTTGATCCAACAGCAATCGCTATCTTGCAAGCGGCGGAGTATCATACTGCAAAGGCTGATGGTAGTGTGATCAGCGGTATTTACCTGACGTGGGAGGCACCCACGTCAACGGTTCCAGCGGAACGTATCGAAGTGAAATGGCGCGACAATGCGGATGCCCCTTTGGCCGCTAACGATGATTATCAAGGTACACTGATTCTAGACCGCGAAGCTACGGCGTGCCGCATTCCTGATTTGGTCGATGACCGCCAATATCGCGTGGTAGTTAGTTATGTTACCCGACTGTTGCAGCGATCTATTGAGGCGGTTGTCGATCCGGTTGACCTTGCGGCCGCCCCCGATAGTAAACTTGACCTGATTAAAGACGGTGCCACGCTCGCCTCGTTTGAGGGAGATTATAACCCTGCAGCATTATACGAACCCGGCGATGTGGTTTTGTTTGATGGTGCTTCCTACTTTGCGGTTGCTGCGGTGGATTGGAGGAGCGAGGGGGGGGGGGGGGGGGGGGGGGGGGGGGGG
>JAALKD010000078.1:0-12041 GCA_011088215.1 Sphingomonadales bacterium | reverse complement strand
GCTGATGGCCAGTGCGGGTGTTAGCGGCGGGTTTGTCAAGAATACTTTCAGGCGTTACAGCGGAACGCCGCCGTTGACGCTCACCGACCCATTGCCTGCTGACTGGGGCGACGCGCCCACGATAGCTGACGGCAATCCGTTGTGGATGTCGCTTGGCCTGCATGACAACATCGGGACCTTTGTTGGCCCATGGAGTGCGCCTTCAGAAATTGGTGGGTCGGGCCTTGAGGTTCAATATTCGGTTAACGGTTCCTCGTCGTGGCACGGCGTTTTTGCAGTGGGCGACAAATATATGCGCCAACGGCTCAGTGGAGGCAACTGGTCAAATGCTATCCAGATTGTCGGCGAAAAAGGCGATGCCGGTTCGAATGGTCAGGACGGCGCGCCCGGTCAGGACGGGGCACCGGGTCAAAACGGTACAGACGGCCAAGATGGTGCGCCGGGTCAAGACGGCAATGACGGCGCAGCTGGAACCCCAGGTGCCACATGGCATAACGGTGCGGGCGCGCCTGCATCCGGTCTTGGTAGCAATGGCGACTTCTATCTGAACACCACCAGCGGCGAAGTTTATGTCAAGGCAAGCGGTAGCTGGTCAATGCAAATAAACCTTCAAGGCCCACCGGGCGAAACGGGTGCAACAGGTGCAACCGGCAGCGGTTTTACAGAGAGTGAAATCCAGGAAATAGCACAGGCTGTCTATGACGGTAATCAGTTCTAGCAGAGTGCGCCTAGAAACAGCGTCGATATTGTTCGACTAAGATACGGGGATACTGAAATCCATGAAAAACTCAATCGCGAGAGTGAAAGCGGCCCTGAGCGTATGCTTGGGTCGCTTTTTCTATACCCGGCCTTCGCTGAAGCGGGCTGCGCTGATTGCGGCACTTTATGCCGCGCCAACGCTGGCTGGGGTGTTGGCGGTATCGGCTGTGCTCGTTGGGGCTGTATGGGCCTTAATACTGCTTGCCCTGTTTTGGGGAATGGGGGCGGAGCGGGCCGCAACCGAATGGGACAGCATGTTTTCGTTGCCACCGCTGTCGGCTTTTGCCTTCTGGCGCTGGCATGGGCTTGAGAAGAAACGCTTCATCGCCGTATTTGCAACCCTTGCGACCGGGTGGCTTGTCACGATCAGTTTGGCGGTGTTGTCATGAGTGTTATTGGCACCAAGCAAGAGTATGATGCCGGTTTCGGCGATGCGTCGCTCAATCTGGGTTTGGAAGGCAGTACCACAGCCAACTCCGCGCTGTTGAAGGCAACGCTGGCGTTTGACCGTATTGAGCGTCACGAAATGGAATGCAGCAAACGCTGGTCTATTGTCATCAAGCTGATGCTGTTGGTTCTGGCACAGGTGGGCACGCTGTTGGCGTTTCTGCTCGCGGAGAAATTGGGGTGGTTGCTATGATGGACAAAGCCATCCGCGCGCACAGCTATACCCTGCCGGGACGCACACCTGCGTTGATTGATGTTCGCATGAAGCTTAGCCCGCATTTCAACCTTAGTGAATTTACCAAAAGCCAAACCGCAGAGAAATTTCAGCTGTACAACATTCCGCGCGAGGAGGCCGAAGTGGCCAACCTGCGTGCGCTGGCGACAGGTGTGTTGGAGCCGGTTCGCGCGCTGTTTGGTAAATACGTCGTCGTCACGTCCGGCTTTAGATGCGTGACGCTGAACCGCTTGGTTGGCGGCGCGGCCACCAGCCAGCATCTGCTCGGTGAGGCAGCGGACATACTTGTGCGCGGCGTTCCCTGTTTTGAGGCGGCTTCGGCCATCGCAGCGGCGGATATCGGGTTTGATCAGCTTATTTATGAGGTTCGGGTGCGGGAAGATAGTCGAGCGGAATGGTTGCATGTGTCGCATAAGCGTTTGGGCGGCAACCGAGGCGAGGTGCTGACCATCATACGCAACGGTCATGATCGAACAGTGCAAACCGGCCTGCACAGCCCGGATCGCAAACAAGAACCAGGCGGCGAGCAAGAAGCAGGAGGTGAGCATGCTGCGTGATTTCATTTGGGATTTTGCCGTTAGCGCGATAGGTGGCTTTGCTTTGATCTTGTTATTTGCCGCATTTCTGGATTGGAGGGTGCTGTGAGTATTCCGATTATTGGCACGATACTGGATGCAATCAAAGGTCCGCTGGATAAGCTGATACCGGACAAAAACGCGCGCAGGAAGTTTGACCATGAGCTGGAAATGGAAATGCTGCGCGCCGGGTTGGCTCAGCTGGAAATCAACAAGGCCGAGGCACAGCATCCTTCGGTTTTTGTCGCCGGGTGGCGACCATTTGTGGGCTGGACATGCGGTGCTTCGCTGGCTTGGCATTTTTTAGGGTATGACTTGCTGAATTGGCTGCGGCTGGCTTTCTTTGCCGACATGCCTGAACCGCCTGCGCTGAACGGCACCGAAACACTGATTACCGTGTTGATGGCCATGCTGGGCCTCGGCGGTCTGCGCACAGTTGAAAAGCTGAAGGGCGTTGGCCGCGATGGTTGGCGGGGGAAGCGGTAGACTATCAGTAGGCTTATCTAATCGAATTTCCTTTTTATATAATCTATGTGTCCGTTGGATAAAGTTCCACGTAATGCCAAAAGGCTAAATTGATAATCATCTCTTCGGGTAGAATATCTGTAACTCTGCAAAGGAAAATAGTCCCCTTCTTGAGAGGTGCTCTCTTCCAGTGAATCAAGCGCCAGAATAGCTTTTAGCATTGAACGATAGGTCCAAGCGGCGTTTTGCACGGCCGCATACTCAGCTTGCAAACTGTTCTCTATAAATCCATTTTGCGCAGGCAGTTTGGTAGCAAATTCATTGTATAACGATGCTTCCAAGGTAATTAATTTTTGATAGAACACCTTCAGTTCTACACGAGAGGCCGCGCCTTGCGGTCCAGCTATTCCTGCCTTTCGTATTAATTCATCGTTGTCCATAATCAGCCTGCTCAATGCGGCTGTATCTTCTCCAGCAGCGGTGTAAAAGGGTACGGTAAATGGCTCTGGCTCGATTATAGTCATTTCCAAATAAATCCATGGTGCCAATTTACTAGCAAGCAAGACAGTAACTGCGACTGTGAGCCATACTTTGGCTTTTGGTGAAAATTGCTTTTTAGCATTCATGCTCAACGTGTCCTCGTGGCTACCAGCCTTCTGTATCACGAACATTTTGAAAGAACAAAAAAGAACACTTTTTAGATTAATCTTAACCCTGAAGGACCAAGCCTGTGACATTTACCCTTAAGGAAAGTGTTGGGCCCGGCGGCAGGAACAACATACATGATGTTGCCAAAATGCAGGCGGCTTTTAATGCAATTGGTTTTGGCGGACGGAAGTATCCAGTGGACGGCAAGATCAATTTTTTCGGCGCCGTCGTCCAGCGTTACATCGAGGCCAACCCAATTCGGAGGAATGGTGGATCAGCTTTTCCAAGTGAGGTCGCACCAAAAGGGCAGGTCATTGAAAGCCTGCGTAAAGCTTTGAAAGGCTCCCCGGTTGAAAAGCTGGAGGCAATTGGCGGTACGACAATTTTGTACGAACCAATTGCGATCAGGAATACACGAACAAATCAGGATTATCTGATCCCTCCGTTTGTGTCGTTGCCGCGCAATTTCATAGCCGGTCAGTCCCGTTATTATGGCTATATCGATAGGGTGGACATACCGGAAACTTATAAAAATCATAGATTTATCGTAACCATGTCGCTACGCACGGTTGGCCGCTTTTGGGATGCGAAAAATCAGGCTTTTACCAGCACTGTTCCTGCACAAATGAAAGCTTTTGTCGAAGAACAGTTGCGCCGGGACGGCAGGAAATGGACCTATCTGCCTTCCCAAAACAATGTCGGTCATTTTCGCCTAAAGTCGGATCCGGTTGTAGAAATTAGAGCGCTATTGGAAAAGCTCGGTCCGCGTGGTTGGGGACGACGTATTGTCTGGGACGAGATGAAGAAAAGTTATCGCATTCCGCCAAAAAACAAAATTCTGGACGTCGCTGGGCGTATTCACGCAGAAGCATGTGCGGCAACCGGTGAAGAGGGTGGAAGGCCAGTCTTTAAGCCGTTGGCGGACTATGCCGCAACGGTTTTGGAGCGCAGCTTGAACAGGAATGTGGTGGTCGGACAAAAACGGGAATGTGAAAGTTGTCGTACCTTGAGCAACATCAAAGTTAACGAGGCTGCCAAGATGGTTGATTTTCTTGATCGGCAGAAGGTGATCAAGCGAACTCTAGATGCGTTCATACGGTTAGAGTCGAATGATGTGGATGTTGAGCGCGCCCGCAACATCCTTAGAAAAGCCGGTTCGAATCTCGTTCCAATTGGCGGTGATGCGATATTTGGTGTGGATCGAGGCGTGAAAGAGGCACTAATCAATGATGCGAAGTCGATGACAGAGTTGTTTATTGATGTGCAGGCAAAATGGGGAAAGGACAATAATTACGCTAAATCGTTGAGCCGATTGGTGACATTGGTGAATGCCGCTATCGCCGCAGCAGCAATAATTAATTTGGGCGCGGAACTAATTATCAAAGCCTTTAAAGACGAAAAAATTCAGAAAGCGACGTTGAAAGCACAGCGGGACCTGTACAATATCCAAATAGAATACGATCAAGCGGAGCTTCTGCATCTGCGCGCAGCGCGAGACTTTGACGCCCGTGTGTGCGCGGCGTGGGGCTATGTTTGATGTTGAATGATTAATTAATTGGCCCCTAGTGAAATGAAATTTATTGATGTTTTGGCCAATAACTCGCTTCATGATGGTCCCTCACTTCATTTTTCCTTAAAATTCCCCAATTCCCTAACCGACTCTTACTGTTGCAAAAATGTGCTAAACCGCAGATTCCACAGCTAAAAACCGTGATATCACCCCACAGTTACGTTTGACGCACGCGAATGTTGCTGGTAGCCTGCCGGAAATTTGTTTTCTCAGTAAAGAAGTTGGGGCACTACTATGGCAACTATCAACGGTACAGCTGGCGGCGACCTTATTGCCGGTAACGCAGACGATAACACTATCAATGGTTTGGCGGGCAACGACACCATTAATGGTGGCACAGGCGCTGAAACTATCTTCGGTAACGAGGATAATGACAGCATAAGTGGCGGTAGTGGTGTTGATAATATCTCTGGCGGTACAGGCAACGATACCCTGAACGGTGATGCCGGCAATGACGTGTTGGTTGGTAATGCAGGCACAGACAGCATTAGCGGCGGCGACGGCAACGACCAAGTGTTTGGTTGTGACGACGTTGACACCGTAGATGGCGGTGCGGGCAATGACAGCATTTTTGGTGATGCAGGCAACGACACGCTTGATGGCGGCGCAGGTGCTGACCAGATTGATGGCGGAACCGGTAATGATACCATCGGCGGTAATGCAGACAACGACAGCTTGTTTGGCGGTGACGGTAACGATAGTCTGGCTGGTAATGATGGCCTTGATATCATTGACGGTGGTAACGGCGATGACCGTTTTGATGGTGGCGCTGGCAATGATAGCCTGACCGGTGATATTGGACGCGATACCCTGCTGGGTGGTTCCGGTAACGACACGATTGCTGGCGGCAATGACAATGATAGTATCGATGGCGGCGTCGGTGATGATTCTCTCATCGGCGGCCTCGGTAATGATATTGTTGATGGTGGAGCCGATACAGATACGCTTACCATTGATGGCAATATCGACAATGTTGGTGATATCACAGGTACGCTTGCTGGCGGCCTAACTATTAACGTTGAGGGTTCTGACACTGTTCGTAATGTCGAGAATATTGTATTTGGAAATGGTACCGGTCTTACGCTCAGCAGCACAGCCAATGATGATTTTGGCCAAGAGCTGATATTAGTACGAATGCGACAACCACAACCAATAACACTATTTTTGGTTCTGTTCTGTCTTGGCGTCCAGGTGCCACTGATGTTCTATCGAGCTCTTCCACCAATAATGACTGGGATATCAACGGTACGGTTACAGGTGGTGATCCGTCTGGAAATTCAGGCACATTCACCACTGTTGCACCTGCGACCAATGTTGCTGTTGGTACAATTGGTAATTTGCAATTCCTGGATACTGACGGTGACGGCGTCGAGGAAACTGTTCGGTTCACACCGAGTGCTTCGGCAGCCAATCTTGCGGCAGATCAAACGGAAACTGTGACGATCCGGGTACAGGAAAATGGTGGCACATCTGTCGCGGATATTACCCTGAACATAACTGTTACGGCAGACACCACGTTTACAGCGGATAATACAGGTCAAACTCTGACCGGTGATGATGACAATGAAACATTCACTGGGGGCACTGGTGCCGACAGTATTACCGGTAACGGTGGCAATGATACAATTGCTGGTGGCGAAGGCCAGGATACGCTTTTGGGCGGTAATAATAATGACACCATATCTGATGATGATGGAGCTGGTTCCAGTAACGATAGCCTAAACGGTGGTGCCGGTAATGATAGCCTGACCACTAATAACGGCGATGACATTCTCATTGGTGGTGACGGTAACGATACACTTACCGGCGGTGCTGGAAATGACACATACACGGGCGGCGCGGGTACTGATGTTGTTATTATTTCTGGAAATGTGGATAGCGCGGCAGACATCAACGGCATAAGTGGTGGTAACCTGACTGTTGCTGTTGAAGGCACTGATACTGTTGATGCCAGCTTTGAAACGATCCAGTTTAGCAATGTGACCTTGTCGTCCACAGCCAATCAGGATATTGGCCTAGACCTTGGACTTGCCGCTAATGCTGGTGATACCACTGCAGCGAATACGCCTGCCACGTCTATTCTTCAGTGGATACCAACTGATACTACCGACGTGCTTGACCTTGGTATTGCTTCTGAGTGGAATATTACAAGGATTAACAATACTACCGTGAGTGCAGGCTCTACCGTTACGGTAAGCCTTGGTACAATCACGGTTACTTCTGTAGGGTCTACTTTGGATACTATTGTGTTTAACGCAGGGTCCGATGAGGCCAATGATCCTAATGTTCAAACTGAGAATGTGACCGTAACACTGAATAACCCGACCACGGGTGCTACAGTTAATGTACCGCTTGTTGTAACCGTTAATGCGGATACTTCTGTGGAAGGTACGTCTGGCAATAATAACCTGACCGGTACATTAGGTAACGATTTTATTGATGGCCTTGCCGGCAATGACACCATTAACGGCAGCAACGGCGACGATAGTCTACTTGGTGACACGCAGTTTGATATCCAAAATGACACTCTCATTGGTGGCAATGGCAATGATATCTTGGACGGAGCGCGCGGAGATGACAGCCTGAACGGTGGTGCGGGCAATGACAATATTACCGGTGGTGATGGTGCAGATACTGCTGTGTTTAGTGGTAATCTTGACGCTGCGGCTGATATTACGGGGACCGTGGCAGGCGGCTTAACTGTCAGCGTTGAGGGTACTGATACTGTGGCAAGTGTTGAAACACTTGTGTTTGACAATGTTACGCTCGCGACGGGTTCCGATCAAACGGTTGTGGTTGACTTGAACATGAGCACCACAGCTGGCAATAATACAGCAGCGGCAAGTATCGCAACAACTCAAATATTTAACTGGGCACCGGCAGCAGGCTCACCCTTTGACGCAGCATCCGCAGCAAATTGGGCGATCACTAAAATTGGTAGTGTTACTGTTTCTGATGGTAGTGTCGTGCAGACTACAAATGGTACATTAACCGTTAATACGGCAACCGATTCACTGACTTTTGCGGCTAACGCGTCACTGAACACAATCGGCTCCAATGTGACCGAAACAGTGCAGGTAACACTTTTTAACTCCGGCACGAGTGAAACGGTAACTTTGGACGTTATCCTAACAGTGACGCCGCAAAACACAATAACAGCTGACCCCGGAGGCAGTACACTTACTGGTGGAGAAGCTGGTGAGACATTCGCTGGCGGTGAAAATAACGATGTAATTATTGGTGGTGGAGCTGACTCGGATTTGTTTGGCGGTTCTTCATCTAATACCAATACCGAAGACGGAACGGATGTTTTGTTTGGTGGGGCCGGCAATGACACGATCGTAGCTGGAAGTTGGGGCGACCGTGTAGCTAGCGGCGGCGATAATGACAGTGTGGTTGACGAAAACGAGGTGGGCAACTCATCGTCGGATGGGATCAATATTGCATATGCCGGTACAGGAAATGACATTGTATTTGGTGCGGGTAGTAATGATGTTCTTGGCGGTGGCGAGGGCTGCGATGATATTAAAGGCCTTGATGGTGATGACACTATCTATGGCGGAAAAGGCTCAAGTAACGCGGATGACACCATTGATGGCGGTAGCAACGATGATACCGTTTTCGCAAGCACAGGCAATGACAGCGTGACCGGCGGATTGGGCAACGACGAATTGTTTGGCGGCGACGGCAATGACACGGTCACAGGGGATGCCGGGTCAGATGAAATATTCGGCGGATCGGGCAATGACAGCCTGACAGCTGGTGCAGGTAACGATACTGTGCGCGGCGGTGCTGGTGATGATACTCTTGCGGGCGGTGGCGGTGACAATTTGTTGAACGGTGGGGCCGGTGCTGACACATTTGTTTTTGGGGCCGATACCAACAGCAATAATACAGTTGTCGATTTTGATCTGAGCAATGACATTATTAATGTGTCTGCCACACCGACAAACTTCACCAATCTTTTTGATGTAAAAGAAGCGTCGGTTGAAACAACGCAGGATGGTACTTCTGGTGTGTTAATTAACTTGGGCAGTGGTTCCACAGTGTTCGTTTCAAACGTGACACTAGACGGTTTGACGATTTCGAATTTCGTATTCTAAGTTGCGCGCACGATAAATAATCAAGTCATAAGCCCTGGTGCACCGCGCCGGGGCTTATGTATTGTTAGTTCTTCTAGACCTCCCTCAAATTCCTTCCCCTTCTACCTTCCCCACGTAATTCGCATCTCAATAGTTCTCGCCCATCGGTTGTCTTCTGTGTATGCACCCACATACTAGCAGCTTGCTAAAATCCGGGTTTCCTTTGTTGGCTAATGTCGTAAACTCAGCCCTTATTTCAACATTGAGTTGCCAATGAACGTCGACGTCGAACAGATAAAACTGAAAATCAGGGCCGCAGATCCGGCGCTGGGCGGACAGGAAATGTTGTCGGCTGCTGAACATGTGCGCCTTGCCTCTATGCACGGGGCCGCGCGTCCCTCTTTCGTGACCGCCAGAACTATGCTGCGCCAGGAACTTGGTGAATACATGGGTCTTGTTGGTTCAGCTGTTCCCTTGGTGCAGGAAGGGGCGGGGCGTGTTTTTCTCGATGGCTACGGTGACAACGAGCCACCGTTTTTTTCGGTCTCCCATTCGGGCGTGGCAGAAGCAGGTATTGCTGCAATAGCGGTGGCCGAGACCACGCCGATTGGTATCGATATTCAACAGACAGGCCATCATATCGATTGGAAACGGGTTGCCCAGCGACGTTTTCCTGCGCGGGAATGGGACATGCTGAAGGCAATGCCCGAGAGTGAAGGCAGGATGTTATTTTTCACCCTGTGGTCGATTAAGGAAGCCTGTGTCAAAATGGAAAATGGCACGTTGATGCCCTATCTGCGAGGCATTGAAATAGACTTCCGAGACGGTAGGTTCAAACTTGCATCGCCAACTCCAAGGGGACTAACAGACACATCAATTTTCTATCATTTTGTATCTGAATTTGACCTGGCCGTTGCCTGTGTCTCCCAACATGAAACAATCGTCAAACTCGATTGTCATATCGCGCGGCCCGTTGCGGGCCCAAGTTCTCTTGACAACACCGGTTTCAATTGATGTCAGGGGCGACGGTGCCATAAATTTGTATGCTTGCGCTTTTTGTTCTGGCGCGGTAGCCAAGTGATTGAACGGTTTATAAAACTTTCTGAAGGGGTCGGCTATGGCGCGTAGCCTTTTAATCGCTGATAAAATTCAAGTCGCTAATGACAATCCCTTTGTCTTGTTTGGCGGTATGAATGTACTTGAAAGCCGCGATCTGGCTTTTGATATAGCGGGAACTTTCAAAGCAGTTACCTCCGAGCTGGGTATCCCCTATGTTTTCAAGGCCAGTTTCGACAAGGCCAATCGGTCGTCAGTTCACTCTTTTCGCGGCCCCGGGCTGGAAGCTGGGCTGCAGATATTGGCGGATATCAGACGCGAATTAGATGTGCCAATTTTGACCGACGTTCACGAGCCAGGCCAAGCCAGCGCTGCGGCGGAAGTGGCTGATGTTATTCAGCTGCCGGCCTTTCTTGCGCGCCAAACCGATCTAGTGGCTGCGATGGCGTCGACACCTGCGGTTATTAATGTGAAAAAGCCGCAATTTTTGGCTCCGCAAGAAATGTCTCATATCCTGAAGAAGTTCGAAGAAAGCGGAAAAAAAGATGTCATGTGCTGCGAGCGAGGCAGCAGTTTTGGGTATAACAATCTGGTGGTTGATATGCTGGGCATCGATGTTATGAAACGGCTAGCACCCGTAGTGTTTGATGCCACCCATGCCCTGCAGCAGCCTGGTGGCCGTAACGATAGCGCTGATGGCCGTCGCTCGCAGGTCGCTGCGCTGACCCGTGCAGGTATGGCAATTGGCTTGGCAGGTTTATTCCTCGAGGCTCACCCCAACCCGGATGAAGCACTATGTGACGGCCCGTGCGCGTTGCCGTTGGCCCAGCTTAAGCCGTACCTGGAGCAGGTGAAGGCGATCGACGATTTGGTCAAAAACTTCGAACCATTGGTAACGGAGTAGCAGCTATGCCGATAAAATTGCTGGCGCTGGACGTTGGCGGCGTGATGACTGACGGCACGATCCTTTACACTGAACAGGGTGAGGAAATGAAGGCTTTCAATGCGCATGATGGGCTGGGTATGAAGTATCTGCGTAAAGCAGGGGTTGAAATCGTGGTTATATCTGGCCGCCAAAGCAAACCGCTGGAACGTCGCCTTGATGACTTGGGTATTCGCAGGCGCAGGCTAAAATGCGTCGATAAGACCGCTGCGCTTTCTGATATCTGCGACGAACTAGGTCTTTCCTTGGCTGACTGTGCCTTCATGGGTGATGATTTAATCGATATAGATGTGATGCGCAGGGTTGGCTATGCCATGGCACCCAGCAGCGCCGTGCAGGACGTAAAAGATATCGCCGATTGGGTATCTGCTGCGGAAGGCGGGCGCGGCGCAGTGCGCGAAGCGTGCGATCATATTGCATCCAAAATAGGGGTGAAGCTTGCTGATCTTGTTAACCCAAAAGAATATGTCTGAAGCCAAATGAAGATCGCGATACCAGCCCGGTATGCATCAAGCCGTTTTCCCGGCAAACCGCTAGTACCTATCTGCGGCAAGCCGATGATAGAACATGTATGGCGGCGCGCCGTATTAGCGGCGGACGGGCCCGCTGACGTGGTCGTTGCAACCGATAACCAGCGTATTGCAGATGCAGTTGCAGGTTTTGGCGGCATTGCGGTGATGACACGCGCTGATCATGAAAATGGTAGTGAACGGCTGGCGGAATTGGCAGACTTGATGGGTTTGGCCGATGATGAGATTGTGGTCAATGTTCAGGGCGACGAACCCTTGATCGACCCGGCGCTTGTTCGCCTTGTGGGCAAAGCACTGGAAGACCGCCCGTCTGCGGGTATTTCAACAGCCGCGGATCCTATTGAGGAAGAAGGGGCGCTCCTCGATGCAGGCAGGGGCAAAGTCGTCACTGACAAGGAAGGTTTCGCCCATTATTTTTCCCGCGCGGCAATTCCCCACAACCGTGAAGGAGGTGTATCGCTGACCGCCTATCCTTACGCGCGCCATATTGGTATTTACGCCTACCGCGCCTCGACCTTGCGTTTTCTGGCAACCGCACAACCCGCGCCGACCGAGCAGGCCGAAAAGCTGGAACAATTACGCGCTCTGTGGCACGGCATCAAAATATATGTGGCGAGCTATGACGGACCGCCGTCAATCGGTGTTGATGTGCCGGAGGATGTGGCGCTGGTGGAAGCCGTGCTTGCCAGGTCTCAATCAGGCGGACAATCCTTATGAAGGCCGTCATCACC
>JAALKD010000077.1 GCA_011088215.1 Sphingomonadales bacterium | reverse complement strand
CCCCCCCCCCCCACCGGCGGCACACTTCAGCCACGCGTATGTGTTGGCGACGACGATCCAAACCTGCGTTTTTCAAGCGATACTGGGGCTCGTGTTACTGATAGCCGAGTCTTCAGACTGGGTACAGATTGGTCGACAGGAAGGCTTTCAGGTCGAATAGAAGGGTCAATATCAACTTCTGACACGGTCAACCCCAATTTAAGCACGACCTTGAACTTTATTAATCCAAACCCTCTGACGCCTCTTGATGGCACTAGCAACGATAACAGTGTGCCGTTTATTTATGATTTTACTGGCGGTGGACTAACATTCGGAATTGATTTTGATTCACCATTCGCACCAACAGTTGCGGATCTGCTCAATCCCAACAATGTTGTTTTGGATGCAGTGACTGTTGGGCGCAACAGAACAGAAAACGAAGAGAAAGCAGTTCGTGCAGACTTTACATACGACCTGGAGAATAGCTTCCTTGATGAGTTCATTTACTCTGTCGATTTTGGCTATCGATACAACGAGTCGTCCAGTACTTTTGACCAAGTTCGTTCAAGCATTGGTCTAAGCCGAATTACAGATAGCCCAAATGGTTCGCTATTCGAGCAGCTTCTTGTTCCTGGCCCAGATACCTTTGGTGATGCTGATGGTAGAGAACTGGCAATTCGTAACTTTCTTGTCGTCAGCCCGGATCTAGCTTTTTCTGATCCAGACGGAACTTTGAGCATCCTACAAGCCGCCCTTGCATCACAACCTGGTGCGAGAACTTTATCAGACCCTTCTTCTGATACTTCTGCCTTCTTTGATATCACAGAGAAAACCCACTCTCTGTATGGGCAAGTAAACTTTGAAGTTGGTGCTGTGCGCGGTAACTTCGGCCTACGTTACGTTGATACGACAATTAATTCGTTGGGCAATTCTAACGTTGGTGGTGTTGTATCCCAAGTTGTAACAACAGGTGGTTATGATGCCTGGTTACCACGCCTTAATGTGGCAGTCGATGTAACTGAAGATATATTACTTCGTGCAAGCTGGGGTGAAGATATTAGGCGCCCTGATTTTAACGACCTATCTACGTCAGTGGTGTTCCCCACTGGGCCGAATAATGCTGTGGAAATTGGTAATCCAAACCTTGCACCTGAAACAGTAACTTCATTTGATATTTCAGCTGATTGGTATTTTGCGCCATCGGCAGTAGTAAGTGTCGGTTTCTTCCACAAAAAACGTTCAAATTTATTTGTTACGCAGTTGGAAGATGTTCCTGTGGACGGAAATGGTTTCCGTGACATCACCGACCCTTGCGAAGGTGGTGGTATCTTTAATCCACTTCCTGATCGCAACGTTTTGTCAGACCAGCCCGGAAACGGCCTATGTGTTCCCATTGAAACAATTATCAATGACACAGGAACAACGACACAAACAGGCGTTGAAATAACATTCCAGTACAACCTTTCTGAGTGGGAAGACAGGCTTGGTAGCTTTGGCTGGATGTCAGGCTTCGGTGTAATGGCTAACTATACCATTCAGGACTTCGATGGTGGTGATGCGACTGATAGCTCTGCTTCTCGCGGAACAGATATCTTTAACGCGATAAACGGTATTTATGACGACGCTAATTTTGTACCGGTTACCGCGGTGCAAGGTCTGCTTGATTTGTCTGAAAATGCTTACAACGCCACGCTGTTCTATGAGAAGTATGGTATTTCAGCCAGGGCTCGCTATACGTGGCGTGATTCCTTCCGCACTGACGACACGGCCGCGGGTGCTAGTCGCAACAGTACACTAGGTTTCCCGGTTACTACTGCGAGTAGAGGACAGCTGAATGCCAGCATCAATTACGCTGTGACTGAGCAGCTAAGTGTTGGAATTGAAGGTGTTAACCTCACTAAGTCCAATATTGAGCAGTTTTGTGGTAATGACGATGCACTATTGTGCTTCCAAGGTCTTCCGGACCGACGCATTACTTTTGGAGCAAGCTACAGATTTTAGGCTGCTCCTCAATCACTATGGCAAAGCACAGTGCTCTATTGGGCGCTGTGCTTTACTTTTTTGTTCTAAAAATTGGTGTGGACAATAGGGCTGGTTTGCCTACAATTGGTATAGATCAAAGCTGGGGGCACCATGGCCGATAAACGATTATATCATAAAGTCGCAAATCAATTGCTTGAACTGATAGATTCGGGGGTTTTCCCTCCTGGAAGCCGGCTTCCAGGTGAACGTGATCTTGCGGAAAAATTTGGTGTTAGCCGCGTATCTATTCGCGAAGCAGAGATTGCACTACAAGCGCAAGGTCGCCTGGAAATCAAGGTGGGTTCTGGGGCCTACGTCCTTGATGGCAGTGACCAGCCGCTCAACGGGTTGCCAAAGGTCGGGCCGTTCGAGCTGACTGAGGCCCGGGCCCTTTTTGAAGCTGAATCTGCTGCGCTTGCTGCCCCTATTATCTCCGACGAAGCAATTGAAGAGTTAGAGGGTTATATCCAGATTATGTCTGGGAAATCGCCAGGAAAACCCACTGGGGATATGTCACCCGAAGAGGCAGATGAAGCCTTTCATATGACCATAGCGCGGGCCACCAATAACCCTGCGATCAATTTTGTGATTAGCAGTATGTGGAAGATGCGAGCTGAAGCTGCACAGCTTCAAAAGGTGTATCGTTCTGTGTGCGACAAGGACAGTAGCCACCGTGAAGAGGAGCATCAGGCAATACTTGATGCCCTCAAGAACAGGGATTCCTCTCAAGCGCGGATAGCGATGCGGGCTCATTTCACTCGTATGATAGAGGCTTTGCTGATTGCTTCAGAGGAAGAAGCTTATCAGGAAGTAAAGCGGAAGTCGTCCGAAAGTCGCTCACGCTTCCTACTCTCGGCTCAGTTAGACTAGTTCTATTCTCGTTTAAAATTTATCTGTATACCAATTTATAAAATTGGTTGACAAAATTGGTTGACAATTTTGGTATTGTTGCCGATACTCATTTCCTATAAATCGACCGCTCTCTTTAGCGGTGGATGGGGGGAATGCAATGTCGAAACAAGTAGCCAGGTTCTGCACAATTGGTGCATCGTTTGTAATGCTTTTCACACTCTACGGGTGCGCGGTAAGCACTGACGAGATTCTGGTTGAAAACCAGAATGCATATATAGAAGCCCTCAAAAATGTGCAGCCCGGCGGCACCATCAAGCTTGCGGACGGCGTGTGGGAAGATTTTGAAATTCTTTTCACTGGAATCGGAACAGCTGAAAAACCCATTACATTAACCGCGCAAACCAAAGGCAAGGTTATCCTATCGGGACAATCAAACCTTAGACTAGCTGGTGAGCATTTGATCGTGTCAGGTTTGGTCTTTAAAGACGGCTACACGCCGACCAGCGAGGTTGTTTCATTTCGTCGAAATAATGAAGAATTGGCTAATAACTCTAGGATCACCGAGGTTGTGATCGACAATTATAATCAACCGGAACGATATGAAGTTGATTTCTGGGTGCTGATGTACGGAAAGAATAACCGGTTTGATCACAACCATCTGGTTGGAAAGCGCAACAAGGGCGTCACTATGGCGGTGCGTCTGAATACAATAGACAGCCAGGAAAACCACCACCGTATTGACCATAATTACTTCGGACCGCGGCCTATTTTGGGCTCAAACGGCGGCGAAACACTGCGAATTGGCACAAGCCATTATTCGCGTACCAATTCTTTCACAATTGTCGAGAATAATTACTTCGATCGCAGCGACGGAGAGTTGGAAATTATTTCCAATAAATCCGGCAGGAACACTTTCCGCAACAATACCTTTTACCAGTCGCGCGGTACACTGACCATGCGGCACGGCAACAACAACCTTGTCGAGGGTAATGTGTTTTTTGGCAACGGTGCGGATCATACTGGTGGCATCCGTGTGATTAATGGCGGTCAAACCATTCTCAATAATTATATGGAAGGCTTGAAAGGCACGCGTTTTGGCGGCGCTTTTGTTGTCATGAATGGCGTCCCCAATTCGCCTATTAACCGATATGACCAAGTCAAAGACGCGAATATCTCACGCAATACGATCGTGAATAGTGACAACATCCAGTTGGCGGCTGGAAGTGATGCTGAGCGAAGTGCTGCACCTGTCGACAGTCGGTTCGCCAACAACCTGATTTTCAACGCTGACGGCCGCGATACTTTCACAATATATGACGACGTCTCCGGTATCGATTTTTCGGACAATATCATCGGACGTGCTGCACCTAATAGCTTGGGGTATGGCTTCAAGGTGATGGATATCAATATGTCGCGCGCAGAAAATAGCTTGTTATATCCGGAAGATAACGGGATTGAAAACGTGGGTGTTTCTAGGGACCTGAAGCCGACGTCAAAGGATGCGACAGGCGTGGACTGGTATCCTAAAGCGGAGCCCCTAATTGCGTTTTCTTCGGGACAAACAATTGAAGTTCAACCGGAAGAGGGTGCACTTTTTAATGCGGTACAGGCCGCAAAGGCTGGCGATATTTTGCTTCTTGTTCCCGGGCATTATGTCGTCAGTAAATTCTTAAAACTGGATAAGCCGCTGACATTCAAGGGTGCGGATGATGTTCACATTTCATACGAGCGCTCAACTTTATTCCAAATTGAGGACGGTGGTAGCCTTCAGCTTATAAATCTCAATATTTCAGGCGCTGACGCACCGGACAATGCCGGGAATTCCGTAATCCGGACCAGTCCCTATGCCATGCTGCAAAATTATCGGCTGGAAATTATCGATACTAGTTTCAGCGATTTGGATGTGAACCATTCCTTCAATGTTATGACGGTTGCCAAGGGTACGTTTGCGGACCAAATCCTTGTGCGCAATTCAACGTTCGCAGATGTGACCGGCGCTGTATTCAAGCTGGACAAAGAGAGCGATGACTTCGGCATTTATAACGCAGAGTATCTCACGATCGGGAATTCGACCTTTGATAATATTAAAGGTGCGCTGGTTGATTTTTACCGAGGCGGCACGGATGAGAGCACTTTCGGACCCCATTTCTCCCTTCAGAATTCAACGCTTTCCAACGTGGGGAGCGGGAAGCGTAATAAATCTAAATCGTCGATGCAGCTCCACGGCGTACAGGTGACAGACATGTCCGGCAATATATTCAAGGACAGTAGGCCGTTTCTTATCAATCATACGGTCGGCGAGCCGAAAACACGGATCACAAAGAACAAGTTCGTAGCAACCCCTGCACCCTTGGTCAGCGAACTGAATAGTGGCTTGGCACCAACCGCAGTCCTTCAGGATAATGAAGGAATAAACCCATGATACGCTTGGTCGCTAACATAATCCTGGTGTCCTTTTTCGGGCTATTCGCTGTGGCTTGCCAAGAGACAGAGCAGCGAAACGCGCACAAGAATACGGCTAGTGTTTCTGGATTTGATGTGACGCTTCAGAGCGCTAAAAATAAGATAAATGCGCAAATTGCGCTGCCGCTGACTATTCCGACCCCGAAAGATGCTGGCGGAGGTTATACCCACGAAAAGCATAAAGAGAATGCCAAGCTTATTTATGATGCCGGGCAGCTCTTCAAGTTAACCGGCGAGCAAAAGTTTACTGATTATGCTGGCAAGTTGATGACGGCTTACGCCGATGTTTACCCCGGCTGGGGTTTGCACCCCGCGAAGAAGGAACAATCGCCGGGAAGGATGTTCTGGCAAAACCTCAATGAAAGCTGGTGGCTCCTGCATGTCGCTCAAGGCTACGGCGCGGTAAAAGACGTTTTATCAGTTGAGCAACGCTCCAAAATTGAAACAGACGTGTTGAGAAATATGGCGGAGTTTCTCTCTGACGGTTCTCCAGAGACATTTAATAAGGTCCACAATCACGGCACATGGGCCACTGCTGCGGTTGGGTTGACCGGTTATGCAATTGGTGATGACGATTATGTCCAACAGGCGTTGCTTGGGCTCGATAAAACGGGCGATGCTGGCTTTTTAAAGCAAATGGACAAACTTTTTTCGCCCGACGGATATTACAATGAAGGCCCTTACTACCAACGTTTCGCATTGATGCCGTTTGTTGTCTTTGCCCAGGCGGTGGAGCAAATTAATCCAGAACAGAAAATATTCGAGCAGCGAGATGGTATCTTGCAAAAGGCCATCTATACGACCATCCAACAAAGCTATGGCGGCCTGTTCTTCCCGATCAATGACGCTATTAAAGACAAGGGAATTGCCACAACAGAACTTCTTTACGGTGTGGCAATCGCCTATGGCTTGACCGGTGATAAAGGGTTGCTTTCTATTGCCGAAGCACAGGATAAATTTGTCCTCACACCGGAAAGCAGAGCAGTTGCCACAGATTTGGCGGCAGGTATGGCCGAGCCTTTTGACTATAAAACCATGCGCTTGCGCGACGGTGAAAACGGAACTGAAGGCGCGCTCGATATTATCAGGGCATCACGCGACCCTGACGATTTAACCTTGGTGGTAAAAAATACATCGCAGGGCCTTGGGCATGGGCATTTCGATAAACTTGGTTTCTTATTTTATGACGCAGGACATGAGATCATTCGAGACTACGGTGCCGCACGTTTTCTTAACGTTGAGGCAAAATACGGCGGACATTACCTAGCCGAAAACAATACATTTGCGAAACAGACGATTGCTCACAATGCCTTGGTTGTGGATGAAGCTAGTCACTTTGACGGCGTTACAGAAACAGGCAACAAACATGCACCGAAACTGGGTGTTTTTGCGAATAATGATGACTTGAAAATTACAACGGCTGAAATTGACACTGCATACGCGGACGCCTCTTTAAGCCGAACGATGGCGATGGTGCGCGACGCTGCATTCCCGAACCCACTAATAATTGATTTGATGAAAGCACAGTCAAACACTCCGCATAAATATGACCTGCCCTTTTACTATAATGGTCAACTTACTGAGACAAACTTTGAGCTGAAAGCTTACACGAAAACCCGCAAACCGCTTGGCGCTGATAATGGTTACCAGTATTTGTGGGAGGTTGGCCAGGCAAAAGCAGTAGCAGGGTTAACTCAGGTCACATGGCTTTTAGACCGGACGTTTTATACCGTCACATCATCCGTGCCTGAAGCCACTGATATCATATTTGCCGAGGTCGGCGCCAATGACCCTAATTTCAATCTTCGCCGGGAGCCCGCTTTCATTTTGCGGTCGAACTCAGCCAACGGCGTGTCCCTCGCTTCGGTAATAGAGACACACGGTGAATATAACCCGATTGTTGAATTTACCGTCGACAGCCACCCAAATGTGGCTGTCGTCCATCACTTTGATGCCGGAGCCAATGACTATATTCGGGTCCAAACCAAAGACGGGCAAACTGTCGGCTTAGCGATTGCGAGCGACACGTCCCAGGCAGCCAATCATTCTATCACTGTTGATGGGACTGAGGTTGCGTGGACAGGCCCCTACAAATTGTTTCATTCCCAAAAACACATCGAAGAAGGGAAATAGCCATGCAAAGTGAGCGTTTTCTGTTTGGTAAAGATGTACCTCTTGAAGATGTAGGTGGAGGAATAACGCGTCAAATTCTAGCGCATAATGATGATTTGATGCTGGTAAAGGCTATTTTTAAAGACGGTGCTGAGGGGTACCAGCACCAGCATTATCACACCCAGGTTACTTATGTTGAAAGCGGCGTTTTTGATGTAACTATCGACGGTGTCACCAAACGACAATCCGCTGGAGACAGCTTTTTTGTTCCCCCTAACATTATGCACGGAGCCATCTGTATAGAGGCGGGTGTTCTTCTTGATGTCTTTACGCCGATCCGTGAGGACTTCTTTGAAAACTATGAAAAAGGGGATGCGTCGTGAAGGGAAGTTTTAGATGGGTAATTGTTACGCTCGTCGCGCTTGCAACGGTAATTAATTATATTGACCGGGGCGCACTTGGGTTTTTGTGGCCAGAGATTTCCAAAGACATCGGCCTGACAAAAACTGACTATGCGATCATTTTGAATGTATTCACCTTTGCCTATGCTTTTGGTCAGACACTGTTTGGCAAAATCTTTGACTGGGTTGGCACGCGGGTGGGTTTCGTTCTCTCCATTGCCGTCTGGTCGGCGGCAACCATGCTGCACGCCGTGGCAACCGGACTGGCAAGTTTCGCAGTATTCAGAGCGATACTCGGTGTTGCCGAAGCGGGAAACTGGCCAGGTGCCACCAAGGCCAATGCGGAGTGGTTTCCAATTAAGGAACGCGCGCTGGCGCAGGGCATTTTCAATTCCGGCGCAGCGATTGGCGGCATTGTTTCGGCCCCGATCATCGCTTATTTGTTCGTTTTCTTCGGCAGCTGGCAGGCGACTTTTATTGCAATTGGCCTTATTGGTTTCTTGTGGCTGATCCCTTGGCTCATTCTCTACAAGTCCGACCCGGAAACCCACCCTTGGCTTTCGGCTGGGGAGCGCGACTATATCCTTACCGGGCAACGCAATCAGGAAACCAATCAAGTGGCCACCTATGCGCCGTCGTCGGGTGAAATTCTGTCACGCAAGGAAAGCTGGGGTGTCATTATGGCATCTTTCTTCATCGACCCGATCTGGTGGCTATTTGTTGGCTGGTTGCCGCTTTATCTTGCTGAAACCTATGGCTTCGGTGTTGCGGAAATAGGTGTATATGCCTGGATTCCCTACGTTGGTGCCATGTTCGGCGCATGGTTCGGGGGGTTGCTGGCACAAAATAGGATAAAAACAGGCTGGACCGTCAACAAAACACGGAAGTTTGTTATCGGTCTCGGCGGTGTCATTATGCTCGTGTCGCTATTGATGACGACAAAAGCCGCAACACCTCTTCTTGCAGTGCTGTTGATGGCCGCCATTCTTTTTGGTTTTCAAACGGCCATCGGAAACATTCAAACTCTGCCAAGTGATTTTTACAGCGGAAAGTCTGTCGGGTCATTGGTGGGCTTCGCAGGAACAGCGGCCAAATTAGCGGTGGTAGGTCTTAACTTCCTCATCCCCATTATCACTATCGATAGTTACACGCCGGCATTCGTTGTCGGTGCAGCGCTCGCAATATTGAGCGTTCTGTCGGTCTTTGTTCTTTGCGGACACATTCAACCGCTTAAACCCCGCGCCGCGGGCGCGCCGGAAGCCAATAAATAACTTAGGAAATTTTTATGACTAATCTCAGTGGAAAAGTAGCAATTGTCACAGGCGGCACCCGCGATATTGGTCGCTCGTGCTCAATTAAATTGGCGGAGCAGGGCGCGAAAGTTGTTGTCAATTACCACAGCAACAAAAGTGCTGGTGAAGAAACAGTTGCCGCAATAGAAGGTGCAGGCGGAACGGCCATCATGGTTAAAGGTGATATGACCAAAAAGGCCGATGTCGATAATCTGGTTGCGGAAGCCCGGAAAGCATTCGGCGATAGCATCCATATTCTGGTCAATAATGTTGGCGGCCTGGTTGCGCGCAAAAAATTGGCAGAAATGGATGAGGAATTTCTCAACCACGTTATGTCATTGAACCTGAATTCGACATTTTTGGCGACCCAGGCGGTCGCCCCGAACATGCCGGCGGGAAGTTCCATCATAAACCTAGCTTCGCTGGCTGGCCGTGATGGCGGGGGTGGCGGCGCTTCGGCTTACTCTTCTTCAAAAGGCGCAGTGGTTACGTTCACGCGGTCAATGGCAAAAGAGTTAGGCCCGGACGGTATCCGCGTCAATGCGCTGTGCCCTGGCATGATCGACACCACCTTCCACGATACTTTCACGCCTGATGCAGCACGCCGCGGCGTTGAAGCGTCGGTTCCTCTTCGCCGCCAAGGACACCCGGACGAGTGTGCCGATACGGTTGTCTATCTGGCATCTGACGCCTCTTCCTATATTACCGGCGCCAATATCGACATAAACGGCGGCATGGCTTTCTCGTGACCCTGATATGACAGATAATCTATCAAAGCTGTTAACCCGTGCACCAGTTGTTCCGTTGGTTCAATCCAACGACCGCAGTGAAGCTGTGGCTATTGCACAGGCGTTGCTTGACGGTGGCATGCTGGTTCTTGAGGTCGTGCTTAGAACAGATGCGGCCTATGAATGCCTGGAGGCGATTACTGAGGCGTTTCCTGAAGTGGAGGTGGGTGCAGGTACAGTGCTGTCTGGTGCGCAGGCGGAAAAAGCGATTGCACACGGTGCCACATTTATTGTTTCGCCCGGATTGCATGAAAGTGTGGTTCGTGTCGCACAAGATAACAATATGCCCGTCTTGCCCGGTATTGCTACAGCAACTGAGTTGCAGCAGGCCTGGAACATGGGACTGCGTACGGTTAAATTTTTTCCAGCCGGTCTTGCGGGTGGGCCTAAAATGCTCAAGGCCTTATCGTCGGTGTTTCGTGACGTGACATTCATGCCAACGGGCGGGGTTAGTGCTGCCAATCTGTCCGAATTTTTGGAAATTCCATCTGTAATTGCTTGCGGTGGTAGCTGGCTCACGCCAGCGGATGCTATTGCTGCAGGCGATTTTGGGTCGATTACACAACTTGCTAAAGAAGCGCTAGCAATCGCGCAGAGGAGAAAATAATTATGGCTGATTTTATGAGCTTTGGTGAAATCATGTTGCGGCTTAAATCGCCGGGTCATGAACGTTTTTTCCAATCTCCCAATCTGGAGGCAACTTTTGGTGGTGGCGAGGCCAATGTGGCGGTATCGCTTTCTAACTACGGTCTTGATGCGGGTTTTATTTCGGCGCTTCCCGACAATGACATCGGCGAATCCGCCATCCGCGAATTGTGGAAGTTCGGTGTCGATACATCGCATGTTGCCCGTCAGGGCGACCGGGTTGGCATTTATTATCTGGAGACCGGTGCGAACCAGCGATCATCCAATGTTGTATATGACAGGGCCTGGTCGTCCATTTGTATGGCGCAGCCCGGCGATATTGATTTCGGTGCCGCATTCAAGGGTGCTAAATGGTTTCATTTCACTGGCATAACCCCTGCCTTGAGCGAGTCTGCGGCCGAACTAACTATGGAAGCCCTTGTCGCGGCCAAAGAGAACAATGTGATTGTGTCCTGTGACTTTAATTTCCGGGGCAAGCTTTGGAAATACGGTAAATCAGCGCCGGAAGTGATGAACGAGCTGGTTAAATATGTCGACGTGGGCATCGCTAACGAGGAAGATTGCCAAAAGTCCCTTGGTGTAACCGCAGATGTCGATATCGAGAGCGGCGAGCTGGACACGAAAAAATATGAAGCCTTGTCATCACGCATGATGGAACTTTTCCCAAACCTTTCTCATATGGCGATAACCCTGAGGGAAAGCAAAAGCGCAGACCATAATGGCTGGTCGGCCTGCTTGCGTGACAAGAGCGGTTTTTACTTGTCCCGTCACTATGAAATGACCGATATCATCGATCGTGTCGGCGGCGGAGACAGTTTCGCGTCCGCCATAATATACGGCCTTAATGCTTACGATGATCCGCAGCAATCTTTGGAGTTTGCGGTTGCGGCCAGCTGTTTGAAGCATACCATCTCCGGCGATTTTAACCGTGTCAGCGTATCGCAGGTCGAGAAATTGATGTCAGGCGATGGCTCTGGGCGGGTTCAGCGCTAGGATATTCACGCTGTGCACTAAATGGGTCTAATTATTTAAGGGGAACGACAATGCGCGAGTCCTGGAGATGGTTTGGCCCCGACGACCCAGTGACCATTGATGATATACGCCAAACCGGCGCGACGGATGTTGTTAGCGCGCTGCATGATGTGCGTGCTGGCGAGGTTTGGCCGCTAAAAGCAATTCGCCAGCACCGGGCACTGATAGAAGACTGCGAGCCCGGCCTCGCGCCGCTGAAATGGTCGGTGGTGGAGAGCATACCTGTTCATGAGAACATCAAATTGGCCCGGCCCGGCCATGAAAAGTATGTTGCAAACTGGATCGCCTCAATGGAAAACTTGGCGCAGTGCGGCATCAAGACCATTTGCTATAATTTTATGCCAGTCATCGATTGGACTCGCACCGACCTCAGCTACAAATTGCCGAGTGGTGCTTATGCTCTTCGTTTTGATCAGAAAAAATTTGCTGCTTTCGATCTGTTTATTCTCCAGCGCGAAAATGCCGAAGCCGAGTACAGCGCGGTGGAAATCGCTGAAGCAAAACAGGTTTTCGAGGCGATGTCCGAAGCGGAACGTTCCGAACTCACCAACAATATCATTGCAGGCTTGCCGGGCAAGATGACCGAGAGCTATGGTCTGGATGACTTCCGCATCATGCTAAGCAATTACAAGCGCGTCGACTGCGGCACCCTGCGTAAAAACCTGTTTGCCTTCCTATCGCAGGTGTTGCCTCGTGCTGAAGCACTAGGTGTCAAACTGGCCATCCACCCAGATGATCCTCCACGCGATATGCTGGGACTGCCACGAATTGTCTGTACTGCGGATGATCTGGAAGTTTTATTTGAGGCCCAACCCAGCCCATCCAACGGCATCACGCTTTGCGTCGGTACATATGGCAGTCGCCCAGATAACGACCTGCCAAGTATGGCTCGAAAGTTTGGTCCTCGCATCCACTTTTCCCACCTGCGCGGGGTCACTCGAGACCCCGGCGAACAGCGCTCCTTCTATGAAGCCAGCCATATGGACAGCGATATCGATATGGTTGGGGTGATTAGGGAATTGCTGAGCGAGGAGACACGGCGCACACGGGAAGAGTCTGCGCCGCAAGACATTTTCATTCGCCCGGACCACGGCCATCAGATGATGGATGATATTGGCAAAGTCGTGAACCCAGGATACTCGGCCATCGGGCGCCTGAAGGGTCTTTCTGAAGTGCGCGGTGTAATCCGGGCGCTGTCGGCGCAAAACAAGGATTCCCAACATGACTGAGGCAAACAACGCTGATGGTGCAGGAAAAGACACTTTCCGAGGGAAGTTCGCGCGGGGATTGGCGTTATTTCTTCCAGGGATTTTCCTGCTAGGTTTCAATATGGGAACGGGCAGTGTAACCGCCATGGCCAAAGCAGGCGCTGAATACGGCATGTCTCTCTTGTGGACGATTGTTGCGTCCTGCCTATGCACCTACTTTCTAATTAACCTTTATGGTCGGTACACGCTGGTTACCGGTGAAGCTGCGCTTCAAGCGTTTAAAAAACATATTCACCCGGGGATTGGCATTTTCTTTATCGTTGCTTTGACTTTTGGCATCGCCGGCAGCGTGATGGGGGTGATGGGTATCATCGCCGAGATTTGCTATGAATGGTCAAAGACAGTGGTGGACGGTGGCATTTCGCCGATTTATTTCGCCGCCATCTTTGTTGCGCTGGTCTATTTCATATTCTGGAACGGTAAAACCCAATTTTTTGAACGCAGCTTGGCAGTGATTGTCGCGGTTATGTCTGCGAGTTTTTTGATTAACTTTTTCCTCATGATGCCGCCGCCGATTGACATCATCAAGGGAATGATCCCCAGCCTGCCACAGGTTTCCGCAGGTTCGGGGGGAAGTTCGCCCCTGGTGATCGCCTCAATGGTGGGGACTACGGTTTTTTCCGGGCTGTTTATCATACGCACCACACTGGTTAAAGAAGCGGGTTGGACACTAAAAGACGAGAAAACTCAACGAAATGATGCCATCGTTTCCGTGGGATTGATGTTGGTTATAAGCGCTGCGGTTATGGCTTCAGCTGCAGGCACTTTGTTTGCTGAGGGAATAGGCCTCTCGAACGCTTCACAAATGATCACCTTATTGGAGCCGCTTGCCGGACCTCTGGCTGCTTCTATTTTTGCCGTTGGTATCGTGTCAGCTGGAGTGTCTTCGCAGTTTCCGAACATTTTGATGCTGCCTTGGTTGCTGTGTGATTACACTGGCTCAAAACGCGATATGACGCTTCCCAAATACCGGGTAATGGTTTTCCTGATTTCTCTGCTAGGCTTGGTAGTGCCCATTTTTGAGGCTAGGCCTGTGTTGGTAATGATTGTTTCCCAAGCCTTTGGTGCCGCCATGCTGCCCGTTACGGTCGCTTGTATTTTTTATCTCAGCAACCGGAAAGACCTGATGGGAAACTACAGAAACACCCTGACCTCGAACATTATTCTTGCTGCGATTTTGGCATTCTCGCTCTTTACTTCGTTCATCGGAGTGAAAGGGGTGTGGAAGCTGCTATTGACATAGACAGGGGCTTATTCAGCTAAAAGCCTCAATGTTGTATAACCGCGTTGATGTTAACTTTCGACTGAAAGCGGACTTGCGTGGCAGGGTTTTTGATGAACTGGAACTAATTAGCATATGCCGAATAGTATATAATTATTGCTATAGACTGACTCATTATAGTCACATTGCCATGAGGGATAATGGAGTTCACCAACATTAAAAAAGTAATAGTGCGAGCCTGTCCATATACACCTATATATGGATAGTGAGATTTTGCGCGAAAACGGTTCATGAAACCATCTGTAGTGCGGCGTCTAACGGCCAAGAGCCGACGTTTGCTCAACTACCGCAATTCCCGGGCAGCATGGACTTTCTTGCAGACCCAAGGGTGAAATCAAACCTTCAATCATGGCCAATCAAATGAACGGGCCAACCGCCTTTAATCCGTTAATGCGCTCAGATGGAAGGCTCTCTCGTCAGTATATTGGTACCTTTGCTACCTATCATGTGTTTGGCAACATCTGTGCTGGAGCCGATTTTTTAAAAAAATAGTGATAGAATCAGTGTTGAACCAAAACCTACAAAGCCAATCAATGTTGAGGAAACTGTCCAGGTTTTAAGTGTGTCTGCTGTATCAAGATGAAAATAGCGGCTTATGAGCCAAAAGCCACTGTCATTCACGTGCGACGCGGCGGTGGCGCCAGCTGCAATCGCGACAACTGTCAGCGCGACCCCCTGAGGGGACAGGGCGGAAGCTTCGACGATTGGGGCTGTCAACCCAGCGGCGGTTATCATGGCAACGGTGGCAGAACCTTGAGCTACTCTTACCAGCAACGCCAACAAAAAGCCGGACACAAGTGGTGCCAGACCAAATCCGAGGGCGACATCCGCCAAAACACCGCCTGCACCAGTATCGATGAGTACTTGTTTGAATGCGCCGCCGGCACCGGTAACCAAGATTATAGCACCTGCAGGTTCAAGCGCGCGTTCGCAAGCGGTTCGCAGTCCCGCCCGAAGGTCAGGATCGTCAGGCCGCAATAGAAAATACGCTGCTCCGCATGAAATCAGCAGGGCCGTGAACGGATGCCCGAAGAATTGCAGGAATTCGGTTAGGGAACCCGCACCCAGCATCATGGGGGCTAATGTACCAAGTAAGATAAGCAATAGTGGGAGCGCGATGACCGAAAGGGTTTTGCGACCGCTTACTTTGAATACATCCGGGTTTTCACTTGCGTCTGCGATATCAGATTTTGCTGTGGGTGTGGCTAAGCTGATCCAATTCACCCGTTGTAGGATGGTAGACCAGAGCGGACCAGCGACCAGCATAGCCGGTGCGCCTGCCAGAGCGCCAAAAAGCGCCACCAATCCGATGTTGGCTCCGAGTAAGTCTGCCACGGCCATGGGTCCGGGGGTTGGCGGCACAAAGGCATGCGCTGTCGCCAGTCCAGCAAGCAAAGGAATGGCAAGCGTTACCGCGGCTTTTTTCATTCGCGTCGCGAGGCCAAAAACGACAGGTGCCAGAATGATGAGGGCCACGTCAAAAAATACCGGGATAGCCACCACGAGCCCAAGTAGGCCGAGAAGCAAAGGCACGAGCTTGGGGCGGGCGTTGTTGATAAACATGTTGGCCAACGCTTCAACGCCGCCGCCGATTTGGAGCAGGGCACCAAATATGGACCCGAGGCCAACAACGATGGCAATGAAGCCAAGGGTTCCTCCCATCCCGTTTTTTACAGTCTCCAGCGCTTCAGTTGGCGACATGCCAGCGGCTATTGCTGCAAACAGGCTGGTGATAACCAACGCTAGAAAAGCTGACATTCTCAGAAATAGTACCAGCCATAGCACAAATATAACGGCACCTGCTGTAACCAAAAGAGGTAAAAGACTGTCAGTCATTCCAGCCTGACCCTTGAACCAGTGTTTTAATAGTAAGAAGGCGATCACCAGAGGTGATGAACAGTGTTGATCCGTCAAGACCGAATGCGCAGTTGGCAGTTGCTCGATCTAGCCTGATCATACCTATTGCTTTTCCCTGAGGGGAAAGAACGAACACGCCACCTGGTCCTGTCGCGAAAACGTGGCCTGTGTTGGACACTGCCATGCCGTCTGGTAAACCTGGCCAATCTCGTTCAAGAAAAGGCTTGGCGTCGAAAAAAGGGCGCCTGTTGGAGAAGCCGGTATCGTCTCTGGTGTAGCGATAAATTCTCGGTGAGGCAGGGTCGGACACAGCTACATAAAGTGTCTGCCCGTCCGGCGACAGTGCAATGCCGTTTGGAAAAATAAGGGTCCCGTCAATCAATGTAGGCTCTTCGCCTGTGCGGATTTGATAGACACCATTGTGAGGCTGTTCTTTTAAAGGAGAGTCGTTAAGGCCTTCTAATCCGTATGGCGGGTCCGTAAAGTAGATCGCACCGTCTGCAGCAAGAGCTATGTCGTTGGGGCTGTTCAGTTTGCGCCCCATGAATTGGTTAATGATGGTTTTGCGTTCGGCGGCTTCAAGCGAAAATAATTCGATTGCCCGCATTCCGTGATTTGCAATCAATAACTGGCTATCGGGTGTAACAAGTAGCCCATTTGACCCGGACTCACGAAACCCAGCAACGTTACCCCCTCTCTTTCCCTAGGGATTAAGGAACAGGCTGAGGCCATGTTCCGGCGACCAGGAGTAGGCTTTGTTTTCCGGGACATCCGAGAAATAGAGC
This sequence comes from Sphingomonadales bacterium, assembly GCA_011088215.1. Lineage (GTDB taxonomy): Bacteria > Pseudomonadota > Alphaproteobacteria > Sphingomonadales > Kordiimonadaceae > Kordiimonas. The sequence goes on along the minus strand of JAALKD010000077.1, from coordinate 1,153 downwards.
GCCTGCCGTTTTTTGTCCCAAGTCGGACCTTCGGACCAGATAAAACCGCGTGCCAGCTCTTTGATTTCTGCCGCGGGAGACAAAATTGTTTGAAGAGAAGGGTCAAATTCCAGTATCTGTTCCCCTGCCCGACCCGGTTGTGTCATGAGCATAAGGCCCAGCACCAGTCCCGCTAAACTAGGGTGGGTGTTCAAGATGGTTGTCCGCGCACTATGGTAGAAAAAGCATCAAAGCTTCTTTCCAGGGTTAGTATAGGGTTTTTTGTACTGTCATGTTCGATGAAAAAATGCTGAACACCGGCGCTTTTCAGAACTGGATACAAAGTGCCATAGTCAATCAAACCGTCACCAACATCTACAATGTTGCCGTCAATCCCATAGTCCTTGATATGGACACAGGGAAAGCGTCCACTGTGAGTGCTGATGAGAGAGGCGGGGTCTATTCCGGCGACACGGAGCCAATATAAATCGAGCTCAAATTTTACAAGCTGGGCGTCTGTGTTCGCCGTCAGGATATCGTACCCCCGGACACCGCCCAGATCTTCGAATTCGAACTCATGGTTGTGATACCCGAGCTGGATACCTGCTTTCTGGGCTTTTTCGCCGTTTTTGTTGAGTAACTCAGCAATCTCGTTGTAGCGCCTAACGGTCCGGTCCTCAGGTGGCAGCCATGATAAAAATAGATTCTTGTGGCCGAGAGCGATTGCAGCCTCCAGCGCAGCGTCAAACCGGTTCTTGAAATCTATATGCTGAACATGAGCGGAGGGAGCAGACAGGCCGCTGTCTGCCAACCAGCGAAGAATGTTGGTAAAGGACTGGTCAAAATAGCCCGCAAATTCAACCTCTTGATAACCAGCAGCACCCACGCTTGCCAGCGTTCCCGCAACGTCGTTCTCCATGAGGGAGCGTAAGGTATAAAGCTGGACGCCGATTGATTGTGTCATGCTTTCTTTTGCCCAAGAGGGTGCAAGTATTCCTGAAGGCAAGGCCAATGCGGCGGCGGCACCGGCAGATGAGCTTAGAAACGAGCGGCGGGTTAATGGGTTGTGAGTCATCAAAGAGTTCCTGCCTTAAGTTGATCATCTGCGAAGGCTGCTGCCCGCGCCGAAAGTGCCATGTAGGTTAATGAGGGATTTTGGCATGCTGATGAGGTC
>JAALKD010000076.1 GCA_011088215.1 Sphingomonadales bacterium | reverse complement strand
AGCAGCAGCGCCGTAAGGCGACTTTTCGAGGAAGCGATATCGATGAGTGCTTCCTCGCGGGTTTTGTAAACAACGCCGGTCTCGGGGTTCTTTAAAACATCGGATGTATCCAGCTCGGCAGTTACGGCGTTTGCCACTTTAACCGCAATCGATTCCTGCATAGCAATCATATCATCGCCTACTGCGTTGAAGCGGTCAGACCACAGCACTGCGCCAGACGGGTCGATCAGCTGCGCGGTAATCCGGATTTTATCCTCTTGTCGGCGAATACTGGTGGTCAATACATGTTCTACGCCCAGATCACGCGCAATTTTTTTGGTGTCAGCGCCAGTGGCCTGCATGGCGGCAACTGTGCCAAGTTCTGGCGTGGCGAACTTGCTGCGCTGCAGGTCGGCAATCAGGTCGTCTGCTAAGCCGTCGGCGAAATGATCGTCAAAATCACCGCGTTCCGTCGGCGGGAAAACCGCCACCGGTACCTTGCCACCATAGTCAGGTGCAGGCGGCGGCGCATCGACCATTATACCAGTACCAGAAGCAGTGCCTGTCGCCGCCGGTGCGGTTGATGGTATGTTGATGGCGTCGGGCGAGATACCTTGTGCAAGAAAATCTGGTTGTTCACCCTTCAGACGTTGAAGAATAACCCTGCCGTTGGTTACGATTACAGTGAACATGGCAAATAGGAAACCAATGCTGCCCAGCACGTCCCCATAATCCTTCGCCCATGCAATCGCGGCATCAAACATTTTTAGTCGTCGCTTTCCAACAATTCCGCAAACTCAACGCTTTCGCGTGTCAGCGCTGCAGTGGCGGCTTTTACAAGGTCTTCACCTAATAGTTGGCCGCTGTTCCATGTTGCCACATAATCAAGGCCGTCGCTGATTGTGTGATCCCTTGAATGATTGAGTACCGCTTTTGTACCTGCCACCGCAAGTGGACTTTTGCTGGCAATCTCTGTTGCTATCTCTGTTGCCTTGGCAATTGCCAGGTCTCGACTCTCGCAAATTGAATTAACGAAACCATATTTACGGGCTTCTTCGGCTGCGAATTTTCGCCCAGTATAGGCTAACTCGCGCAAGATACCGTTGGGCAACAAATAGGGCGCACGCTGCAGAGTGCCTACATCTGCTACAATTGCCACGTTGATTTCCTGGATCGAGAACCATGTATCAGTGCTGCATACCCGGATGTCGCACGCAGATATAAGGTCGATACCGCCGCCAAGGCATGCGCCGTGGATGGCCGCGATCACCGGAGCTCGGCATTCCTCCAGCGCCGTAAAACAATCCTGCAAGTGGAGAATATGACGCCGCAGTTTCTCGCGCATGCGCGCTGGGTCACCTTCTTGTGTTCCCAGAACCGCGCCGCTTTCCTTCAGGTCCAGGCCTGCGGTGAAATGTTTGCCGTTGGCAGCTAGTATCACGGCGCGCGCATCGGTTTCGCTATCAATCCAGCGAAAGGCTTCACCGATCTCACGGAACATGGCGCCGTTCATAGCGTTTAGCTGATCTGGTCGGTTGAGAGTTACGGTCACGACCGAGCCGTCCACGGCGACATCTAGGGTTTCAAATTGCATGATGGGCCTCCTGAAAAATTCGTTATGGGCGTAATATTGGCCGATACCGACCCGTGGCCAGCCTAATAAAGCTGTTGCGCCCTATTTGTAGCGTTTCAATAATTCCTCGAAGCTTTTGGCCTTTGCCATGTCTTTGCCTGCCCGGCCGCTTGAAAACCAGTTTCTGGCAAACTTTTTTGCCGTTTTGTCTTTGATATTGCCTTTCAGGAACTCGGCAATCACCTCGGTGTCGGTATATTTGCCGCGAGTTTCTTGTCTTAGGTCTTTGACAAATTTGAAAAATGCCTCGTGCTCCAGCAGGGAGTAGAGCGTAGCGTAGGCCAGCGTGCTTACCGCATCGCTTTGGGCTGAAAACCCTTCGATTGCGTAGTCAGCTAACGATGTTTTCCCCATTTTCTTGTTGGTTTTGAACAGTTGTTGGCTTGCTTTGAAATTCATCTGTTGGAATTCCACGATACTTTCGGGTCTGGTAATGGCCGCCTGAATAAAGGCATCCAGTCCGTTCGACCAATGGCCCGGCGCACCGCCACCTATAGTTTTCCACAAATCGAAAATTGCTATTTTTATGTCGGCTGGAATGGCTGTTGCATCGAAGAAACCGCGTTCGCGGAAAAAGGCCCCTTTGGTGTCGCTGTTGCTGTAGCCTGCTGGAATCTCAACGAAGTGTAACTCTGCGCCTGCAGACGGTGTGCCGAGCAGGCGATTTAGCTGCTGGATTTCTTGCACGGCAAGAGCCTGAAAACTTTGCCCGTTGGCCAGGCCACCATCAAGGTATGAGATCGTTACAGGCCCAGCCTCTAGTTGACTATAGGGTGCAATCGCTGCAGCGAAAAGCCCGGTGGGAAACGTACTTTTCATCTGGACAGTGTTGACGTTGCCGTTGAGGGATTTGCTCGCGGCCCCCAGGCTGCCGGCAATGTTGTTGTTGCCGGGATAATCCAAGAATACCACCTGCTGGAATGGCTTGTGCGCAAAAGCTGTGGCGATCGACGACTGACTTGGCTCGGCAAACACTGGATAGCCGAAGCTGTCGGCGCGGATCATGGTGAAATCCGGGTTCAGGGTTTCTTTGACCCCCTCCACCGCCATAAAGGTCATGTTGGTCAAGTAGCCCTTATAGTGGACAACGATTTCAGTACGCCTGCCGGCCTCCAGTGGTTTAGGTAAGCGGACAGTTGCCCTATTGAGCTCAAGCAGTTCATAGCCGGCAACCGCCGTGACATCGCTAGAAATAGACAGTGGAATATTATTCGGACCGACTGCGTGGGTGAAAACTAAACTGGGGTTCAAAAGAAGTGTAAGGTTGGACAACGGGCTGTCCGATATGTTCCTGAAACTAACCTGATAGGCCCCGACCATTTGACCCTTGCGGGCAGTGGGATCCAGATGCAATTTGGCGATAAGAGTGCTGTTCAGCAATTCAATCTTGGTGTCGCTTGCAAACGCGTGTGATGTTGCCATTCCAATTAGAATGGTTAGAGCCGTAATTAGACGCATATAATCCCCAATGCTGTGTCGGTTACTTTTGTGCCGGTGACATTAAACTATTCGTCGCTGACAGTACAAAATTTTTGCATCAGTGTGTCGGCCACTTCGGCAGCAGCATTGACATGCTCTACGTCCACATTCAGGCCGTAGATAACGAAAACAAGATTTTGAGTTTTCTCGGAAACGGCGGTTCGGGCGCTATCGGAATAGGGCGAGCCGAAAGGGCCGTCACCGTCCGCCAGAACCGGTAAGCCTTCCAGGTTGATGCCGCCTTTGCCGATGCCGTCGTAAGTTTCGCCTGGTGTGGCTGGCCGAAGTGTCAGGTCGCCTTTGATCCATGCAGCGTCGTAGCAGCCAACTGGCAGGCCGGACATTAGCGAGACCAGATTGCCGCTGTCGACCACATTGTTAACCTTATACAGGCCTTTGCCTGCCAGTGCACGGCGCGTCAATGCTTCTGATGAAGGCCGGTAGCGGCTCGGGTCTTTGCCGGTTGCCTTGAAGGCCGCACGCACCGCGCTTATCACCGGGTCGCTGGATGCAGCCTCGCCCATCAGCTCCTGTTGCCTGAGCGCTGCGCCGTCTTCTATCGCAGTTAGTAACTCGGCAGGCGTGTCGTTCACTGAAACTTTGAAGTCCAGCACGCCTAAATGAACCGGGAAGCCGAATTCTGCAAAAATGGGATTGATCGTAACCTGCACTGTTTGTTCCTTTTTGTAGAGCAGACCAATGCGCTTTTGCCTTTCAGGGTAAATCTATAAGCCTTGAAATTTGCAAGAAGTAAACCTAACTATATTTCTTCAATATCGCACCCGCAAGGAGGGACTGATGCTCGCATAAGACTCATATGAAATAAATTTCGCGCCCAAATGGGCGACCATGATTTTTTATGCGAGGTTCTTATGGAACATGTCAGTCATTCGACCATTCTTCGGAAATACGCTGGCCGTATTTCAATTACATTTATTATTCTCATTATCGAAAACCTGCTTCTATTGTTGGAGGCATTCATACTTGGCGTTGCCATTAACGGCCTGACCGTGCGCGATTGGGATGGTGTTTTATTGTTTCTTGGACTGGAGGTCGCGATCACCATTGTCGGTGTTATTCGGCGTTTTTACGACACCCGTGCTTACGGCAGCATCTACCGTGAAATTGGCAATGATATCTCGGTTACAGCGATTGAAAACCAGGACGACCTGTCACCTGCAATCGGTAGGGCCGATCTGTTGCAGGAAGTTGTGGATTTTTTCGAAAATGAGATGCCGATGGGTTTTGCCTCGGTGTTCGCCATCGTTGGGGCGCTGGTAATGCTGTTCGTTTTGTCGCCGTTGGTCGGTCTCGTAGGGCTCGGTGCTGCGTTGGGTATTGGGGCAATATTCGTTTTCAGCCGGCATCGGATTAAGTCGCTAAACAAAATAATGAACGATGAACTGGAATCCCGTGCGCGAGTGTTTCTAGATCGGCAGCGTGAACCCTTGGCAGCACATTTTGCAAACCTTGTTCGGCAGAAAATATCACTTTCCGATCTGGAAGCCCGGAATTTCGGCCTTAGCTATTTATTCGTCATATTGATGATTGCATTTGCACTCTATCAATCGGTTGCGGTGGACCAAACCTCAATAGGCAATGTTTTTGCAATCTTGACCTACACGTCGCAGTTTGCACAAGGTGTGCTGGTGTTGCCGATGATGTACCAGCAATACATTAGAACTGCAGAAATAACCGGCCGAATTAGCGCTGGAGCGGAGCAAGAGGTTGAGCAGGCCGAGAAATAGAAACCACTACTGGTGGCCCCAGTTGTCAGGGTCGCTGTTGTCGTTGGGCGACAGGCCGATTATATCACCGTCTGTGGATACACCAAGCCCTAAAACTGTGCGATTGGCATAGGCGAAATAGGCAGTGACCTGATTAATCTCCAGAATTTCGCCGTCGGAAAGACCAGCCGCACGAAGAGTGCTGATGTCTTGTTCGGTTATATTTGCGGGCGATTGCGTTAGCGCGGCTGCATATTTCAGTGCCGCCATGTCACGCGCGCTCAAGTGGTCAGCTGCCAATTCTGGTGCATGGGCATCAAAGGCGGCGCGCAACGCGTTGGCCCGGTTGTCGTCGACAAGCAACCGTTTTAACCCGGCGAAATGATGATCGATGCAGTAAGGGCATTTGTTCAACAAACTGACGTATACGCCGATGGCCTCCAATAGCCATTTGGGCAGTGTGTTGCTCGGGTGGTGCAGCACATATTTATACAGGGTCATATGCCCCTCAAGCGTGTGCGGCCGCAGGCTGTGAGCCATGAGGATGTTATCAACGTTATTATCCGGCCCCTTTATCCGCTCATAAATCGCCTTTAAGCGACCCTTCGCGGCCTCGTACCTGATTGTTTCAATCCATGTCATCGAGTAAGTTCTCGGCTATACTTTTTAGTCTGTGTAGATAGCTAGTATTTGAAGGCTACAGAATTTTTGGTCAAAACCTAGTGCAAGTTCAATGGCCATGTACTTTTCCATCCTAGCACTAATTTGGGGGAAGTTTCTTGTCTCACACATAGAACTTAAGCTTACTTCGCCGATCTCTTATCTGCAACATATACCAATTCAATCTATAGGTGTAAAAATGTCGATTCCTTATGCTTATGGTATCATTAACAAAATTGTGGTAAGGAGGACCCTTTGTGAGGGACGTTATGACTGATGTGATACTGCGTTTGACCGGTGCAGATAGTGAATATCTATCTGAATTAGCGTTTGAGATTCTGGCTGATCTCAATGCAGAGGGATTAGAGGCCCGTCACGCTGAGGGCACGCGGGCTCTTGGTGACAAGGGAGGAGAGATTGATTTAACCACGATTGTTATCTCAGCTTTTTCAACTGGTGCAGTAACCGCGTTTCTCAACATAGTTCAGGGGCTGATTGCAAGAGACAAGAGGGTCGCAATTGAGGTCAGTGATAATGAAAAAATGGTGAAATTTGACGCCGTAAATACTCAGCCAGAAGCTATGACTGAAATATTAGAAAGTTTGCACAAAATAATTAGGGACTGAGCTTCGATGAGTAGAAGACTGGCTGTTGTGGTGGGCTGCAATGATTTTGATGATGCGGGTGCATTTGCGGCATTAGATTTCGCTGTCGATGACATGATCGCAGTTGCTCAGCTCATGAAAGATTCAAACTGGGGCGCTTTTGACGAAGTTTGCCAATTGCCAAACCCGAGCAGTCAGGAAGTGAGGAAAAATGTCGAACGAATTGCCCGTTGTGCTGAAAACGGTGATATGATTCTTGTGTATTTTTCAGGCCATGGAAAGCGAGATATTGATGGTACTTTGAAGTTGATTACAAGTGATACGGAAGCGGATTTGTTAGGCGCAACTAGTGTTGCAATGGAAGAAATAAAGCAATGGTTCAATATTAGTAGAGCGAGTAGCAAAGCCATAATACTTGACTGTTGTTATGCAGGTGCTGCATCGGATAACAAGTTCAAAGACAATGTTGAATCTAAGCTAGCTGAAATTTCTCGGGAGAGTTCAGGTCTGTTCCTGTTGGCCGCTTCTTCATCTAGTCAATCCGCAAAAGAAATAAGCGAGAAACAACAGGGGGCTCTCACGCATTGCATATTGGAGGGCATACAAAGTGGAGCAGTAGGAGGTGGGGATAGCGAATGGGTTACAGCTTCCGATGTAGCTAGCTATGTAAAGAATGAAGTGCCCCGTGTAAGTACAGGACAGTCTCCCCAATCTTGGGAATCCGGCTCCAGAGTTTCCATAAGGCTGGCTAAGCGGGTATTAACACTTAATGACGAAATCAGAATGAACATAAGCAAATTAATATCAGGACTATTTGCTGACGATGAGATTACTCAGGAGGTAAAAGCGAATGTAGAAGACGCGTTGCAGAGAAACAAGCTCGATCAGCTGCAAATAAAGTGGCTCTTGGATTTAGAAAAGCAAAAATTGAAGCCAGGGCCTTTCAGCAGCAATTGGGTACAACATTCGCCAGCTGCGGATGGAGGTGCTGTTGAAATTGCTAGTGATGGCCTTGAAAATAATGAGAACTCGGCCCAAACCGATGAAGTAAGTGTAGATCAGAGTGACATAGATTTGGAAGAAGAGTTAGATATCGATAGCGATCCGTCGTCGGAGATTGATATACTTGATAGGGACAGAGGGAATTTTGGTAGATATTGGTCAAAGTATACGCATGCATACTACATATCTCCACTATATCTATTTTACATTTATGCCCTGTATTCTTTTTTTTCAACTTTGACTGTTGTCGAAGGCATGGTATTTTATGGTATTCCAGTTAGTTTTTTAGCGATCATAATTTGGACAAGAAGGCGTATAGTTACCGTTAATGAAGCGCTTGTATGTACGATAGCAATCTCTGTTTCCGCTTTTCTTTCCACGGGAGTATTTGTTCGCTTGGAATTTGGAGACAAAGCTAATTTGGCTGCAATTGGCTATGGTTTTATATTGTTTGTATTCGTAGTGGCGAGTGCCATGAGTAACGATGAAGACTCAATTCACTCTGCATGAGTATATTTACGTTTGTGGTGGAGGAGGAAATAGAAGAAGTCAATTGAACGACTTCTTCTATTTGGATATAACTTATCTCGGTGGTTAGGCGGCTTTGGCGATGCGACCGCGAGTGTCGCCTTTGGCGTAAAAGCTCTCGCCGTTTGCTGCCATATCGCGCAGCATTTGCGGCGGTGTGAAGCGCGCACCGTAGGCTTGTGCTAACCGGTCGGCTTCTGCAACAAATTCGGCGACGCCCATTGTATCAATGAAGCTGAATGGGCCGCCGGTGAAGGGTGCGAAACCCCAGCCAAAAATGGCACCGATGTCGCCCGACGACGCATCGATCAGTACACCCTCCTCAAAGCAGCGAGCTGCCTCAACGGCTTGGCGTACCATCATGCGGGTTTTCACTTCGTCTAAAGTTGGCTGGTCGTCTGCAACCGGGAAATGGTCACCGAGGCCAGGCCACAGGTACTTTTTGCCACCGTCGGTTGGGTACACATAGTTACCTTTGCCGTTCTTTCGGCCAAAGCGCTCTAAGTCCACCACCATTTTCTCAACGAAACCATCAGCAGGGGAGACCACATATTTGTCGCCCAGTGCTTTGCGGGTTGCCATGCCCACTTTGTAGGACAGGTCCAGCGCCACTTCGTCGCCGACCGCGAGCGGGCCAACGGGCATACCGGCCATTTTACCGGCATTCTCAATCAGTGCAGGTTTCACGCCTTCCTGCACCATTGAGTAGCCTTCTTGAACGTAGGTACCGAAACAACGGCTGGTGTAGAAGCCGCGACTGTCGTTAACCACAATCGGGGTTTTCTTGATCTGGCTCACATAGTCCAGCGCCAGCGCCAGTGTTGCATCATCGGTTTTCTCGCCCATGATGATTTCAACCAAAGGCATTTTATCAACCGGAGAGAAGAAGTGAATGCCGATAAACTGGTGCGGGCGGGTGAAGTTTTTCGCCAAGCCCGTGATAGGCAGCGTTGAGGTGTTGGAGGCAAACACGATGTCTTTGCCGATAACCGCCTCGGTAGCTTCGGTAACCGCTTTCTTGATGTCTTCAGCTTCAAACACAGCTTCGATAATCAGATCACAGTCTTTCAAGTCGGCGTAGTCAGATGTGGTGGTAATGCGCTCCAGAAGGGCATCGCCTTTCTCTTGCGAAACTTTGCCGCGCTCCACGCCTTTTTTGACCAGATTGCGCGAATAGTCTTTGCCTTTTTCAGCGGAAGCTTCATCGCGGTCCAACAGCACAACGTCCATGCCTGCTTTGGCAGAAACATAGGCGACGCCAGCACCCATAAGGCCAGCACCGAGCATACCAAGGCGTTTGACTTTCTTGCGCTCAATACCTGCAGGGCGCAAAGAGCCCTTCTCAACGGCTTGCTTGTTGATGAACAGGCTGCGGATCATGTTGCCGGCAACCGGGTCCGCCAGAAGCTTCATGAAATATTTGCTCTCGATGCGGATCGCGGTGTCAAAGTCAACCACGCCGCCTTCAAACAGGCACGAAAGTATGGCCTGTACCGCAGGGTAATTATGTTGGGTTTGCTTTTGCGCCATGGCGTTGGCACCGACAAATGTTTGTACGCTGGCCGGATGCATGGCTCCTGCGCCGCCCGGGTATTTAAAGCCTTTTTTGTCCCAAGGTGCGATTGCACTGGCTGACTTCTTAACCCATGCTTTGGCTTTCTCAACAACTTCCGCTGCTGGAGCCAGTTCGTTGGCGATACCAAGGCCGAGCGCTACATGTGCGTTGTAGGGCTTGCCGGTGGTTACTGCGCCAGCTGCGGCTTGAATGCCGACAATGCGCGGCAGGCGCTGTGTGCCGCCTGCGCCGGGCAGCAAGCCAACTTGTACTTCCGGGAAGCCAAGCTGCATGCGCGGGTCGTCGGCGATCACACGGTAGTGGCACGCGAGCACCAGCTCAAAACCACCGCCTAGCGCAAGGCCGTTTACCGCAGCGGCAAAAGGCTTGGTGCCTTCTTTAGCGAGAACCTTGCGGTCTTTGTCGCCAGTTTCCAGCTTCCGGAACAATTTATTGAGGCCAAAAGCGGCTTCAAAAGCTTGTTCCGGTGTTTGTTTGGAACCCGCCTGACTACCGAGCATGTTAAGGTCTGCGCCAGCGAGGAATGCGGGTTTACCTGAGGTAATCACTGCTCCTTTAACACCATCGTCGGCCAGCACTTTGTCCACGCATGTGTCCAAGTCTTTGATCAGCTGCGCATTAAACACATTCATGTTTGTGTCGGGCAGATCAATGGTTAACAGAGCGATGCCGTCAGCATCTACTTCATAGCGAATTGTGTCGGTCATAATGTTACTCCTGAACAGCTGCGATTAGACGCGCTCGATAATGGTTGCGGTGCCCATGCCGGCGCCGATGCAAAGGGTTGCCAGGGCAGTGGACTTGCCAGACCGCTCAAGCTCGTCAAGAACAGTGCCGAGGATCATCGCACCAGTGGCGCCCAGTGGGTGGCCCATGGCGATAGCGCCGCCGTTAACGTTGATGTCTGAATGGTCGATGTCCAGTGCTTCCATGAAGCGCAGAACAACCGAGGCGAAAGCTTCGTTCAGCTCCCAAACATCAATGTCAGATTTGCTCATGCCAGCGCGCTTCAGTGCTTTTTCCGCGGCAAAGCTAGGGCCGGTTAGCATGATTGTCGGCTCCGAGCCAACAGAGGCCATTGAGCGAATGCGCGCCCTTGGTGTCAGGCCGAATTTTTCGCCCATTTCCTTGGAGCCAACCAGAACCGCAGCTGCACCGTCCACGATGCCAGAGCTGTTGCCCGCATGGTGAACATGCTTGATTTTCTCAATCTCGGGGTACTTCTGGATCGCAACATTGTCGAATCCAAAATTGCCCATATCCACGAAAGATGGTTTCAGGGCACCAAGCGACTGCATGGTTGTTTCCGGGCGCATAAATTCGTCATGATCCAGCACATTCATGCCGATCACATCTTTGACCGGTACGATAGACTTGTTGAAGCGGTTGTCATCCCACGAGGCTTTTGCCCGTTTTTGGCTTTCAACAGCGTAGGCGTCGACATCATCGCGGCTGTGGCCGTATTTGGTGGCGATCAAGTCAGCTGAAATACCCTGTGGTACGAAGTAGCTGTCAAAAGCAACAGATGGGTCCATTGGCCAAGCGCCGCCGTCCGAGCCCATGGGCACCCGGCTCATGCTCTCGACACCGCCGCCGATGGCCATGTCAGCCTCGCCGGTCATAACCTTTGCAGCTGCAAGGTTTACGGCCTCAAGACCACTGGCACAAAAGCGGTTTACCTGAAAACCAGCTGTTGTTTCGGCGTAACCAGCATTAATGGCGGCAACGCGTGCGATGTCCGAGCCTTGCTCTCCAACCGGTGCCACGCAGCCGAGTGCAACATCGTCGACAAAGCTTGTGTCTATTCCTGTACGGTCGCGAATAGCTTCCAGTTGCTGAGTTGCCAGCTGAATGGGGGTGATTTCATGCAGGGAGCCATCTTTACGGCCCTTGCCGCGAGGGGTTCTGACTGCATCGTAAATATAAGCTTCGGTCATCTCTGTTTTCCTATTGTTACTCGGCTACTTTTTAGCAGGCACCTGATTAAAAATTGGCAGCTTCAAGTGCCATAACGTCGTCTGCGCCAGCTTCAAGTTCTGCAAGCAGGAACTTTATTTCAGGCATGCGCCGGTTGATGTAATAGCGCCCGGTGATCAGTTTGTTCTCGAAGAAGGTAGGGTCGTCTGTGCCTTCGTCCAGTTTGTCGGCCGAGATTTTTGCAATCTTCATCCACATCAGGCCCAGCGTTACGTGACCAAACAGATGCATGAAGGCTGTTGAACCAGCACCCGCATTATCAGGGTTGGTCATGGCATTTTGCATCAGCCACATGGCGGCGCGCTGCAGGTCTGCGTTGGCACTTTCGACGGCTTTAACAAAATCAGCGATTTTGTCGTTGCCTCGTGCGGCTTCAATCTCAGTGGCGACATATTTGAAAAAGCGTTGGATCGCCCGGCCACCGTTTGCACCCAGTTTTCGGCCCACCAGATCAAGCGCCTGAATGCCGTTGGTACCTTCGTAAATCTGGGTGATGCGGGCGTCGCGTACAAATTGCTCCATGCCCCATTCACTCACATAGCCGTGGCCGCCGTACACTTGCTGGCTGGCTGTTGCGTTTTCATAGCCGCGGTCTGTGAACACGCCTTTGATAACCGGCGTCATCAGGCTGACCATATCGTCTGCCCATTCGCGCTGTTTCTCGTCTTCGGCTTTGTGCGACAGATCGATCAACAGGGCGCACCATAGCGCTTGAGCGCGTGCGGCTTCGTTGAAGGATTTGCTGTTCATCAGCATGCGGCGCACATCCGGGTGAACAATGATTGGGTCAGCAGGCCCGTCTGGGTTTTTAGCGCCGGAGATAGCGCGCATCTGGAGGCGGTCGCGGGCATAGTCGGCAGCGTTTTGGTAGGCAACTTCAGAAAGGCCGAGGCCTTGCATGCCAACGCCTATACGTGCTGCGTTCATCATAATGAACATTGCGCGCAGGCCCTGGTTTTCGGTGCCCAGCATATAGCCGGTGGCGCCATCATAGTTGAGAACGCAGGTAGAATTACCGTGGATGCCCATTTTTTCCTCGATGGAACCGCAAACCACACCGTTGCGTTCGCCCAAAGAACCGTCTTCATTCACCAAATATTTTGGTACGATGAACAGGGAAATACCTTTAACGCCTTTGGGAGCGTCAGGCGTTTTGGCTAGCACTAGGTGGATGATATTTTCTGCCATGTCGTGCTCGCCAGCTGAGATGAAAATCTTTTGGCCGGTGATGGCGTAACTGTTATTGCTATTGGGGACGGCTTTTGTGCGAATGAGGCCCAAATCGGTGCCGCAGTGCGATTCGGTCAGGTTCATGGTACCGGTCCATTCGCCGGAAACCATTTTGGGTAAGTACATGGCTTTTTGTTCGTCGGTGCCCTCAATAGTGATCGATGCTTTTGCACCACCTGAAAGACCAGGATACATGGCAAAGGCCATGTTGCTCGAGATCAGCATCTCTTCCACGGCAAAGCCCAGTAAGTGAGGCAGGCCCTGCCCGCCCATTTCAGGATCATTGGTAAGTCCGGCCCAACCGCCTTCAACAAACTTTGCATAGGCTTCCTTGAAGCCTTTCGGCGTAGTTACCGAACCATCGTCGGCACGGGTGCAGCCTTCTTGGTCACCCGACAGGTTAAGCGGCGCGAGTTCGTTTTCGCAGAACTTTGCACCTTCCTCTAAAATGGCAGCGATAAGGTCCGGGCTGGCGTCTTCATAACCAGGCAAATGCGTATATTGGCTTATGTCCAGAACATCATTCAGAATGATATTCATGTCTTTAACGGGGGCGCGGTATGTAGGCATAAGATAACCTCTTGGTACAATAAACTATTGGGGGCCGTAATTGGCGAGTGGTTCGCCGGTTTCGGCGTGAATCCAGGTTCCGGTTCGTTCGTCCCGGACACCATTGCTGAGCAGGGTACTGAAGCCCTGTATTTCTTTTATGGTTGCGTTTAAATCATCGCGCTGGGCTTTAAGAGCGGTTATGCGATCTTGGCAGCGTTCAAGCGTAACGGTGCGCTGGGTTTCGCGGCCATCACCCAAGTCATATAAATCAAGCATCTCGCCGATTTCTGCTAGCGAAAACCCAACACGCCTGCCTCGGAGAATCCAAGCCAAACGCACGCGGTCGGCATTTCTATATATACGGTGCTGGCCGTCTCGCTCAGGAGACAATAAACCTTGGTCTTCATAGTAACGCAGTGTGCGGGCCGTTACGTCGTAAGCTGAAGAAAGCTCTTTGATCGAATATTCTTGGTTGTTTTGGCTACTGGTGTTGTCGCCAGTGCGGCTTGCGGCAGAGACTTTTGCTGGTGCATTCATGTTTAGGGGTCCCGCAGCGCGATGTTTAATGTGACTCATTAGATAGTTTACGTTAACGTAAACGTCAAGTGCGCGGCATGCCTTTTTTGCTATGGAGCTGAAATTCCACTATATTTAGGCTGAGCCAACTCAAAATTGCTGGTGCCAAAGGGTCACTGCAGGTAAGGCTTTGTTTGCTACATATAGCTTGATGCCGTGATGGAGATGTAAAATGGCCCCGAAATTCGACAGTTTTTCCGAATTTTTCCCCTATTATCTGGCTGAACATGCAAACCCCATTTGCAGAAGCTTGCATTACATGGGCACCACTCTTGCCACGTTGATTGTCGCTTTTGCGCTATACAGCCAAAATTGGTTGCTGCTGATTGCCTTCCCAGTTGTTGGTTATGGCTTTGCCTGGGTGGGGCATTTCGTGTTTGAGAAAAATCGTCCGGCTACGTTTGATTATGCCCGTTGGTCGCTTATGGGTGACTATAAGATGTTTGGCTTGTGGGTTACCGGGAATATCGGTCCAGCCATGGCAGATGCACTCGAGAGACACGGACGGCGTAACAGCAAGGGCGCATAGTTCTATCTTTCTGCATGTAGAATGGCCAAGAGCCACGGCATTCGTTGCAATTTGGCCGGACATTAGGTACCACAGAATTAGGAATAGGGTGCCATCTGCCCTATACACCCTGACCAATCAGGATGACCGTTTATAATGCCGCTTTATCTTCCCATAGCCGAACTGTCGATGAACATCTTTCTTGTCATCGGCATGGGCGCAGTTGTTGGGTTTTTGTCGGGCATGTTTGGCGTTGGTGGTGGTTTCCTGATGACACCGCTGCTGATCTTTATGGGCATCCCGCCCGCAGTGGCGGTGGCGACTGAATCCAATGAAATTACAGCAGCCTCGGTTTCTGGTGCGCTGGCCCATTGGCGACGGCAGGGCGTTGACGTGAAAATGGGTATGGTGCTCATCGCTGGTGGTGCCGTAGGCTCTTTCTTCGGCGCGCAGGTTTTTACTTATTTGCGCTCGTTAGGTCAGGTGGATCTGATGATCTCCCTCGCATACGTGTTGTTTCTGGGTTCGGTCGGCGGCTTGATGTTCTGGGAAAGCGTGCGGGCGATTATCCGTCAGCGAAAAGGCATAAAACCAAAAATCAAACCTCGGGAAGATCGGCATAAAGCCTGGATCCATGCCTTGCCGTTCAAGATGCGTTTTCGTAAATCCCGGCTTTATATTTCGGCCCTGTTGCCACTTGCTATTGGCATGTTTGTCGGCGTTCTGGCGGCGATTATGGGCGTAGGAGGCGGCTTTGTTATGGTGCCGGCGATGATTTATTTGCTGGGCATGCCGACTAACGTCGTAGTTGGTACTTCCTTGTTTCAAATTATATTTGTTACCGCGCTGACGACCATTTTCCATTCAGTTAATACCCAAACTGTCGATATTTTCCTGGCAGTCTTGTTGCTTGTCGGTGCTGTTGTGGGGGCGCAGATGGGCGCGCGTGTGGGCTTAAAGCTTAAGGGCGAACAGCTCCGTGCCTTGCTGGCTTTGATGGTTTTACTGGTTTGCGCGAAAATGGGTATTGATCTGGTTGTTGAGCCGACTGAGTTGTTCAGTGTCGGCGAAGCGGGGTCGCACTGATGCAGAAGTTACGCTTGATAACCTTGTTTGCTCTTTTCATGTTCGTTGGCCAGCCCGCTATTGGCCTGGTGACGGACCTTTCGAACAAGCGTATCGAAATTCGCTATAGCTTCAACGGCGCAGACCTTATTCTGTTCGGCGCTGTTGGTTCGTCCGCAGTGGACCCGGTCAATGATGATTTCGATGTAGTTATTGTAGTGCGCGGCCCCGAAGCACAAACCGTTATTCGCCAAAAAGCACAGGTTGGTCCAATTTGGATCAACAGCGACAGCCTTACCTTTCCTGCGGCACCCGGCTATTATGCGGTCGCTGCCTCACGTCCGCTTGCCGATATTGCCAGTAATGCTGTGTTTGCAAGTTACGGCATTGGCTTCGACCATTTGCCACTGCTTGCCATAACACCGCGCGGCCTCGCGGCACCCAGCAGTGACTTTCGCGCGGCCCTATTTAGGTTGCAATCAAACCAAGGCCTGTTTCGTCAGGAGCAGGACAGCGTTGTTCATATCGGCGAGGGGCTTTTTAAAACAGATATCCGTTTACCGGCAAACGTGCCGGTTGGTGATTTTCAGGTAGAAACATTCATTTTTAAGGGTGGCACTATAAAAGCGCGCAACCGGATTATGCTTGCAGTTGACAAGGAAGGCTTTGAGCGCGCGGCTTATGACTTTGCCCACGGCTATCCCTTTTGGTATGGCTTGGTTGCGGTGTTGGTGGCGCTTACTGCCGGTTGGCTTGCAGGGGTGTTGGGCGGCAAGAAATAATCACCGGGACACGACAAAACGCATCACTTGGGTGCAAGCCCTTTCTCAATCTCGAAAATAAAGGCACCATCTACTTCATGGGCTATAACCAGCTTGTGGCCAGCCATACTGCAAAAAGCAGGCATATCCTGTACCGACGCGGGGTCTGACGCTGTAACCACGAGGGTGTCGCCCTCATTGAGACAATCCAGTTTTCGACGCGCGCGCAGAACCGGCAGCGGGCAAAGCAAGCCTGTAACATCAAGTGTTTCTGGTTTCTCACGTCCCATTGACTGTCCTGCTGGTAAGCTGATGAATTAGTTAGACGCCAGTTTGTGTAACGCGGCGCACACCATAAGTCTAAACCAGAAAGTCTCAATAGGCGGTTAACAAATCGTCGCAGGCAGTTTGAACTGGGTGAGTCAATGCAGTCGGCGAATGCCCCTAAATGGGTAAGGCCCACCCTTTTGGGGTGGGCCTTTGACCGGAATTGGGTGTGTTCCGGTCGCAAGCAAGGCAGTTGGGTGTGGGTGCTGAGAGAGGCCTTGCTTACTAAATCATTTTTTGTCGTGGCTAGTGCAACACTGCGCCGGCAGGACGGAAATCAACGGTTGCTTTTGTTGTCAGTTGGGCATGTATCTCGAGCCATATATCAAACCCTTCATCGTCGCCGATAGCTCTCATTTTTGAAAGGGCCTCATCGGCATAGCCAAGAGCCTGAGCGCCAAAATTTTTCAGAAGATTGTCGGCAACAAGTCCGAAATAAAAATCGGGATCGAAGGGTAATTGCTGCGGCATGTGTCTTCTCCAACTTAAATTTGATCTAGGTAAAATCGGGTTTGTTATTGGTTCTGCAACCTGCGTGCCAAAAGATACTTTGATGCAAACTCCCTGTATCACCGGACTTTTTGAATATTTTTGGTGGTACAATCAGCGAAACCGGTGCGTAAATTGCCGAGGTAGGTAAAGCTTGCCGATATTTTTGACCTAGGTGCGTCGAGATAGAACCAATTGTGCCTATATTTGACTTGACTAGCACCGGCAGTGCCGCGAAGTTGCGCTCGCATTGAACCCTGACTGTCAGTAATAGAAAGCTCTCTTGAATGACTATTTCCACAACATCTGCTGCGGCATCGCCAGCGACAATTAAATCCTCGACCACTCCTGTGGTTCGCCGCGATTGGGTTCAATCAGAAATTCTGGCGCTTTTTGACCGACCTTTGATGGATCTTCTTTATGAAGCGCAACAAGTACACCGCCACTATCATGACCCGAACAAAGTGCAATTGTCGCAGCTGATTTCCATCAAAACCGGTGGCTGTGCAGAAGATTGCGCTTATTGCTCACAGGCTTCCAGTCATCAAACAGGCACAGGGCTAACCGCAACCAAACTGCTTGAAGTGGAACGGGTGGTTGCCAGCGCAAAAAAAGCCAAAGACGGCGGGGCCTCGCGTTATTGTATGGGTGCCGCATGGACCAGCCCCAAAGACCGAGACCTGGACAGCTTGGTTGCTATGGTGCAGGGCGTGAAGGAACTGGGATTGGAAACCTGCATGACCCTTGGCATGCTAACTGACCATCAGACCGCAGAACTGAAAAAAGCTGGCCTTGATTACTACAACCACAATGTTGATACCTCCGAAGAATATTACAGCAAAATCATCACGACCCGCAGTTACCAGGATCGAATCGATACGTTGGAGCGGGTGCGTGCGGCTGGCATTAATGTATGTTCTGGCGGCATCGTTGGCATGGGCGAGTCGCGGGCCGACAGGGCAGGTATGCTGCGCACACTTGCGAACTTGCCAGAACACCCCGACAGCGTGCCGATAAACATGTTGGTCGCGGTACCGGGCACACCGCTGGAAAACGTAGAAAAATTGGACCCGTTTGAATTTGTACGCACCATTGCTGCGGCGCGGATCATGATGCCGATGGCAGAAGTGCGCCTTTCAGCTGGTCGTCAAAGCATGAGCGAAGAGTTGCAGGCAATGTGTTTCTTTGCTGGTGCCAGTTCAATTTTCTACGGCGAACAACTGCTGACAACACCGAATCCTGAAAATAACAAAGATATGGCATTGTTTAAAAAGCTGGGCGTGTCGCCAGCATAGGCTAAATCGATCGGAAGAGCGGCGGGTAGGGAGGGGGGGGGGGGGGGGGGGGGGGGGGGGGGGGGGGGGGGGGGGGG
>JAALKD010000147.1 GCA_011088215.1 Sphingomonadales bacterium | reverse complement strand
AAACCCTGCACCGGGTGATCGACGTGGTGCCTGAACCTTTGGTTGCACTGGATCAGGCAATAGAATTGGGATTTGAACGGGTGCTGACTTCCGGTGCGGAGCCATTGGCACCGGACGGTGCGCCTTTGATTGGGCTAATGGTGGAGCGAGCGGCCGGCAGACTATCGGTTATGCCGGGTTGTGGATTGACGGCCGACAATGTCGCAGAGGTGATGGCAGTTACCGGGGTCCATGAAGTGCATGTCGCCTGCAACGTCAGGGTGCCGGGCGATGTGGCATTTTCCGACTTCGACCCGCCCGGCGGTCGATTTGAGACTTCGGAATCTGAAATTCGGGAAATGGTCAGCCAGATCAGCCGCTGACACCTGAAAATGGGCTCAGCCGTATATGCGACGCATATCGGGCAGTTCGGTGCAGTAGTAATGTACCCAGATATAGATATGGCTGAACGCCGCCACCATCAGCGCGGCAATTGATTGAAACAGGAATGCCGGTGCCCACAACATGAAGAAACCAAACACATACATGGCGTTAGGCGTCCATTTGAATATCCCTTCTCTAACCAGCGGCAGGTTGCGATAGGAAGCGTCAAAATGATCGATGCCAAAGGCTCTTTCGAAGCTGAAATATCGCTTTGCGCAATACATGAGATAAATCGACGGCAACAACAGGCTTATACCGATGATGTATCCAATCCACGGATCAATTGGCAGTGAGCCTCGGTTTGACCACGCCAGGGCAAAGGCCAGTACCGGCCTCAGTATCATCAGTATCGAAAAACCAATCTGATAAAGTCGAAAGGCCTGATCTCCAAACCTGCGGGTCAATCGCTGACCATCCAGCTCCAGACGCCAGCACAGCCACACATAGACCTGATGCGCAATGGCATCTGCAACCGTAATAACGATCCAGGTGTTTGTTGACAAACCAAGGAATGAGCCCGAATGAAACCCCTGCAGGTGTGAAGCCAGATAGAGGCCAATAACCAGCCCGAGCAGGCACATCAAGTGCAGGAACTGACCTTCAATAAACAGGTTTTGATGCTTCGGTGGTTCAGTCATCATTGTCTCTCATGCGTTTGCCAGCAATTCTAGCAGATCGCAGGAGCCAGGACCATTTCTGTCAATTGGTATCCTGGAGCATGGGCAACGCGGACAAACATACCCGCCAGATGCTCAAAGGAGGGATCTGGACAACCCCTCCTTTTAAATCTTAGTTCCGATGGTCGTGAATATTTACTGATTGTCTTTTGCCCTTAACGGAGCACACCGGCTGCAGGTATTTGTTCGGCTTACAACGTTTGCCGTATGGGTGAGCAATAACGTGCTTTACCTTCCTTTTGGTTACGCGATATGCCTTGCTTGCACCATTGCGGATTTCCGATGGCATAACCACCCGGTTGGCCTTGCGGATGCCACGCCCGGTTGCACGCCCGGCCTTCTTAACGCCCCGTTTGGCTTTTTTGTAGGCGCCTTTAATGCTCCACGAGACTTGGATTGTCTCGCCTTGGGAGGCGGTGGCGGTGCTTGTTTTAATTCCGCCGACAATATCGAGCGGTATCAAGTTGGTGTTGCTCTGAAGAATAACACCTTCAGGCGCGGTTGGATTGAGGCTTGCTTGTGCTGGCGATTGTGCAGAAAGAATTGCAATTGACAGCACGAGAGCTGAAATGACTTTAACGTTTGACATGATGTGTTCCCACTAATTGAGTTTCGCTGTTGATCAAACCAGTTTCACATGCTCTCGATGAATGCTTACGGAACGGCTCGTTCATCTTTCATTCAGGAGCAAAGAAAAACTTTAAACTATTGTTATAAAAGGACAATTTTTCCTACATGGTCACGCTTGCGGGGATACTTGTCGTGGACAAGGTCATCCTGGAGGAATCAATGAAAATGAGGGCTTATTGAGCCAAATATGAATTAGCGGCTAAGAGAAGTCTGGCCCCCGCAAATAAATGAGGAGCCGGTTTATCACTCGGCCCCTCTCCAATATTGTATGATTGTATTGACTAGCGCAGCAGGCATTTCCAGGAATAAGGATCATTCCAGTTGAGAGCCTTGGCCTTATAGGCGCGGTTTCCGTATTGCAGTTTGCACGCCTTGCTGACGAGGATTGGGCGACGGTTTCCGGCGCTTTGTTCACAGGTCCAGCCACCGGCATTTTTCTCGATCAACTTGGCCTTGAATGCATTGCCATATACTTTTTTGCACCAGGGGGTAAGGTTGACCCCGCGCATTGTGACAACGGCCTTGCGACCAATGCAGCGCCATGAATATGGATTATTCCAGTTGAGTGCTTTGGCTTTGTATGAGCGGCTACCATATTGCAGCTTGCAGGCTTTACCAACAAAGATTGGCCGACGGTTTCCGGCGCTTTGCTCACAAGTCCAGCCACCGGCATTTTTCTTGATCAGTTTGGCCTTGAAGGCTTTGCCGTGGGTTTTTTGACACCAGGCGCTGAGATTAACTCCGCCAAGATTTACATCTTTGTAAGTTGTGGCGTGAGCGGATTGTGAAGCGGCGATCAACAGAGTTGTTGCACCGATTAACTGGGTTAGGTTCCTGAACAGTAACTGCCCAGCTACCCCAACCTGATGCTTTTATAGACGGCCCATCAGACG
>JAALKD010000075.1 GCA_011088215.1 Sphingomonadales bacterium | reverse complement strand
AAAAACAAACCCACCACCCCCCCCGCCCTGGTGGTTTTCGGCCGCCGGGCGGGGCTGGCAACCCACGCCGAACCGATCGCAATCATGCATTTGATGGGAGCAGACGACAGTGTAATTTGCCGTGCCTTCGACCTGCGCTATCTGGCGCACGGCATAAAAGGTGGCATCTTCGGCATCGCTTTTGCGGCGATTACATTATGGACTGTGTCATCAATGGCAACCGAATTAGGCGAAGGGTTGGTTTCGTCGCTTGCGTCAGAAAAGGGCTTCAGCATATGGCTTTTGGCGCTGCCGCTAGTTGCTGCTATATTGACCATGTCGACTGCCCGATTAACGGTACGAAGCGCGTTGCGCGACATGATGTAGGAAAACCATGCAGCTAAAGGGCAAATTGCTGACCAAAATGATCGTCGCGGCGATGGTTTTTTCTGTCGCAGCATGGAGCGTTGGCCTGACAATTTTTGCCGCAACACTGCCGAAACTAGACCGTTCAACATCAGGCGCAACCGCTGACGGCATTATCGTCTTAACCGGCGGTAAGGGACGGTTGCAGGCTGGTCTACAATTGTTATCAGAAAAAAAAGGCGCGCGACTTTTGGTGTCGGGCGTTCACCCCTTGGTCGCCGATAAAGACCTTCGGTTGGTTACCAATGCACCGCAGGAGCTGTTCGATTGCTGTGTTGATCTGGACCGGGCGTCAGTTGACACCATCGACAACGCTGAGAAGTCGGCCAACTGGGCCACTAGCAACGGCTATAAATCGGTTTATCTGGTGACAGCCGATTATCACATGCGGCGCAGTATGTTGTTGCTGCAAAATGCGCTACCAAATTGCGAAATAATCCCACATCCGGTTGCCGCTGATATCTCACTTCAGGCCATTGCCGTGGAATATACCAAATTCATCGTTACCATTGCTGGCAGCGCGCTCTCGGCGTAGTAAATGCCTGCAAACTTGTAAACCAAGGAAAAATCAGATGTCTGGAGTATATAAGCTGAGGGCCATCATCACCACGCTGGTTCTGCTTGCTCTTGGTTATACCGCCCTTTGGTACACTGTCGGGTTTCGCACCCAAAAAGCGGCGGCAGCAACTCTTTCCGGATGGTTTGATCAGGGACTGGACGTAGAGCACGGCAAAATAACTCTGTCCGGCTTTCCTTACCGGCTGATACTGGAAATTGACGGGCTGGCCGTTAGCACGCGGCGGCCCGGACTAAAGCTGGAGACAGGCACTCTTGTTCTGGTGTCCCACCTTTGGACGCCCGATCACTGGATCGCGCAGGCCAACGAAGTAACGACAGTGCTGGGGCGCGGCACAATCGCTTTCACTGAAGATTTCCTTCAGGCCAGCTACCGCGTTCATGCTGGCGACAAGCTGGTAATTAAAATAGATTCGGACGGGGCCAAGGACATGGCCCTGCGGTCGCCGGGCGGCCTGCCGCAGCTGGATGCCTGGAGCTTACTAATCGGCAAGGATAATGGTGGCGGCACCGCTAACAGCGGGCTTTACGAAAAACGTACACTGGAACTCAAGTTTTACGCTCAGACGGGCAAGGACACACTGGAGATTGCAGGCGGTATTAGCGGACCTGGCATCCGGGATGGGTCGGTTGAACAGCTGAGCAGCTGGCGCGATGACGGCGGCCTGTTGGAACTGGACGATTTGAAATGGAACGTCGGCAGCAATGTGGTCACGCTTAACGGCGACGTGACACTAGACGAAAATTTCAAACCGCTGGGCAGCGCCGCGCTTAACGTTAAAGACTGGGGCGAATTCAAAAAATCCATGGCTGGGCTGGGTGTATCTGTGGGCAACGCACCTATAAACGGGGCAGCCTTGATGATGCAGAACGGTTCAGCGATCTTGGGCGACCGGAAAATCCTGTCGCTACCAAGAATTGATAAGTGGTAAAGTAGCCTTGGGTCTTGCTGAGCTACGAATCGTGAGGTCGGCCAAAATCAGGTGCGTCGTCGTCCTGCCCGGCATCGATAATGCGTTTGCGAATGTCCCGTGTGTGGGTGAACAGGTCGAACAAAGCATCCCCGTCCCCCCAACGAATAGCGCGCTGCAAGGCGGTCAGGTCTTCGCTGAAACGGCCCAGCATCTCCAGAACCGCATCCTTGTTGTTGAGGAATACGTCGCGCCACATGGTCGGGTCTGAGGCAGCAATGCGGGTAAAATCACGGAAGCCGCCGGCGGAATATTTAATCACTTCCGAGCGGGTCACGGTTTCCAGATCGTTGGCTGTGCCGACAATATTATAGGCGATCAGATGCGGTACATGCGAGGTGATTGCCAGCACCAAGTCATGATGGTCAGCGGTCATGATGTCGACCTTGCTGCCCAGTTTGGTCCAGAAAGCCGACAGTGCCTCAAGCGCCACCGCGTCAACGTTTTCTGGGGGCGTTAAAATACACCAGCGGCCATCAAACAGGCTGGCAAAGCCCGCTTCGGGGCCTGATTGTTCGGTGCCCGCAACCGGATGACCCGGGATGAGGTGAACACCCGCTGGAACCAGCGGCGAGAGCGACTTCAAGACGCTACTTTTTACCGATCCCACGTCACTAACAATCGTACCAGCCTTAAGGCCCGACGCAATATCAGCTGCAACGCCTGGCATTGCGCCCACAGGCACCGCCAAAATAACCAGATCAGCACCTTCTACGGCGCTCAATGCCGTACCATGGTAGCCGTCAGCAAGGCCTAGCTCGCGTGCCTTCGCCAAATTGGCGGCATTGCTGTCAGCAATGATAATTTCGGCAGCTGCGCCATTGTCTCGCGCTGCTAGCGCAACCGAAGACCCAATTAGGCCGCCGCCAATGATCGCAAGTTTTCTTATGATAGGCGCTGCGTCGCTCATTGGGGTGATCCGTTCATAAACTCAGCCAACAAAGTCAACACCGCCTGATTTTGCTCTGCCTTACCCACCGAAATTCTCAGATGGTGCGGCAGGGATGGTAGTGCACGTACAATATAGCCGTTTTTGGCCAAAAATTTATTGGCAGCACTAGCATCATGAGCACTGTCTTTAGGAAACCCTACCAGAATAAAATTCGTCTGACTGTCCACAGCGTCCAGGCCCATGGCATCAAGCGCGGCGGTCATTGCTGCTCGCCATTCCCGGTTGAACGCGACGGACTGTGCCAGGTGCCCGGTATCTTCAACGGCTGCAATGGCAGCTGGCTGGCCCGGCAGGCATACGTTAAAGGGCATGCGCACGCGGTTCAAAATATCGATTATCGCGGGCGGGCCGTACGCCCAGCCAACCCGCAGGCCTGCAAGTGCGTACATTTTGGAGAATGTGCGGGTCATCATCACGTTGTCGGCGCGCTCAACCAGCTCTGCACCAGCGCTGTAGTCAGCGGCAGTGACACATTCGGCGTAAGCAGCATCGAGCACCAGCACAACACTTTCCGGCAGGCCAGCGTGCAAGCGTTCAATCTCAGGCCACGGCAGGTAGGCTCCGGTGGGGTTGTTGGGATTGTCGATGAAGACAAGCTTGGTGCTACTGGTAACAGCCGCCAGAATACCGTCCACATCGGCGGCCCAGTTTTTGTTGGGCACGGCGATACCGGTGGCACCAACGGCTGTTGTTTGCACCGGATAGACCATGAAACCATACTGCGAATAAATAACCTCATCGCCGGGACCGGCGTATGAATGGATCAGCAGGGTCAAAATATCGTCGGAGCCAGCGCCGCATATAATGCGCTCCTCGTCCAGGCCGTGAACACCAGCAATTGCACTGCGCAAGGCGGCTGAATCGGCCTCTGGGTAACGCAGAATCTGCTCGGCTGACTGAGCGAAAGCCTCAAGCGCCGCCGGGCTGGGACCAAACGCACATTCGTTGGAAGACAGCTTGACCGGATGGGCAACACCTTCAACCTTGGCTTTGCCGGGCACATAAGGTGCCATGCCTGCAATCCAGCTGTGTGCTTTTGGTGCTGTCATCTCAAACTCCATGTGCATCTCGGTCAATGCCGCTAGCCTAACAAGGCAGCCACATCTGGCCAAAATACTATATCAAAAACTCGCCTACAGTTAGACCGCAAACCTGCTAAAGGCAAAGGAAAGTTTGTACCTGTTGACAAGTGCCAGCCATAAGGCTTTGCTGTCGCCGAAACTACAGGAACCATTCAGACCGCAAACTGAGACAAAGCCGACCGGGAGCAGACGGTGACAATAGGCGAAATCAACAGCCTGACCCTATTTAAAGACGCACCGCTTAAACTGGACGGTGGCGCAGCGCTTTCACCTGTTGATGTGGCTTTTGAGACATACGGTACGTTGGCGGCCGACGGCGGCAATGCCATTCTTGTTTGCCACGCCTTGACCGACGACCAATATGCCGCTGGCCCGCACCCTGTTACATGCAAACCTGGTTGGTGGGCGCGCATTATCGGCCCCGATAAATTGATCGACACCAACAAATATTACGTAGTTTGCTCCAACGTTCTTGGCAGCTGTATGGGCTCAACCGGGCCTTCATCAACCAACCCTGAAACCGGCGAACCATGGGGCATCGACTTTCCGGTTATCACCATACGCGACATGGTGCGGGTGCAGGCCGCACTGTTGGACGCTTTGGGTATTGAAAAGCTATTGATGGTGATAGGCGGTTCCATGGGCGGCATGCAGGTACTGGAGTGGCTAACAACCTTTCCTCGGCGGATTCACAGCGCCGCCGTGCTAGCGTCGGCTGCTCGCCATACCGCGCAAAATATCGCCTTCCACGAGGTAGGCCGTCAGGCGGTAATGGCCGACCCCAACTGGAAGCAAGGCCGCTATTACGACGGTAATAGTCCGCCCGACAAAGGCTTGTCAGTTGCGCGCATGACCGCACATATTACCTATTTATCCGAGGATGCCCTGACCCAGAAATTTGGCCGCAACTTGCAGGAACGCGAGGAGGTCACCTTCGGCTTTGACGCTGATTTTCAGGTGGAAAGCTATTTGCGCCATCAGGGCTCAACCTTTGTCGACCGGTTTGACGCCAACAGTTACCTCTATATCACCCGTGCGATGGATTATCTGGATATCCCCAGCCGCTATGGTGGCCGATTGGCCGACGCCTTTATCGGTGCGCGCGATGTTCGCTGTTGTGTCATCAGTTTTACGTCTGACTGGCTCTACCCCACCGTTGAAAACAAACGCATAGTTCATGCGCTCAATGCGGCAGGGGTCCCGGTCAGTTTCGCCGAAATCGAAACAGCCCACGGTCACGATGCGTTCCTCCTGGAAAACGCAGAGATGGATAAAATGTTGGAAGGATTCCTCGCCAGCGCTGAACGCACATACGCGCCGAACCGCACATCGGAGGGTGAGCAATGAACATGCCACAACCCATTCGCCCAGACCTGCAACTGATCGCCGATCTTATCGAGCCCGGCACCCGAGTTCTGGACATTGGTTGCGCTGACCGCGAACTGCTGGATTTCCTCGTACAAACCCAGGACGTCGATGGGCGCGGAATTGAGATCAGCCAAACCGGTGTGAACCAGTGCGTGGCACGCGGCCTTTCAGTTATTCAAGGGGACGCCGACAATGATCTGGCTGAATATCCGGACCAAAGTTTCGACACGGTGATACTTTCGCGCACCCTTCAAGCCGTGCACCAGCCAAGAACCGTATTGCTTGAACTGCTACGTATCGGCAAAAAAGCCATTGTTACCATTCCCAACTTTGGCCAGTGGCATGTGCGGCTAAGCCTGCTGGGCGGGGGCGCATGCCGGTTACAAAAGCCCTGCGGCGCACCTGGTACAATACCGAAAATATTCATTTCTGCACTATTCTCGACCTACACGACCTGATCGTGGAAGAAGATATCGAACTGGTGAAATTTGTGCCACACCAGAAAGACGGCAAACGCCTGAGAATGGGCCTTAAGCGCGCCAACTGGTTTGCTGATCAAGCCCTATTTTTGTTGAATAGCAATGGCCGCTAAAGCGACGGCAACTCGGGCGAAACCACGACACCGTCGCTGTCGGCGATAATCCAGTAACCTGGCCGGATCACGATACCGCCGACCCCCAGATCAACGTCTTTGTCGCCTCGTCCCGCCTTCACGCTTTTGCGCGGGCAGGTGCCAACTGCCTTAATGCCGATGTCCTCACGGCAAATTTCATGCAGGTCGCGCACGCAGCCGTTGATAACAACCCCGGCCCAGCCGTTGCGGGCGGCGTCTGCAGCCAGGTTGCCGCCCATAAGAGCGGTGCGCAGGCTGCCGCCGCCGTCGACGACAATCACCCGGCCTTCACCGGGTGTGACAACCAGTTTTTTTAGCGCAGAATTATCGTCCAGTGTTTTGATAGTGACAGCCGGGCCTGCAAAATCCCGCCGTCCGCCATAATCAGCAAAGATAATAGGGATGGCAAACACAGCCTCACCCAGTGCATCGCAAACGTCTGCGGTCGCAAGTTTGGGTGTCGCTATATCAGTCATTAATAACTCGTTTTTCGGTTAATCCTGCTTATGGATAATAGGCACAAGCATATCACCCCATGAGCCTTCTTCATTGTGGTAGCGCGATGCACGCATCAGTTCTACAGTCACGCCCTTGCTTACCGCGCCGATCACAGCGTCATTCAAGCGGTGCAATGCATTAGCCACTTGTCTGATTGCCATTTCCTGGCTTTCTTCCATGCTTGAATCAGCTGGTTTATCGCTCATAAATTCTCTCCGTTGGCGTCACGTGTTACTGGATACACAAGATTAGTTTTGAAATTTTATAATATAAAAAATATAGATCACGACATAATAAAACAACGTCTATTTGGACTTTTCGGCGAATTTCATCGCTGATGTTGCCTGATCACACCGGTTTATCGGTAATCCGGTATAAACTGGTTTCACCTGTTTCCTACCCTTGACTTCAGGCAAAGCACCATAAACCTGCTTACGAGCCGATACAATCAACGCACCGCCCAGGTTTTTACCCATCGAATGAAGGCTTCGCTCCATCACCTTCATCATACCGGCTGCACCCGGCCACTTCAGTGGTGGCACCATAAGTGCGGTGTCCCATTTTTCCGCTGGCAGCATCTGGTCTTGCATCAGTGATGATATCTGTGAACGCGAGTAGGGTTGGCCGTATCCAAACGGTGTTGTATCGAGCGCCGACCAAGTCCTGCGTCGGTTCGGTACCACCGCAATTACCTGCCCGCCGGGCGCAAGTATGCGCCATATTTCGCGGAACAGATGCGCAGGGCGGTCACTGTGCTCAAGCGCATGGATAACCAGCAAACGCTCGACCGACGAATCTGCAATCGGCATATGGTAATCGTCCACCAGTGCCGTCGCGCTCGCCTTCATGGACGGCCAATGACAAACCCCCTGGGCCGCTGGCATTAATGCAAAACCCAGATTTCCAGAATTTTCGCTGCTCGATTGAACAGCGGACAGATCCATATAGGGCAACGGATACCCCAAACCGTATAGAGGCGCAGTTGGTGCTTTCCACATGGGCTGGACACACTGGTGGACCAGCTGGCTGACAGACGCACCAACCGAGCTTCGGTAAAAGCGATCTAATGACAATACGTCGGGCCGCACGTCAATTCCTTCATATCAAAAAACCAATGGCCATAAATAACCAATAGTCTGAATAGCTTTTCTGTGTTTAACACTATATGCGGTTTGGTACCAAGCAAGCTTCACAGGAATTCAGACGATACATGTCAATGTGGCAAACTTGCGATACGGTTATTTCTGTCGCCCCTATTAACACTTTCGCGGCCCGGAAAGATTAGTCCTATGCCAGTAATTCTTTTGGCAATTTTCATTGATTTGGTCGGGTTCGGCATGATCGTGCCCATCTTGCCATTTCTAACGAATTCATATGGCGGCGATACCCTAACCGGCACGACATTGATATCGGTCTATGCGTTTGCCGCCTTTACCTTTGGCCCCATGTGGGGCCGCATTTCTGACCGGATTGGTCGCAAACCAGCGCTAGCAATAACTTTTTTTGGTGCCGCACTCGCCTATTTACTGTTGGCTTTTTCGACGACCCTTTGGATGGTATTTGCGGCACGGGCCTTGTCTGGCGCCATGACCGGCAACGTGGGCATAGTAATGGCTGCAATGGCAGACATGAGCGACGAGGCAAGCCGCGGCAAAGCAATGGCGAAAGTCGGGGCTGCATTCGGCCTTGGGTTCGCATTCGGCCCTGGTATCGGCGGCTACCTCAGCACGGTTGGTGGCGAAACCAGCGTTTTTCTACCTGGCATGGTTGCCTGCGGCTTGTCGCTTTTAGCGATGGTCCTGACAGCAATCTATGTGCCTGAAACAAACCCAGGCAAAGCCGCACCAGCGCATGGCGATGCCGCGACGGCGCCAGCAGTGCTCGCCGAAACCGGCGATCAGCCACCAAATTCTCATTGGCGTTCAATTGTTATGGCCCCTGGCCGCTTGTCGCTTTTTGTCATGTTTGTCGTGACCGCAACCGGCCAGAGCGTAAGCTTTTCAATCGCCCCCTTCTGGGCCGACAGCGTGCTGGGCTGGACGGCACAGGAAGTCGGCTTTTTGTTAATGGGCGTTGGGGTTTTTGTCTTTATTGTTCAGATATGGGCGGTTGAGCCTTTGTTTCGCGTGATCGGCGAAATTCGCTCATTGCAGCTGAGTTCCGTATTTCATATTGTAGGTTGCCTGATTATTGTCTTTGGGCCTGCCAGTATACTAACAGCCGTGATTGGATTTCCGCTGGTTCTGGGGGCGCTGACAATCAGCTATCCCGCGCTCAACAGCCTGTTGTCCCGTCGAACTGATCAGCGGATACAAGGCGCCGCCCTCGGTCTGTCCAACGGGTTTTCGTCAATCGGTCGTATTGCGGGGCCAATAGCGGCTGCAATGTTTTTCAGCAAGGCAATGCCCGGCGCACCGTTTGTTTTTGTTGCAGCTATCGGGGCGTCTATATTCGCCTGGTCATGGCACGAAAACCGTCAACGACCGTTTCAAAAAAACCTGCCGCCGCCCGAATAACGTCATACACCCTATTGGAAACTGCCGACCTACTCGCCCAACGCACACTCACCCGCTAGCGGGGCGAGCCATTTTCCCGCCTCGCGACTGATATTTGTCATACCATCGTGGAAGGCGTCGATAATATCCTCGCCGTTTGCGGCACTGACTTGCGGCGATGCCGAGAACGTCGGCTGGCCGATTAAGCGGTTATCATTATAGCGAATTAAAATAAACTCGACCTCAATATCAACCCGGTCATCGCCAGCGCTTACTCCCGGCACAAATTCAAATGCCCAAACTTTCACGCCAAGCCGGCACCCTGCCTGCACATCTATCGCACCCTGACCTAACAAGCGCGTACCCGACACACTGCCAATCGCACGGATGAAATAATCACGGATCAAGTCTGTTGAATTGGACGACCAACGCACGCCTTGCAAACTGGTGCGTTTCCTGTTTTCCAAGGCGACAGCAACATCAACGCCGCCCAGTCCGTCGCTCATCAACGGTTCTTCCACATAAATAATGGTCGCCATGTCGCTTGTATTTACGTTTGCGCCATCATATTCCAAACTGAAAACATCGTCGGCAGGGCCATCATCACCAAATGATATCAAGGGCCCACAGCTCGCCAGCATCAACGCTGCTGCCCCTGCAAACAGTTTGCGAACTGCATGGGCACGACTTGAACTCGTTAAATTTCGCGTTGGATTTTCCATCAATTGCCATCCTCAACGGTGCTGCGCTTTTTAAGGTCATATTCTGCTTCTTTGGTGCCAAAAATCACCCCGGCCGGATTTTGTTCAATACGGCTCATCAGCCGCGACAAGTTCCGAGCTGTTACCCGCAGATCCAGGATCATTCTGGACACCTCAGGCAGACTGGTATTAACAAATTGTGTCACAGCACCTTCGTTCGCCGCAACCATACCATCAACCCGCGCCAGCAATGTGGTAGCGGTCTGCATGGTGGTAATTGCCTCGGTGACCAATTGTTTGGCATCGTCTTCGATCAGGGCATTACTGTTTTCAACCAGCTGATTGATTTTGGCAGCCGCAGTTTTGGTTTGCGCAAGAATTTCCTTCACGTCAGCAACCATGGTTTCCAAGTCATCAGTACTATCCGCCAGATTGCCTGCTAGCCGGTCGCTGTTGCGCAACACGCCTGAAACACTGGCGATATTTTCGTCGCTGAGCAGTTTTTGTATTTGTCCAACCGCAAGGATCGCTTCATTGACCAGATTGGGTGCACTTTCAAAAATTGCCAGAATTGGTGACGGAGCCGACTGAATTATCGGGCGCTCCTGACCCGGATGAGGTTCAAGCGGCGGTGCGTCTGGCGATCCGCCAGATAGCTCAATGTAGGCAACGCCGGTCAAACCCTGAAACTGTAACTGCGCAATTGATGCATCACTAACCGGCACTTCTGCCCGAAGCCTGATCCATACCCGCACTTTGCTAGGGTCATCTGGCGCTAGCGTAATATCGCGTACGTCGCCGACGGGAATACCGGAATAGTAAACAATACTGCGCTTCAGCAGGCCGCTGACGGTGCCTTCAAAATAAACGTCATAGTCGCGGTACTCTGCGTCCAGATCAACTTTGGCGATCCAGATTGCAAAGGCTACAAGCCCGGCCAGAAAGGTGAGAACAAATCCACCAACCAACACATATGACGCCCGTGTTTCCATTCAGCTATTTCCTATTCCTTACCTAACCAACATCACTCGCGAGCTAAACAATGCCAGCGGCGCGAGCCCTTGGCCCACCAAAATATTCTTTTACCCACGGATGATCAAATTGCACCACATCGGCCAGCGGTGCGTTGATCAAAATTCGCTTATCTCCCAACACAGCAATACGGTCGCATACTCTGTATAACGTGTCGAGATCATGGGTGACCAAAAAAACCGTCAGCCCAAGCGACTGGCTTAGGTCCTTGACCAGACCATCAAACGCCGCCGCGCCGATCGGGTCAAGCCCGGCTGTCGGTTCGCCAGAAACAAAACATGCGGGTCAAGAGCCAAAGACCGCGCCAACGCCGCGCGCTTGCGCATGCCACCAGACAAGTCGGAGGGAAACTGACAGGCTGCATCCAGCGGCAATCCGGCCATGGTGATTTTACTGCGCGCCAGGTCGTCCATCACATCAAGCGGCAGGTGGTAATACTCGCGCAGCGGCACTTGCACATTCTGGGCAACTGTCAGCGAACTAAATAAAGCGCCGTCCTGGAATAAAACGCCCCAATCCTGGCGCGACGCCCGTTCTTCATTCCGTGAAAGTGATGCCTGATCACGACCATTAATCTCAATTGTACCTGTAACCTGTTTATTCAGGCCAATGATCGTGCGTAGCAAAACCGACTTACCCGAGCCGGAGCCGCCAACAACACCAAGAATTTCGCCGCGCCTTACGTCCAAATCCAGGTTTTCATGCACCACATGCTCACCAAAGGCAGTTTTCAGTCCACGAATCTTAATAATCGCATCATGACCGTCCGGCGTCGGTGCTGTGCCTGGTTTCTGAGCGATATCATCCATCGTCCGCCCCTATAGTCCGATACTGGTGAAAAAGATTGCAAACAAAGCGTCAAAGGCAATCACCAAAAATATCGCCTGCACCACGCTTTTGGTTGTGCGTGAGCCCAGTGCATCTGCGCTGCCTTCGACCCGCAAGCCCTGATAACAACCGCATGTGGCGATAATTGCAGCAAAAAACGGTGCCTTAATGATGCCAACCCAAAAATGATCAACTGATATTTCTTCTCGGAAATAAACGATGAAGTTACCAGGCGATATATCCAGCTGCACCCACGCCATCAACATGCCTCCTGCAATGCCGACAATATCCGCGTAAAACGCCAGAAGCGGCAAACAAATCAGCATCGCTATCAACCGCGGCAGCACCAGCACGTCAATTGGGTCCATGCCCAGCGTGCGCATGGCATCCACTTCTTCGTTAAGGACCATGGATCCGATTTGAGCGGTAAACGCACTGCCAGACCGTCCCGCAATGATGATCGCAGTGAGCAAAATGCCAAGCTCTCGCAGGTGGGAAATACCCATCATATCGATGACGAAAATATCCGCACCAAACCGTGCCAGCTGGATCGCCCCCTGGTTAACCATAACGGCACCGATCAAAAAGGAGATCAGGCCAACAATGCCCATAGCCCGCAGACCGGTAGTGTCCATTTGGTGGATAATCGGTATGAGTCGCACCCGGCCCGGATCAACGGTTGACCCTATCAATCTAGTCAACACGAGGCCAAGGAAACTAAGCAAGCGCGCGAACGAGCGCAGCGCCATCCAAAAGGCTTCGCCGGTTTCTGCAAGGGGTACAATATACCAAGGAAGAGTTTCAGGCTCCATGCGCGCGGGAGGCGGGCAACAGGTAATAACATCCAACAGAGACTTATGAGCTTCAGGAACGCCTGTCAGTGTCGCTTCGCAGTGTTCACCAACCTTGCCCGCGAACCGACGCACCAGCACTGCGCCCGTGGTATCAAGCCTATCCAGTCCACCACAATCCAGCATTGAAGATGATAGATTTTGTGAACCGGCAGACTTCGGCGAAAACAGCGCGCGCATGGTCTGATCAATGGCATGCGCATTCTCAATAACCCAGTCGCCCTTCAACAGGATACGGGTTTCCTTCCCGACACCTTCGATGCTGACAAAGTCATTATTTTGAGCTGCTGTGTTCATTCACTGTTCGCCGATCACGCCCGTTCAATGCATCGCTAAACCAAATCATGCATAGCCTTGCCGACAATAGCGGTGTTGGCAAGCGGTTATGCAGCGACCGAAACAAATGTGATTGCGCCGGACCCCGCAAAACTTATCCGGCTTGACGGTCCGCCAAGATTTCCGATGCCAATTTTTTAGACCGAAAATTATCCACGTCAATTGGTGCCTCAGGAAACGGCATTCTCACCGCGACCAACGACGTATTAAACTTCTTTGACAAACGGTCCATGCCCTTATCGAGGCTATAAAAAGCAAACCGGTAGGCAATTGCATTCCAGACACCAAAAGCCTTCAGTACCCGGTACAGTGACTTGGCGAACTGGCCCCCGGTCTGGAAAACACTGGCCAAATCCGTGGTCTCGCGGTCCATGATCGCATATAGATTACAATTGGAATATTCGTTGTCTGCAAAGCGGTGAAATCGTCTTTGCCCGTCCGGATAAACGTCCAGAAGGACCTTTTTTTCGGTAATGGCTATAGCCGCACGGCTGCGAGTTCGTTCAATTTCGCTGCAAAAATGCGCCACCATAGGCGGTGACAACAATACATTGTCTGCGGTTGTCACCAGTGCGGGCAAAAGCGCATCACCTTCAACCGCAGCCACAAAGCTGGAATAAAGGTCGGCGCCTGCGAGAACCACCCGCGCCTTTCCCGCAGTCTTCATGCGCTCATAGGCGGGCACGCCGTCCATAACATCCAATTGGTCGATTGAAATGGTTACCCGTTCAATTTCCGGGCTTTGATCAAGGCAGTCCAGCACATGCTCGACCAGTTTTTTCCCCGCCATATCGATAAGGCATTTATGAGAAACAGCAGCGTCAGCCGCCAATTCATTGACAACACCAACCCGCTGCGCTGCCATTACAACCGCATGGAACTTTTTCAACTGCAAATCCTCTATGTAAGGTCGGCCGAGCTGATAAGGCCTTGGCGCAGCATACTATGACAGAGAATCGTTTCGATCAATTCCCGGTAGTCAACCCCTGCTCCGCGCGCGGAAAATGGCACGGCCTTTTTCGACCGGAGATTACAGCTTAGGTTAATTTCGAGAAAATTCAGCGAATCGGTGCTGGCATCATATTTAAACTCCATGCGCGCATAGTCACAGGGCCATATTTCCGGCAGGATATTTTCTGCGTGCTGGTGCAACCGGTCGATAATCGGCTGTTCATTGTATATTTCAAGAACAACATCGTCACTTGGTGTCAGGTGCCGCTTTTGCTCATAAGAACGAATGGCCAGGGGGTCGTCGACCACAAAGCGCACAATCGGCAATATCCACGGACCTTTTCCGCCAATTATGGGCACTGCCAATTCGTATCCATCGACAAATGTTTCAACAATTGCGTCGTGGCCAAGCGAATGCAGATAGTCGATATGAACTTTAGCGTCGGCCCAGGTTTCAACGGATTTGATACCCCAGGACGCAGAGCTTGCATTTGGCTTAACTACAAACCTGTCGGTTTTGAAGTTGGGTGCGTCAATTGCATGGCAGCCGCGGCGGTATATTTCCCAATCGGGCGTTGAAAGCCCGCGGTTTTTGGCCGCCAATTTCATCAAATGCTTATCATCCCCCAAGCCACGCAGTATGGGGCTGGCACCCAAATAGGGTATATTGTTATAGGACGATATAAGCGGCGCGAGCATTTCGCTGTTTACGAAACCGCCACGATTAAAAAGCGTGAAAAGAAAATCATAATCCTGAGCTTCAAAAAGGCGTTCATAGCGACCACACGCCTCTACATTGAAACCAATCGTTCGCAGCGTTTCCCGCAACTCATAGTGATAGGTTGCATGGGTTCCATCTTCGTGGTCCGGCGTTCCGTCGCCTTCGGCCCACTTTGCCAGGAATAGAATTTTTAGTCTTTCCTTGGCTTCATCCTTCAGGCGCAAACATTGTTCGTGTGGCATAATAACCTCATTTTTTCAGTGATTCTGTCTAATAATCACCGTGAAACAATCGTTAGCGCCCTCCACACGCGCTGCTCGAGCTCCCCACTAAGTCATCCCATCTACATCGTTTTTAAGGCCGTGCCAAATAGTTTTGAATGGCAACAAACACATGCACCTACTTGTCACACACCGAGAGCCCGGCTAGACTTAAAAAAAAGGAAGAAAATTGCGCGCGGACGGAAAAGCGGCTTTACGGACATTATACCCAGCCATTCAGCCCTATCATAAAGAATGGATATCAACCGGCGACAACCACAGAATTTATGTGGAGCAGTCCGGCAACCCCAACGGTTTGCCTGTTTTATTTGTCCACGGTGGCCCCGGCGGCGGCAGCAGCCCGATCCAGCGACGTTTCTTCAACCCCAGCAAATACCGGATCATCCTGTTTGACCAGCGCGGCTGCGGCCAAAGCAAACCCCATGCATCGCTGGAAAATAACACAACCCAGCATCTAATCGATGACATGGCTCATATTCGCACACAGCTGGGCGTTGATAAATGGATTTTGTTCGGCGGGTCGTGGGGTAGCACTCTCGCACTCTTGTATGCTCAGGCTTTTCCCGAGCATATGCATAGCCTGATCCTGCGCGGTATTTTCCTGATGCGCCAGCGCGAGCTGGATTGGTTTTACAAAGACGGCACGGGGCGTATTTTCCCGGAATCCTGGTCACGCTTTACCGGTTTGGTCCCAGAAGACGAACGCGATGATGTTATCGGCGCCTATTACCGACGGCTTACTGAACCAGAGTTTGAGGAAACGCGACTGAGATTCGCAAAAGAATGGAGCCTGTGGGAAGGCAGCACCGTGACACTTGTGCCCGATGAAGAGCAACGCGCCCACTCGGTTGATCCTGTGTTTGCTCTCGCCTTCGCCCGCATCGAAGCCCACTATTTTCACAATCAGGGCTTCCTCAAAACCGACAATCAAATCCTGAGCGACGCGGGCAAGCTAATTGGCATTCCAACCACAATCATCCAGGGCAGATACGATTCGATTTGCCCGCCAATTTCCGCATGGGAACTGTCAAAAGCCATGCCATGGGCAAAACTCAAAATGGTAGCAGTGGCTGGCCATTCAGCGTTTGAAACCGCAATTCAGCACGAGCTTATCTGCGCCACCGACGCAGCCTAATTCACAGTGATGCGGCAAGTTGCCTCAAGACATTGACGTCGCTGACAAACTAGACATAGATAGCGTCAAGTTTTGAAAACAACGGACTAAGTGCGTCGATGAAAAAAATCCTGATCAATATCTTAATCCTGCTAACGCCAGTATCCTTGCCCGCGGTTGCGCACGGTACCGAGCCGCACGCTGCCCTGGATATTTCACAGGCTTGGGCGCGCAAAACCGGGGCACGCACCGCGTCCACAGCTGTCTATTTAGACATTAAAAACCTGTCCGAAAAGGTGGAAAAATTGCTGTCTGTCGGGTCAAACCGGGCATCAATGGCGATGATCCACCGCTCTTCCGAGCAGGACGGTATTATGCGCATGGAAATGCAGGATACCGTAGAAATTCGCCCCGGAGCCACAGTTTCATTTGAACCGGGCGGATTGCATATAATGCTGACCAATTTGGACGAACCGCTTAAGCAAGGGCAGCTATTTCCGCTCCGGCTTACTTTTGAGCACGCCGGAGAGGTGGAAATATTCGTGGAAGTGACCGGCATAGCCGGCCTTGAAAAACAATAAAACCATCTGCCGACTTAGCGCTCAAATCCAGCCTGTAGCGTCCCGGCGCACAACTTTCTCAAGCATATCCATACTGCGTGCACTGTCGTTCAGACAGGGGATGTAGTGAAAAAGCGTGCCGCCAGCTTTCATGAATTGCTCCCGCAGTTCCATGTTCAGCTCTTCCAGCGTCTCTAGACAATCTGCAGAGAATGCCGGTGCCATCACCGCCAGTTTCTTGATCCCATCTGCCGCCAGCTGGTCGACCATTTTGTCAGTATAAGGACTGACCCACTGCGCTGGGCCCACCCGCGACTGAAAGGAGGTGACAATTTCGTCTACGTTGTAACCAGCCGCTTCCTGAAATAACCGCGATGTCTTCCGGCAATGGCAAGGGTACGGATCACCCTTGTCGAAATAAGCCTGCGGTATCGAATGGTAGGACATCAATATTTTTTCCGGCTTCCAATCAAGCGTGTCCAATGATGTTTTTGCAGAATCAGCCAACGCCGCAATATAGTCCGGGTCATCGCAGTAGCGGGCTACCGTATGCACCGCTGGTTGCCAGCGCATTTTTCCCAAACATTCAAAAGCCTTGTCAAAGGTGGACGCAGTTGTCGTCGCGCTATACTGCGGATACAAAGCGAACAATATTATCCGCTCACACCCTGCTTTCTGTAACTCATGAAGTCCCGCCGCAATCGACGGGTTGCCGTATCGAAACGCCCACGCAACGGTTAATTCATCACCGAAGGCTTCGCTCAATTTTTCGCATTGAGACCGCGCATAAGTTCTCAGTGGCGACTCGCCGCGCTCATAGTCCCAAATTTTTGCATAAGCCCGGGCCGATTTGGCTGGCCGAAAGGTCAGTATGGGACCGTAAAGAATAGGCAACCACAACAAACGCGGTGTTTCAATTACCCGGGGATCGGACAAAAATTCAGCCAAAAACCTTCTTACAGCAGCGTATGTGGGCGCATCCGGTGTGCCCAGGCTCATCAGCAAAAGTCCGGTTTTACCGTGTTGAACTGGCGGATGTTCGGACGGCAATGAAGTATCGTAATTTGATTTCGGCATTGGTACTGACTTTCACTCAAATTTTTTCGGGTTTCAAGACGCCGCTACGGCCCCTAATGCAATATACGCACAAGCATTGTACCCGGTTCTCTTAGGGGGTCTGTTGCCACCGATAAAACCACACCGTCACGCGGCGCATAATAGCTGGCTAACTCACTGCCGTATGCGTCAACCATTGTTGCTACTTTCTGGCCCTTGCTCACCCGATCTTTAAGGCCAACGTGAATATAGGCAAACCCTCCAACATCCGTGTAAATATTGACCGATGTAGCGCCGACCACAGGCTCAATTACCGGCTTGACTTTCTCGCCCGCCAGCATATCGAGCCCCTTCATCAGATTTTGCAATCCCGCAACAGACCGCGCAACCAATTCCGGCTGCCAGCGCTTAGGGCCACCAACTTCAAGGGTAACAGACGGGACCCCGGCTCGCATCAGCGCAGTTTCGAGCGTACCGTCCTGGCCGCGATCATTTTTGATCAGATCAGGCGACAGATCAAACGCCATCTGCCGCGACGTCGGGTTTCGGAAATCGGCGAATACAAACAACGGATAATCCGATCCTCGGGTCTGAGTATGCAAGTCAACGGCATAATCAGCGTTGTTTTTAAATAGACTGTGCCAAAGTCGGCCCACATATCGCTCGGCCGCATTGCCGCTGCCTAACGTACCGGGGAACAAACGGTTGAGATCAGCCATATTGCCGCCTTCGTCCGAGCTCACGAAATGTCGGTTATTGGCATTCATGCCGGGCTGGTTGACCCCGGGCACAACAATCAGCGTACCGCGCAGCGCCGCGACATCGATAGACTGTAATAGCCCATGAATAACCGAAATACCGTTCAATTCGTCGCCGTGAACCGCCGACGTTAGCCACAGCTTTGGTCCCGCCGTCGCGCCCTTCGCCACCACAGGAGGGACCCATCTCGCCCCGCCCGAGGTGGGGGCGCCGGCCGGGGGCGTGCAAGGGGGGGGGGGGG